>NZ_LGAK01000110.1 GCF_001292705.1 Marinagarivorans algicola
GTGATCAGGGAGGCTCATGAATAAAGCCATACATTTTAAAACCTCTATGTTCGATGTAAGTACTGAAAAAGAAAATCCGATCAATCCGGTTTTCGGCCTATCACTACTTGAATGGCTCAGGGCGGAGCTCAAAAATGAGGTAGACATTACTGTCCCTGACGCCGAAGATTGGGGGTGGTATAGCGAGCTTGAATGGGATGGAGCCAAATATCTAATCGGATCAGCAGCATTTTATGAAAAAGGAGATGACCCAAACCAAGAACTGGAGTGGGTTTTTCAAGTTCACCGGTATCGAACTCTAAAAGAAAAGATATTGGGTAGAAATAAGATGTCTGAATCAAACGCATGCTTCCAGTACTTCAAAAAAATATTCGAAAACCACTCTGATATAACTGGTGTCGAGATTGCGTAAAATCACTAACAAGGCAAGCAAATCTGACCTCCATAAGGTGGCTGCTTTTTTGCAAAAACACGCAAAAAAGCAGCCACCTTACTCCGGCAGTTTCTTGCGGCGTTAGTAGGCAAAATGTTACCGAAGACTCAGCAGTTTTATAATGAGAAATTAAGAAGTAAATATGGTGATGCCAAGGGTGCTACCGTAGACAATCTCGTTGAAATGGAGCGCAAGCTAGATTTAAAGTTACCTTTATCTCTTAAAGCGTATTTACTTTGGGTTGGGAATCACTCAGATGGCCCGCTAATTGGAACTGATTGCTTCGCTTCCGATATTTTGGGGAATACTGAATATTTTCGAGAGTTTCTCGATGAAAACAGCATTAAGCGTTTTACTGGGACAGGCACTCGTTTTAAGTCATTCTGGTTATTAGCCTGATATTTTTATAACGGAAGTGTTTTTGGTGTGCCTGTCCTTGAGAGCACTAATTTTAACTGTGTAAGTATACAGTTTGTGGGCGATTCGGTATTTTTCTCGAAATGGCATAGATTTTTTCCGTCTAATATAATGTTATATTCCAAAGCTGAAAATTATGACATGGCAAAAAGTTCGAAAACAATTACGTGATTTGTGGTCAAAAGAAGTTGCAAAAGACTTAGATGTCCATATTGCTAGGTACAGGAAATCTGCTAATTATGATGATTTAGGCAGAGTTACATTT
>NZ_LGAK01000111.1 GCF_001292705.1 Marinagarivorans algicola
AGCCAAAGTGACTCTGTCTATGCTTTTCACACAATACATCAGGGCTTCAAGGTGCAGCTTACGTGTGATAATGTTTGGGGCACCTAAGCGGATTCATCGTTAGGCTTAGCAACCGGTGACCTTGTTTTTAAGCAGGCATGCCAAAAAGAAAATGACACTAAGTTTTATCGATTATCGTATCGCAATGCTAGGGTAATTGCTAATAACGTATTCATGCAATGAAAATTATAAAGAAGCTAAGCTAATCATTTAGGTTTATTAGGTTTATTAGGTTTATTAGGTTTATTAGGTTTATTAGGTTTATTAGGTTGGGCAGGAGTGATGGAGGGTGACGCGGGAAAAATTTATGCTGGTGGGGTATTAGGCAGCGCGCTTGGGCCTTTGCCTATGCTTGGCGAATAAGGCTGACGTGAAGGGTTCACTAATGTCGCAAACGCAGGGAGTGCAAGCGCGATAGGCACTCACGCTCAAAGTACTGCGTTTGTAATAGCCAACACCAATACCAGCAACTACCAGCAATCGTTTAAATTACTCAAAACTATTAATAATTCGATTTAATTTTTAACAACAAGCAGATTTTTAAAAGTGCCTGTCCTTGTGTTGTTTTTGAGTCGGTATTTTTTAGGGTGAGTGTCTCTGTATTAGTTTGCATTAATGTAGAGATATCTAGCCTGTAGTAATCTATACTATGGGCTATTTTAAATATTAAAGGGTAATCCAATGTTAAAGTTGAATAATACTACAGTAATCCTGTCCTCAAGCCTAGGTGCTCTATTTACAATGGAAACAATATCTGTTCTTATTCCTCATGGTGATCCGGGCGTTGAAAAGGTATTTATTGCATTTATTACAGCAAGCCTTACAAGTTATTTATTGCGAAAATTTTCTAATGAATCTCTTGAAAATAAGAGTTAGATTTTTATCTCTTCGCATAAAGGCCAATCATATACTCGATTTTTAAGTTTTTGACTCTTGACAGTGAATGTATAATTATTTTATACAGCAGCGTTGATTTTTGGCTGCCTTGTGGGTCTAAAAATGCATAATAAATAACTATTTAAAGGGG
>NZ_LGAK01000112.1 GCF_001292705.1 Marinagarivorans algicola
TGCATTACCGAGCGCCTTTGGCGGTTCTTCAAAAAGAAAGTCCTCTATAATCAATATCATGCCGATGTGAAAACCTTTAGGCAGGCATGCGTAGTTTTTTTCAAGAATATTGACCAACATAAAGAAAAGTTAAGAGTACTGCTCAGCGGTGGATTTCAGGGTTTCTGTTAAACCTAAATTCCAAACGCTTTTACTATAGATAAACACCAATGAGAAATGCAATGAAGAAGAGCCTATTTTATTTATTTATGTGGTTATTTTTTTCCGGGTTAAGTATGAATGTAGCTGCTGTAGTTGATGTTCCAGATTTTCGTTCTGTGCCTTGGAATGAACGAACCTATAGAACTCTGTTATCTTCAGATTTTGGCGAAGTTACTGTGAATGTTCGTAGTCAAGGTAATGGTGAGGTTAAATCTATTTTGATCGAGACGCTTGGTGAAAAAATGCTTGTCCCATTGGAGAAATTGATTGGAATTGAGCAATTAGGAGGGCCAGATTTAGCTATCGCAAATGAAGGTAGCGAAAATGAAGAGCTACGGGTTTTCTTTGAATACGGGGCTCCTATAAGGGTTCAAGCAGATTCGAGTTCTGATTGGGTACGTCAAGTGTTAACAATTGTTATCAATCACAATGGTAAGATTGAAGTCGCCAAGAAAATTCCAGATAAAAAATAGAAAATGCAATTTAAGCCCTAGCCTAGATTCGAAATAAGCAGGACAGGCACTCGTTAAAAATCATCGAGTGCCTTTTTATTTACGGTTCGCTAGTCAACACCAAACACCCGTCCATAACCCTGACCTTCACCGGCGAATCAATCTCAAATCCCGCTTGGATTAACCAATGGCCTTTAAGGTGAATCTCCCCGATGGGTGTGCGTTGGCGGCAGTTCTGACTAAGTTGGTAGGAGTGGTAAGTCTCCCTGACTTTTAGCTGCCGTTGTTGGTTTGTAGTGGTCAACCCATCTGGTCACGAGTTTAGAGTTTTTTTGTAAAGCTGTTCTTTTTTGAGAGGCGTCAAGCCGTCATTATGTTTATGAGGTCGAATACTATCGTGGCCAGCAGGGTG
>NZ_LGAK01000113.1 GCF_001292705.1 Marinagarivorans algicola
CCAGATCATTAACTTCAGTTACTAAAACAGATAGTGTACTTTGTTGTCTTGGTGGTTTGGCTCGCTTGCTTGGCTTAAATTGCACAGCATTAAGATTAACGACTGAGGGGAGTTGTTTTTCACCAAAGGTAACGGCTTGACTGGGATATTCTCCATCCCAATAGCGTATTTTAAATGAAAATGAAAAGTCACCTAAATTTTTAAAATCACCAAAATAACGCCCGCCATAGTTAATGGGTACACGTTGTGCACTATTGTTCGATAATTGTGATGCAAAAACCAAATCAGAGTCATCTGCGCAAACAGTGACTGAATGTGATTGTTCATAAGCACCTTTGTAATAATAAGATTTACGATAATGCTTTTCGTTGCTATAGCTTACTTCTTTTGTTGATTGTGAATATTCCCCATCAAATTTCACATCTTCGCCAATATTATCATATTTTATTTTTGAATTATGGGAGAAAGTAGTATATGGATCATTACCATTTATATAAGTTGTAAGGAATTGGTTGAGTATTAGATCTACTTTTGAGGCATTAAAATAATTTTTTAAACTATCTCTTACTTCCGTACAAATGGTTTCTGCATTGATGGTGGGGGATGCCATCGTGGATGCTATTAGAAGGTAATTTCTTATTTTCATATTATTGCTCCAATTTCTTTAATATTGAATCATAGATGCCTACTGCTGCTTCAATATCCTTGCTCTCTAATCGGTATGCTAGCTGTTGCGCTAAAGCCTTAACCTCTGCGTCAGTACTTAATTGAAACCTTCTAGATGCGAAAGAAATGGACGTGGGTATAGTGCTTGACAATATACGGGAGGCATTTGTCTCATATTGCTTAGCTCTTGCGCACCCTGATTTTTGCCAAGTCTGTAATGTACTGGAGTTACAAAATTTTAATATTTCTTTAAGTTCTAGCGCACCCTCATAAGTATTACTGAGGAAGGCCATGCTAAAGTATCGGCTTCTTACCGCTTGTATCATTTTGTTAACAGTTTCCATTGCGATTATCTTTGATAAAAATAGTCTTTTTTTC
>NZ_LGAK01000012.1 GCF_001292705.1 Marinagarivorans algicola
GCTGGGTGAGGCACCGCTAAGCTATGCCGAAGCCTGTGAAATATCTGGGGTGAAGCCTATCTCAGCCTAGCCGAATAGCGACAAAATTTATGAATAAAACAAGGTTTATAGATAAACAGACGGCTTGCCTATCGGGTATATTGAATAAAAACTAAGAGATAAATAATGATTAAACCGAGTGAAAGATCGAGCGCCTGCCTCTGAAATTTCATGTCATCGTGTTTTATGGTTTTTACCTGATCTACCTGTAGGGGTTGAGTTTGGTGTTTATGATGTGAAGAATGTAAAAAAATTCGCACTCAAATCAGCTAGAGCGTCTGCAAGAATTTGTGGTGACACACAGTTAAAAACTCGGATCAATTAACGACTCGAAGGCAAAGAATAATGACTACTAATCGCTCAGAATATTATTTTTCAGGAATGCTTTCAGTGGAGTTTCAATATCCTGAGAGCTTTATAAAAGCTGTGAATGATGGTGTAGATGTATACCCTTGGTGGTTTATATATAAAAACCAAGAATTCGCAGATTTGTGTTATTCGACCATTAATAAAAAAATGCCAAAGGGAGTTCTAGTGGTTCCTTTTGCCAAGAATGATGATAGTGATGGGATTGCGTGTTTTGATGGGCGTTCCGTTAATATTGGTAATCCTAAAATATTTACATATAAAGGAGAAAGTTCTTTTGATCAGGGAAATATTAGATCCCGATTTAGGGTTGAATCATTTGATTATTGGCTTTCCGTTTTTAGAAGATCTACTTAGATAGGCATGTAAAAAATAAAGAGACACTAAATTTTATTGACCATCGTGTCGCCATGCCAAAATGATCGCTAATAACGTATTAATGCAATAAAAAGCATAACGCCCCCCAAACTAATAACGTGGTGTTATTGGGTTGGGTCGGGCTGATGGTGGGTAATGCGGGAAAAGTTTAGGGTGGTTGGATATTAGGCGGCGCGTTTTGGCTCTTGCCTATATTTAGCGAATAAAGCTGATGTGAAGGGATTCACTAATGTCGCAAACGCCGAGAGCGCTTAATGCCATTAATAAAAAAAACCGCCTAAAAGGCGGTTTTTAAAGCTGTGCAAGCTAAGGTGAGGCTAGCTCTACCTCATAAAGCCACCCACACAATCAGCAGCTTACATTTGCTCCATTACATCAATACCCAATAAGCCTAAGCCGGCTTTGAGTACTTCACTCACCTTTAGGCTTAAGCTTAAGCGGCTGAGCTTGTCTTCTTCGCTAACGCCATCTTTAAGTATGGGGCAGGCTTCGTAAAAGGTCATAAACAAGCTGGCTAGGTCGTAAAGGTAGGTGCATAACAAGTGAGGCAGTGCTTCGGCGGCCACTTGCTCTACGCAGTCGTTAAACTGTAATAGCTTCAGGGCTAGGGCTTTTTCTTGATCGGCTTTAATGTGAATGGTGTTATTGAGTTGGCTGGCCTCTATGTTTTTTTCTATGTTGGCTTTGCGCAAAATGCTGCGTATACGGGTATAAGCGTACTGCAAGTAAGGGCCAGTATTGCCTTCAAAGCTGAGCATGGAGTCCCAGTTGAAGATGTAATCGTTGGTGCGAGTTTTACATAAGTCGGCATATTTAACGGCGCCTATGCCCACTTTATTGGCAATGTTTTGCAGTGTTTGCGCATCGAGATCGGGGTTTTTGGCTTTCACGGTGGTTAGGGCGCGCTCGCAGGCTTCATCGAGTAATGAGGCGAGTTTCACGGTGCCGCCAGTCCGTGTTTTAAACGGTTTGCCGTCTTTGCCCATCATGGTGCCAAAAGAGTGATGCTCTAGGCTAATGTGCTCATCTACAAAGCCGGCCTTTTGAGCCACAATAAACACTTGCTGCATATGCAGTGATTGGCGGGCATCAATAAAGTACAAAATACGATCGGCTTTTAACGTGTTAACACGATAGCGTAAAGCGGCGAGGTCGGTGGTGGCATACAAATAACCGCCATCGGCTTTTTGAATGATAACCGGTGAAGGCTCACCGTCTTTGTTAGCGAGCTCGGGCAAAAATACCACTTGTGCACCGTTGTCGGTAACGGCAAGTTTTTGCTCTTGTAGGCCTTTAACCAATACCGCAAGGTCGTCGTTGTAGGCACTTTCGCCGCGCACATCATCGGCGGTGAGTGACACGTTTAGTTTTTGGTAGATGTCTTGGCTGTGTGTTAGCGAGATTTCTCTAAATTGACGCCACAGCTCAAGTATTTTTGCATCGCCGCCTTGCAGTTTTACCACGTACTCGCGTGCGGTATTGGCAAATTCAGGCTCTTGGTCAAAGCGCACTTTGGCTTGCTGGTAAAACACTTCTAAATCTTTAAGTGCGAGGGTTGGGTTTTCGCCTTTGGCCATTTGGCTTTGAAGATGTGCCAGCAACATACCAAACTGTGTGCCCCAATCGCCCACATGGTTTTGGCGAATCACTTTGTAGCCCAAATACTCTAGAGTTTGTACAACGGCATCGCCAATAATACTCGAACGCAAATGGCCCACGTGCATTTCTTTGGCGAGGTTAGGCGCCGAGTAGTCCACAACAATTGTTTTTTCGCTGTTGGCAGCGATGGCACCTAGGCTGGGTGTTAAGGCTACAGTTTGTGCGCCCAGCCATTGTGGCTCTAGGTGAATATTGATAAAGCCTGGGCCGGCAATTTCAATTTTATGGGCAATACCCTCGAGATCTAAATGCTCAATAATACTTTGGGCAATAGCGCGCGGGTTGCTTTTCATGGCTTTTGCAGCGCCCATGGCGCCGTTAGCTTGATAATCGCCAAAGTTGGCGTTTTTGCTGGGAGCAACATGGGGTTGACACTCAGCAGGAATGCCCGCAGCTTGCATGGCAAGACTCACGCGGTGCGATAATAAATGACGAAGGCTCATATTCACTACACTGTACATTAAGAAAATGGCTCGATTGTAGCGGCCACGTAATGGCATGCAAGCAAAATCATTCAGTTGACGACAAACAGGTATAAAATGACAAAATTATCGGATGTTTCATTAGATTCAGGCTTTATTCAAGCGCAGACTTTGCAAAATAATACAGTGTGGCAGGTAAGCTTTGAGCGTATTGCGAGCAAAAATGCACTCAATTTGGCTATGTATCAAGATTTGGCCAATGTACTGGCGGGCTTTGTTGCGCAGCCTGAAGCGCGTGCTTTGGTGGTCACAGGCAGTGAAGGCTGCTTTACCAGTGGCAACGATTTGGCCGATTTTGCCAGTGCAGGGGCTGATGGCGCACTATCGAGCGAGTCACCTTTGTGGCAATTTATGCTGGCGTTGCGCGATTGCCCAAAACCTGTAGTGATGGCGGTAGAGGGCGTGGCTGTGGGTATTGGCTCGACGATGCTACTACATGCCGATGCGGTATTTGCCGCACCAAGCGCCAGCTTTGCCATGCCTTTTGCCAAGCTAGGGTTGTGCCCTGAGTATGCCAGTAGTTTTATTCTTCCGCGTTTGGCTGGCTACTTGCAGGCTGCGCAGTGGTTAATGCTGGGCGAAACCTTTAGTGCCGAAGAGGCCTTGCACGGCCGGCTGATTAATGCTGTGGTGCAAGAGCCGCTAGCGGCTGCGCTTGAGCATGCGAGCAAATTAGCTGCTATGCCGCCACAGGCGTTAATCAATACTAAGCAATTATTAAAAGCCAGTGACAAGCAGGCGATTGATACTTGTATGACTCAAGAGGCTCAAGTATTTGCTAAGGCGTTATCGGGCAAAGAGTTTGCCGCGGCGATAGCGGCTTTTTTTACCCGTAAATAATCGGTGTGTTAGTATCACTCATTCAATTATTTTATGAATATGTTCATTGGTGATGTCAGTGAAGAGTATTTGTTAATGGCGCTATGCGCTAGCGTTAGGAGTTGACGGTATTGATCAATAGTATTGACGAATTGTGTGATTGAGTCTTGGTATTCAAGTTTTAAATTAAGCGACTTCATTCGGCTCTAGAGCCGGTATTGGAGTGTCGACCTGGGTGCATAAACCGCTTTTCGAATTGCGCGCATCAGTCAATATTCTCCATATGAGAATATTGACTGATAAGGTGCTGAGATAAAAAGCGTCGATAAAGCATATTGACAAAGTGCAGCATGGTTTTGAAGCTATGCTATTTTTACACGTTAAAATAAACCCAATAATCACGGGAACATAAAAATGATAACAATTGATTGCAGTGCATTAAATGTTGTAATAGTGGGTGGTACAAGTGGTATTAACCGTGGTATTGCCGAACTATTTGCAAGCCAAGGTGCCAGTGTTGTAGTAGCTAGCCGCAGCCAAGATAAGGTCGATGATACGGTGGCTGCGCTAACCGAATTAGGCGCTAAGAAGGCCTTAGGTTTTGCTGCCGATGTGCGCGATTACGACGCGCTAGAGCAAGGTTTAAAGGCCACAGCACAAGTTTTAGGTGGGTTTGATGTGGTAGTTTCTGGCGCTGCTGGTAATTTTCCTGCGTTGGTTAATGGCATGTCGCCTAATGCGTTTAAATCGGTGATTGATATTGATTTATTAGGCACCTTTCATGTGATGCGTGCGGTGTACCCGTTGTTGAATAAACCTGGCGCTAGCGTGATTAATATTTCGGCACCGCAGGCACAAATGCCTATGATTGCACAAGCCCATGTGTGTGCGGCCAAAGCCGGTGTTGATATGATTACCCGCAACCTCGCTAATGAGTGGGGCCCTAGTGGTGTGCGTGTTAATAGTATTATTCCTGGCCCTATTGCGGGTACTGAAGGGATGGCGCGTTTAGCGCCTACACCCGCTGCCATAAAGGCATGTGAAAACTCGGTGCCGCTTAAGCGCTTTGGCGAGCCTAGTGATATTGCGAATGCATGTGTGTTTTTATCGTCGCCGTTGGCCGGTTATATTAATGGCGCGATTATCCCTGTTGATGGCGGATGGTTACATGGTGGTATGGCGGTTGTAGCTGATGGTATAGGTAAAATGATGTTTCCTCAGCAGTAAGTGACGGCAGCTAAGCTGTGTATCTTATAGGCCGATAGTCTTTTATAGTCTATCGGCTTTTTTATGTTTGGTGTCTGTATCTTGCGCGATGCTCAAAAGTTGGCACGCATGAATCATTGACTGACTTCAATAGGCTGTAGTGCGTCCTTGTCTCTTCACTGCTTTTCGTATTGTCCCGATGCAGCTTTGTCATGCGTTAAGGGATTGTATTGGGGCGTTTATAGGGCATATTTTATAAAACTGTGAATGTTTAGTGTGCAAGATTAAGGTAGGCTAGCGGCCCTTTACACTCAGGTTATACCCTGCAAAAGTCTAAATATTAACCATTTAAAGAGAGTCATGTGAATTCGCCGTCATCGCCCAATAATTCTGCTGCGCCTGCCTCTGCTAGCGCCCAGCCTAAAGCCACTTCTTTTTTTGAGTTTTGGCCAACATGGCTGATGTATTTACCCGTATTATTTCAGTGGCTGGCTTTGGCTGTGCGTCATCGCTCACTGACACTGCCTTTAATTGCTAATCCGATTATTCCGCTCAGCGGTATGGTGGGTGGCTCCAAGCACGAGCTCATGAATTGTGCGCTTGGGCACTGTAAGGCGGCTATTTTACCTTGGTTGTATTGGGAGGTACGCGACGAGCCGGCAGCGCAGCAAGCCAAAGCGTGTATACAGCGTTCGGCTAAAAAGGGCATTCATTTGCCTTTTGTCTGTAAGCCCGATATTGGCTGTCGAGGCTCAGGCGTTAAGCTGATTCATACCTTGGCTCAGCTAGAAGCTGTGATATCGGTGTATCCGAAAGGGGCGGGTTTGTTATGTCAGCAATTGGCTAGTTATGAACCTGAAGTGGGTGTTTTTTATGTGCGACACCCACAAGCGTCCAAAGGTTATATTGCCTCGCTCACGTTTAAAACTACACCAACAGTCGTCGGCGATGGCGTTAAAACACTTGAGCAGCTAGTCAGTGACGACCCGCGTGCCGCGTTATTGCTTGAATTATATCGCGAGCGCAATCAAGCACGCTGGCAGCATGTGCTTAACGAGGGTGAGCGCCACCGGTTATTGTTTTCGGCCAGCCATTGCCGCGGTGCGATATTTACCGATGCTCGCGAGCATATTACCCCGGCGCTCACCGAGGCGTTAAACCGTATCATGGATGATTTACCCGATTTTTATTACGGTCGTTTAGATGTTAAGTTCTCGACCGTAGAGCGCTTGCGCGAAGGCTTAGATTTAGAAATTGTCGAAATTAATGGCGCCAGTAGCGAATCTATTCAAATATGGGATAAAAGTGCACGGCTACGTGATGCGATTAAAGCGCTATTATGGCAATACAGCACGTTGTTTAAACTCGGTGCTTATCAGCGTAAGCAAGGCGTTAAGCCACCGGGTCTGTTGGCGCTGATACGGGCTTGGCGTAAAGAGCGCGCTCTAACGCGTAATTACCCTGTCACAGATTAGATATAACCTGTGACTGAAATATAGCCTATGACTTTTACTTTAATTTGACGTGAGTACACCCATGACAAACCCTTTAGCGCTAACAGATGTATCGCCGCCTATCCGTTGGGTGATTAATCGATTATCGCGGCTAGACACCTTAAAGCAATGGTATGACGAATGGCTGGCAGGCAATGGCGGCGATGCGGCCGATTTTTTGGACTACACCCTCGACAAAACCGGCATCAATTTTGATGTACTGAATGAATCGCTTCTCAATAATGTTGCACAAGATAAGCCCATCGTGTTTGTTGCTAACCATCCGCTAGGAGGGTTAGAGGGCATGTTGTTAAGTCGTTTATTATTGCGCTACCGGCCAGACCTTAAAGTATTAACTAATCAAATGTTGCTATGTTTTAAGGAGTTTAACGAGTTATTTATTGGTGTTGATGTACTAAACCCCAATAAACAAGCCGAAAACGCGAAAGGCATGCGCTTAATTGCTAAGCACTTGGGGAAAGGCGGGGCTTTACTGGTGTTCCCGTCGGGGACTGTTGGTCATATTCAGGTGCCCCAAGTGTTTACTAAACATTGGATAGTTACTGATGCACCTTGGCAAGATATTGTCGGTCGCTTAGCCATGAAGTACAAGGCCGAATGCGTGCCTATTTATGTGTCAGGTAAAAATACACGCGCTTTTTATTTGACCGGCCTTATTCATGCTAGGCTGCGTACGCTACTGTTACCGCGAGCGATGATTGCCAAGCAAAATGAGAGTATTCAGGCAACGATTGGCGAGCCGATTATTCTCGAGAAAGGTAAAATGACACCCGAAGCGGCCACCGATTATTTGCGCTTAGCGTGTGAATTTTTAGCTGATGATAATGCGGCTTTTACAGTAGAGCAAGCGGCTAAAAAAAAAGTTAAGTCACTAGCCACGAGTACTTCCAGCCCTGAGGCTATTCAAAATCACTTAACCGCTATGGGCGAGTATTGTGTGCTAACACGCGGCGATTTTAAAGTGTATGTAGCACCTTATGCCGCATTGGGCCCTATTGCTCAGCTGCTGGCTGTAGAGCGTGAGCACACCTTTCGAGCTATTGGAGAAGGTACGGGGTTGGTGCGTGATGTTGATCGTTTTGATGAGGACTACGACCATATTTTTATTTGGGATACCCAGCAAAGCGCACTCGTTGGCGGTTATCGGGCGGCCAATGTTAAGCATTTGGTCGATAAAAAAGGTTTAAAAGGTTTATACAGTTATTCGCTATTTGCTTACGATAAACGCTTGCTCGCTACCTTGGGTGGCTCGATTGAGGTGGGTCGCTCATTTATTACACCCGTGTATCAGCGTGACGGTATTGCATTAGATACCTTGTGGTGTGGCTTGGGCCATTATTTATTACAGCACCCGCAGTGCCATACACTATTTGGTTGTGTGAGTATTTCGCAAACCTTTGCGCCTATTGCGCGGGCTGTGTTAGTGGATGCTTTATTAGAGGGGTATGGCGCCGATGATAAAACGCGGGCACTGGTAAAAGCACATAGCCCTTTTACCTTTAAAGCGCGCTTTTGGTCTAAAGAGCTGATCACTACGTTTGCTAATTTTTCGATTATTAATAAACTGCTCGGTCAAGGCGCTTATCAGCAGCGCGTGCCAGCATTGATTCGTCATTATGCGGCTTTAAAAGGCAAATTTATTGATTTCTCGGTGAATCATGGTTTTAGTCAGTCGTTAGATGGTTTGATTTATGTAGATTTAAGGCAAACCCCCGAGCGTTACCTAAAACGGTATTTGGGCGCCGATGGTGCCGAATTATTTAAAACACGTTGGCAGCAAAAAAATGCCGCTTAATTTAGCTCGCTTGAATATTATTGCTCAATGGAACTTAATATAATGTCGTGTAAAACTCTGGGCCAGATAGCTCATCATGGCGATGCCAATCAGGCCGATACTCAAACACCCGAAGTGGTGTTAGCCGCAGGTCTTGTATCGGGTTTATTACAAGTAGATACTATTTTAAAAGCATTGCAGCGCTTACCCCAAGGTCAAGCCCAAACCCATTTTGTCGAGCTGGGTGTGGGAAAGCATTTAAGGCATATTTACGACCATTTTTTAGCGGTGAAAAAAGGTATTGATAGTGGTTGTATTGATTACAATTTACGCAATCGCGGGGGTTTACTGGAAGCGGATATTACGGCTTCGGCTCAACAACTTGCAGTGTTATTAACATGGTGTCATCAATTGCCTCGCTACGCGGCTGTTTTTGATCAAACGCTGCGTGTCGAATCAGAAGTTGACTGCTTACAGCAAGCACTATTGCCTTTTGACTCGACCCTAGCGCGCGAGCTGCTGTATTTAATTAATCATACGATCCATCATGTGGCG
The DNA here is from genome assembly GCF_001292705.1 of Marinagarivorans algicola. GTDB lineage: Bacteria > Pseudomonadota > Gammaproteobacteria > Pseudomonadales > Cellvibrionaceae > Marinagarivorans > Marinagarivorans algicola. Next base: position 8,793 of record NZ_LGAK01000012.1, read on the forward strand.
TACGTCAAGCTTTTGTTAAGTACTCGGCAAATCGTGTTACCTGCGAGTGTGGGTTTGGCGCCGAGCACGGCAACCTTTGAGCGCGAGGCCGCTAGCGCACCGTAGTTCACGTATCGCATATCGTGGCCACAAGCATAAGCATGGGGAGGCAATAAGACAAAAAGGATAAAACGTGAAGGGCACTATGCTAGAGGCACAATGTTAAGGACACAATGTGAAAAGTATTGATTACACTCAATGTTTCAGTATCACTGGGTTTGTTGTATTTTTATGGTTTGCTGTAGGTTGTGATGGCGTGCGCAGTAATGCACAACCGCCGATCACACCAGCGCGAGTCAAGTTACAAGCATTAGCACTGCCTGCGCCGCAATTGCTGTTGGCTGATCATATATTTGTACACCCTGGGGCTTTAAATAATCAGGCTGATTTGAACTTTGTGAAACAGCAAATTGCCTTAGGGTACGACCCTTGGCTTAGGCAATTGGCACAGCTTAAGCACATGGCAACACCCGGTGTTTTTCATTTCACTTGGATTGATGCTAGCAATAAATACACCGCCGAAGCCGCACAGTACCAGGCCAAAAAAACTTACGCCAATGCTTTAGCATGGGTTTATTCCGGTGATGAAAAATTTGCCCAGCAAGGCGTTGCTCTGTTAGCAAGCTGGCAAAAACTAGAAGGCTTTAGCGCCGGTACCGATCAAGATAAATTACTAGCCGGTTGGCTAGGCGCGTTGATTGCCCCTGCTGCAGAGCTTTTAAGGTTGTACGGCGATTGGCCGCTTGCCGAGCAGGCGCAATTGCAGCAAATGCTGAAGCGTGTTTTTTATCCTCAGCTTTTACCGATGAGTGGCTGGAATGGCAATGTCGATTTAACGCAAATTGATGCGCTCTTAAATATTGCAGTGTTTAATGATGATGTGACAGCCTTTAATGCCGGCTTAAAGCGGCTACACCATCGCAGCGCGGCTTATTTTTATTATACAGCTGAGCCGACTAATGACGGTGCTATTACTGCGCTTGATGGTATTGCTGCGATTGATGGCGATTTTGAAAAGCTAGACATATTTTGGCATCAGCCGCTCACTTGGCAAAATGGCCTGACCCAAGAAACTTGCCGCGACAACAATCACCATGCGCAATATGCCTTAGCTTCGGCATTGCATGCGGCCGAAGTGGCTTGGAACCAAGGCGTAGATGTCTACGCTGAAAATGCACAACGCTACATGGCAGCGATGGAGCTTATGGCGCATCAGTTGCTTGCGCAAACTATGCTAGGGGTGTGCCGTATCGATAAGCCCACGCACAATGTGTTTAGTACTTGGGAAGTGGGTTATAACCATTATCATCATCGACAAGAATACCCCCTACCGAATACCCGCTTGCTGATTAAAGAGCGAGTGCGTCCGCGCGGCCATTCGGAGTGGAATATTTTTTACGAAACACTCAGCTTTGCCAAGTAATGTTGGGTAGTTGCTGTTATCGCAACGAAGGTATTACAGCCACGCGCCCAGTAGATAAACCCAGTAGACAACCCCAGTAGCTGCACGCTTAACGCAAACCAACAGCACCTCACTAATAGACACCTCACTATACGGATCATGATACCTCAATTATACGGAATGCATTAATAGCCTAAAGCGAATGCCTCGCGTCGGCTTCTTGCATTTAAAAGCTCCGATACCGTAACCAGCTCTATGCCTAGCGCTTTTAGCTCGGGTAGGCGCTGTTCGAGTACATCGAGGGTTTCGGGGTAGGGGTGGCCAATACCCAGGGCCATACCGGTTTTTTGGGTGGCGCGAATTAAGCGGTTGAGTTGCTGATTAATGGCTTTTTTGTCGCGGTTGTTGTCGAGAAAAATATCGCGTTGGTAGGTGGGTATGCCTCGTTTTTTGGCGGCCGTGTAAGCGGCGCTTTTGGCGCTGGTGCGGCTATCAATAAAATACAATCCGCGCTGAGGAAGCTCGGCCATTAACCAATCCATTACTTGTGCATTTTCGGTGAGCCCGCTGCCCATATGATTATTGACACCAATTAAATTAGGAATGTCATTGATCATGGCCACAAAGTCATTGCGTAACTCGGTTTCTGTCATAACCGCTGTTAAGCCTTCGCCCCAGTGTTGTAACGCCTTAGGCTCCATAGGTGCGTGGAGCATAACTTCTTTGCCAAGCTTGGGTGCCCGTTTGGCGAGTGTTTGAGCAAATGGGGTAAAAGGTAAAACGGCAATAGTGAGCTTGCCGGGTAAATGCAGCGTGCGCAGGCCTTCGCGACGCTGGTAACCGATATCATCAATTACAATGGCCATAATATTACTGCTTTGCGCTGGCGTGTACGATGAAAACTGCGCGGTGCTAAATACCGGTTGTTTGCGCTGTTGTTTTTTGGGTGGCTGACGCACGATGTCATCTTGAGTGACTGCTGGGGTTTCACGCTGCTCGGTGGCAGGAGGGGTGATATTGGGGGGGCGTGTAAATTGTGTCTGTTGTGCAAGCTTGGGCGCTTGCTCGGTGTGAGTGGGCGATGTGGTGCGGGTAGGTCGCGCCGCACCAGCAGCGGCTTGCGGTGTTTGTTTTGAGCCGGACGATACAGCCTTCTGTGGCGACTGTGTGCGCGCTAGTGCACGTGCTTGTACCTGCTGAGCTTCGCGAAGAGTGGCTTGTTTGGCGCGCTCGGCTGCCCATTGCCGTGCTTCACGCAGTTCTATGGCTTCTAGGTGCAATGTATATGTGCGACTAATCAAAAAGGCTCCCAGTGCAATACCCGCGCAAAAAAGTGCTGCAATACCTAACGCGGGTAGGTATTGCTTTTTGGCGGGGGCTTTTTGGGCGCGCCGCCCGCGGGGTGAGGTGCGCTTTTTTGAGCGTGTATTGGTCGGCCGTTTACGGCGCTGAGTAGTCATTTTAAGGTGTTGTTGATAAAGTTGATGCAGTGGGCTCGGAGCTACTGTGGGTATGCTCTAAGCGATTAAAAATACTCAGGCCTTTTAATAGGTTTAGGGCCTCATATAATTGGTTGTCTTGGTTTTGTAAACTGGTTTCGGTGGTTTTTTGTTCGGCTTGACGATCTTTACGGCTGACTTCGGCACTCTTTTTGTTGTTGAGGTGACCGCTTAATTCAGCTTCGCTTATGTGTACTCGGCCTTTAATGGCAGTGACTCTAACGCGCTCGACAATAATATCGGGCACGATGCCTTGTGCTTGAATACTACGGCCATTAGGTGTGTAGTATAAGGCGGTGGTTAGCTTGATAGCTTTCTCTTGAGTGATGGGCTGTACCGTTTGTACCGAGCCCTTACCAAAACTACGCGTACCTAATAAAACAGCGCGATTGTGATCTTGCAAGGCGCCACCGACAATTTCGCTGGCCGAGGCCGAACCGTCGTTGATCAGTACGACCAAAGGCATACCTTGAGTGACATCACCAGCACTAGCAAAAAGCTCTTCGTTCATGCCGGGGCTGCGGCCTTCGGTGTAGACCACTTTTTTGGCATCTAAAAAGGCGCCGGCCACCTCGACAGAGGCCTGCAGTACGCCGCCTGGATTATTGCGCAAGTCTAAAATCAAACCGTGAATGTCATGCTCTTTTTGCATGTCGTTGATGGCGGTGATCATGTCGGCGCCGGTGCGCGTTTGAAACTGTGCAATGCGAAGGTAACCGTAATGCTCTTCGATAATTTCGTGACGGATTGAGCGTACTTTAATGGTGTCGCGCGTGAGAGTAAGGTTAAAGGGAGCGTCTACGCCTTCGCGCACTAGTGTTAGGTTAATGTCGCTGCCTTTGATACCGCGCATTTTATCGATAGCTTCTTCAAGACTTAGGCCTTTGACTAAAATATCATCGAGTTTAATAATTTTATCGCCAGCTTCGATACCCGCAGCATCAGCGGGTGTACCATCGATGGGTGAAACAACAGTTAGCAGGCCGTCTTCTAGACTGACTTCTATACCGATACCGCCAAACTCACCAGTGGTATGCACTTGTAAGTCATCGAACGATGATTTGTCGAGATAGGCCGAGTGAGGGTCGAGCTTATCGAGCATGCCGCGAATGGCATATTCTAAAAGTGTTTTATCGTCAATCTCGTCGACATAGTTTTGACGAATTTGCTCATAGACTTGGGTAAAAACGCGCAAATCTTCGAGCGGTAGAGCGCCCTTGCTGTGCTCGCTTAGCGGCGGCGTTTGTGCTGGCGCTGTTGACGCTTGAGGGGTTTGCTGTGAAGAGGCCAGCATAATCGGTAATATGCGTGCAGGTGATGAGCGCTGGGGTTGAGTGGCGGGCTCGGCTATCGCAAAAGATAAGAGTTGAGCGGTAAAAATGGTGCTGCACGCAAATAACCAAAACCAAAGGCGTGGCATGGTGGCTCCTCGTTGTTTTTAGGGTAATAGGCTTAAGGCTAAGCCCAGTTAATCTCGCATTGTATGTTAGGCCGACTTTTTGAGCCAGCGGTGCGGATTAGTTGGGTTGCCTTTGTAGCGTAGTTCAAAATATAAACCGGCTTGTGTTTGGCCGCCGGTATTGCCGACAGCGGCAATAACTTCACCTGCATTGACCCACTCGCCCAGCGCTTTGTAGAGTGTTTTGTTGTGCGCGTACAGGCTAAGCATGCTGTGACCGTGATCGACAATCACCAGCAAGCCATGGCCGCGTAAATAATCAGAAAAAACAACGCGACCGTGATGGATGGCCTTGACGGGCGAATCGCTGGGCGCGCCAATAACCATGCCTTGCCAGCGCACTTTGCCACTAATACGCTGGCTGTTGTAGCTGTGGCGAATGGGGCCTTTGGTGGGCCAAGGTAGGCGACCTTTAAGGCTGTTGATGTTTTGGGCTTTGACGGGGTTTTCGAGATCGCCAGAGACCCTGACAACACGCTCGATTAAATGCTGTAAGCGCTTTTGGTTCTTTTCGCTGGCTTTTAATTGTTGGTCTTTGGTGATGATGGTCGCTTGCAGTTTTTTTAAGGTGCTTTGTCGCTCTTTGTATTGTGCGCGCAGTGCTTTTTGTTGGGCGCGCAAGCTGGTGCTGTTGCTGACTAAATTGCGTTGCTCGGCGGCTATTTCGGGTTCTATTTTTTCGATGCGCTCTAGCGTGTGGTTGGCTGCGGCTATTTGCTCGGCGCGGGCGGCAGCTACGTAATCAAAATACTTGAGGTTACGAGCAACCAGCGATGCATCTCGCTGGTTGAGGATTAATTTAAGGTGACTTTGCTGGCCAAGTCTGTAAGCAGTGTTAACCTGCTCGGCGACTTGACGCTGTTGTTGCTTTTTTACGCTGGCAAGGGCCTCCTTTTCCCTTTTTAGCTCAAGAAGCTGCGCTTGGTTGTTGTCAATTTTTGCTTCGAGCTCTTTGGCCTTTTTATTTAATTGGCCAATTTTGCTTTCACTTTCTTCGAGGGCTTTTAGCAGTGCATCGCGGTTGCCTTTTACCCCGTCTAGCTCGCTTTTAAGCTGCTCAATGGTTTGGCGCAGTTCATTGAGTTTGGTTTCGCGTGGGTCAATGTCGTCGTTGGCCCAAAGGGTGTTGGCTGTGCAAAAAAGCATTAGGCTGAGGCTAGCGAGTGCTATTTGCTTAGCGCGCTTCACAGTGGAGTGCATAGGGAAGTTCCTTGAGTGCAGTGGATGAAGGGGCGTTGGCCCGTGGATATGCGTAGCGCGCCTTTGGCGCGCTACAGTGATTTTAGCTGTTATCAGCCGTTATTGGCCATTTAATTAACGGGGATTATTTTAATTGCGCTAAATTTTTACCCGTCATCTCAGCCGGTTGATCAATATCCATTAGAGCTAGCATAGTGGGTGCAATGTCGGCCAAGCTGCCACCGCTTGCTAATGTGAGCGCAATAGGGCCCACATACGCTAAAGGCACAGGCAGTGTGGTGTGTTGGGTGTGTACTTGGTTTGATTGTTCATCAAACATTTCTTCGACGTTGCCGTGGTCGGCTGTCACCAATGCATGCCCCCCTACCTTTTGGAGGCTGGCAAAAATGCGACCCATACAAACATCGACCGTCTCGACGGCTTTAATGGCCGCGTCATAAACACCTGAGTGGCCCACTTGATCGCAATTGGCGTAGTTGCAAATAATGGTATCAAAGGTGTTGCTTTCGATAGCGGCGATAAGTTTATCGGTCACTTCTTCGGCGCTCATTTCGGGCTTGAGATCATAGGTGGCCACGTCGGGTGATGGGATAAGAATACGCTCTTCACCTTCATATAAAGACTCTTGCCCGCCACTAAAAAAGAAAGTGACATGGGCGTACTTTTCGGTTTCGGCAATGCGCAATTGCTTTTTGCCGGTGTTTTGTAGCACTTCGCCGAGGGAGTTAATCACTGGCACAGGCGGAAAGGCACACGGAGTGTTGATTTCGGCAGCGTACTCGGTAGTCATGACATAGTCGGCTAATTGTACTGTGCGCTTGCGCTCAAAGCCTTTAAAATCGGCATCAATAATAGCGTGAGTGATTTCGCGGGCGCGATCGGGGCGGAAGTTCATAAAGATGGCGCTATCGCCGTCTTCCATTTGTACAGCGCTTTGGCCCTGCGGGACAATAGTGGTTGCCGCGACAAATTCGTCATTTTCGTCACGTGCGTAAGCGTTATCAAGGGCTTGCTGGGCGCTGAGTGCGGTGTGCTGAGCTTGCCCATTAACCATCACATCGTAGGCTTGCTCTACACGGTCCCAGCGATTGTCGCGATCAAGTGCGTAAAAGCGACCAATCACAGAGGCTATACGGCCTACACCCAATGTTTCAAAAGTGGCCTCGGCCTTTGCGAGTGCAGTTTTTGCGCTGCGCGGTGGTGTATCGCGGCCATCTAAAAAGGCGTGTAAGTAGAGCTTTTTGGCGCCGCGCTCGGCAGCTAATTTTAAGGCAGCTAATAAATGATCTTCATGGCTATGCACGCCGCCGTCAGATAATAAGCCAAAAATGTGCACGGCTTTATTGTTACTTATGGCTTTATCAACAGCTTGGGTATAGGCGGGGTTGGTAAAAAAATCACCATCGCTAATCGCTTTATTAATGCGGGTAAAATTTTGGTAAATAACACGGCCTGCACCTAGGGTCATATGGCCGACTTCTGAGTTGCCCATTTGGCCCTCGGGCAAGCCCACTGCCAAACCTGATGTGGCAATAGTGGTGTATGGTGATGTCGCGCAGACATCGTTCCAAACGGGTGTGTTTGCATTGGCAATAGCGTTGTATTTGCTGACTTCGGAGTAACCAAAACCATCAAGAATTAATAACACTAAAGGCTTTTTTGTACTGCCAGATAGGGGCTTGTTGATCTCACTCATACTTAAACCTTTTGAATGTTTGTTAATCAGGTGGGTTATTTTAACCTTTTTGTCTTTTTTTGCGAGGCTCGTATCAAACGACGCAATAGCGATAAGCTCGAAGGCGAAACAATCATCGATTGTTCAATGAGAGGCAGGAGTCTGTTTTCTCAGTGAGCGCTTGAAGAGGTGCATGCCTACTATGTTACGCATCAAGTAATGCCGCTGAGGGAGTAGAAAACAAGTCTTATGGAATAAAAGATTGCTGCCTCGTCCCTTGACGTCTTAAATGTGCAGCAATTTCATCAACGGACTCACTATAAGTCGGTGACTCTGATGCCTGTGTTTTAGCAGTGTATATGATAGGCTTGCTGCTATCTTGAGTTTGCTATGCTGAGCTTGCTGTAGTTAAGCTTGCTGTAGTTGAGCTTCCTGTAGTTGTTTGCCTGCGTTGAGGGTGTCTAGTTGTTCTAATCTAAACAAATGATGGCGGTTGTGGCCGTGGGGCGTATCGGCCAATACTGCAATTATCGTACTCCAAGTGCTCAGTGCTTGCATAATATCCTCGTTTTTAACGATGTACGGGGTAATGATAGAAAGAATAATGTGAGCTGGCTACTTGTGATAATGCCAGAAAGGCTCCTTGAGCCATAGTTATTATTACTAAGTTAATCGCTTCTGAGTGAAGTTTGCCGGAGTTATACCTGAGTGTGCGGTGTTATCGCGACGTTGAGAGAATATTAAATGTTAGGTAAGTTTTTTGTGTTGATGATCGGGGTGTTAGGTTTGGTCAGTTGCTCTAACCCCAATACCCCTGCAGGCTTTGAAGGTTATGTTTTTGAAGAGCCGCGTATTTTTGGTGCCGGAGGCTATCGCAGTGCATTGGTTGGGCCCAGTAATTATGGTGTTTCTTTGTGGCGTAATCGTGTGATTAATATCGATACGCGCCCCAATACTTACACCGAGCTGTTTAACATACTGGCTAAGGATGATTTGAAGATTAGTTTTAACTTTCACGCCGTTATTGCTATCAAACCTAATACGGTTAAGGCGGTGGTAGAAAATTACGGCGGTGATCATTGGTATAAACGCTATGTCAAAGAGACCTTCCGCACTTATGTGCGCGATGCCGTGCAGCGCTATGATAGCCGCGCGCTTAAAACGCACCGCGAAGATATTGCTACTGAGGTTACGCAAAAGTTACAGCTGTTATTAGATCAAACCCCTTTTGATGTGACGCAAGTGGTGGTGGGCAATATTCATTACCCTGCAATTGTGGCCACTGCCGTTGAAAAAAAGCTCGCTGCGCAACAGCTTTTGGCCGAAAAAGAAACTCAAAAAGAGATCGCCCGCAAAGATGCTGAAATAAGAGTGGAAGAGGCCAAAGGTATTGCCCAAGCGCAACAGATTATCAACACCACACTCACGCCTAATTATTTACAGCACGAGGCTATTAATGCGCAGCTTAAAATGGCCGAGTCACCTAACCACACCACGGTGTATATTCCCGTCGGTAATAATGGTATTCCTATGGTGAAAGGTACACGCTAACGTTTGAACTATTTGCTGTTATTTTTGAGTGCCTTGGGCGCTGCTACGGTATTGCCCTTTTCATCAGAGGCGACGCTTTTATGGCTGTTGAGCGACGATTACGCGCCAGGGTGGTTATGGGGTATGGCGACTTTGGGCAATACGTTGGGCTCAGTCATTAATGCGCTGCTGGGCCGCTATTGTTTGCATTTTAAAGATCGGCGTTGGTTTCCGGTGAATAAGCGCCAGTTGGTGCGTAGCCAGCAGTGGTTTGCGCGCTATGGGTATTGGAGTTTGTTACTCGCGTGGCTGCCGGTTATAGGTGATGCATTAACACTGGCTGCAGGAGTGATGCGTGTGCGGTGGTGGCCCTTTATTGTTTTAGTCGCAGTGGGTAAGGGCGGGCGTTATGCGGCGGTAATTTTTGCTTGGCAGCAGATGTAATTGGCACCCCTCTGCGCCTATGCTCTTACACCATCGCTTATACAAATGTATGCAGACCCAGTGGTTTCATACATGGTACGCCACCTTGTGATCAGGCATAATGCCGCCTTTATACATTAAAGACCGCTTATTATGAAAAACAACGATATTCTACGCCGCTTGCGTTACACCTTTGACTTTAGTGATGACAAAGTCATGCGCTTATTCGCACTGGGCGGTTTAGAAGTAACGCGTGAGCAAATTAGTAACTGGCTCAAAAAAGACGACGACCCTCAGTACGTTACCCTTAACGATAAGCCTATGGCCACGTTTTTAAATGGCTTAATTATCGATAAGCGCGGTGCCCGCGAAGAGCAACCGCCAAAACCCGAACAGCGCTTAAATAACAATATGGTGTTGGTAAAGCTTAAAATTGCACTGAGCTTTAAAGCTGAAGATGTACTAGAAGTCTTAGCTTTAGCCGGTTTTAAATTGGGTAAACATGAGCTAAGTGCTTTTTTTAGAAAGGCCGGCCACAAGCAATATCGCGAATGTTTAGACCAAGTTTTACGTAATTTTTTACAAGGTATTCAAATCAAATACCGCGATAAAACGCACGAAAAAGCGTTTGATTGGGGTGAGTTTGGAGAGTCATAATTGAGCGTCTTTTAATAGCCTGTATTCAGGCTATGTGAGAGTGTAAACAGCTTGGCGTGAGTGTGGCTGGTTACAATGCCGAGAGCGAATATGTCCTTCTGTTTTTTTGGAGTTGTCTGCCCTTTGCTGCACTGAGTGACTGTCGCCCTCCTTGTGCGTCCATGCTGGGCTGGGCGTTATTTAGCGCTCTTGGTTTCTGCTTTGCTTGCCTTGCTGTTGTTATCGCTCTTAGCGGGTCATGCTGGCCACTTTGCGTTTAACCTTTCGGGCCATGCTAACCATAGGTTTAAACATGGCGTAGTTGTCAAAAAATGAAAGATTGTGTAAATCGGTTTTTGAGGCTCGCTGGTAACCTAAATTTACAGAGTAATAATACGCCTTGATATCACTATTTTGATGCATGATAGTATTGAGCGCGCCGTCATAATGCATGGGGCCGCCATCGGGGTGGCCTGCGGGCCTATTTTTAATGTCTGTCAGGCATTGTATAAATTTACCGATAGCCTTGCCGTTAATGGCATAAAAGTGAGACAGTTGCATAGGTTCGCTAACGGACTTCCACTTTAAATCATTGGGCGTACTTTTGAGCGTGTGGCCAAAGTAAGCAATATCCCAATCCATTTTTTTTAAAGACTCAATCGCCTGATTGCCATAAGTATTAATGTGTTTAGAAAACTGTATGTCATCTTCTAAAATTAACACGTTACTGGCTTTTAAGTGTGCGGCTTCTTGTAATACCGTTAAGTGACTTAAAAAGCACCCTTGTACACCCGGGTTGGGGAACCCGTTAGCTTCTTTAGGTGCAATAGCATCAAAAAACTTTACCGTGTTGGCGTTGATCTGGAAACCTTTTGCGCTGAATTCTGCGAGAGTCTCTTCGCGCCGGTCTTTTCTTGTTAGCATACTGATGATTCTTGCTTGATCAAAGTAGTCAATAACATTCATTGGTATGAGTCCTTATCGATTGCGGGCGTCGCCAAGACGGCGATGGTTTAAGTGCTTAGATTTTAAGTGCTTAGATTCAGGTGATTAGGTTTAGGTACTTAATGTGGTACTAGCGAAAGCGACCTGTAAAACACAAGTCCAGTACGGTGCATGTTATACAATTGTCTACTATCGCTTGTTAATGTGAAGTCGTTTAGTGGCTACACTATAAAGCGACACTCAGTAAACTCCAAGTGACACTCAAAAAACTATTACAGAGTAAAAGTATTTATTGCAATCGCTCGCTTGGAATGGAGGAGCAGGGGTGGCTTATGTTTAACGTGTTTGTCTGCATTGTGGGTCTTGATGAGGTTTTTACGTCGCTTGTTTTATTGTATTCTCCAGCAATTATTCATACACTTGATGGAGCAAGCAGCCGTATGGCCCTTCTTTTATGTCCCCAAAAAATATTTTTAAAACAAGGCTTATTCGCCTTTAAAGCACCGGCGGCTTTGGCGAGCAGGTGATTAGCACCGCGGCCGATGGGGCTTACTCTGTGGCGGTGGCAGATGGTGATGGTAATGGTATTGAGAGGTGTTCTCGGTCTCTAGACTTTTAGTGCAAACACGTGTGGCGATACACACCGTGGCACTAACCGCCGGTGCGCAAAATATGATTCCGAGGTCACGCCTTTCACGACTACTGATAAAACGCCGCTCAATTTATGGTATCTGTCGATTGCACTCATATATTACATCTACATATTCATCTATAGCCCTTAAAGCCGCTAAAGCATCGATGAAATACCTGCCCTGCTACTGTGGCTGTTAGAATGCCTGGGTTTTGGTCTGTGATGATGGTTATACAATGATGGTTATACAATGCAACAACGTCTATTAAACCTACCGGTTAACCTACACATAAGCCCGCGTAGTGTTCAGCAGTATTGGCCTTGGCTGATTGGCTTGGCGTGTGCGCTGCTGGCCATCTTGATATTGCTTGCGTTAACGGTGGGGGCCGTGGCGATTGAGCCTGCTAGTTTGTGGCAGTGGCTGCAAGCGCGTATACGTGGCCTTGCGGTGCAAGATAGTCAAACACAATTAATTGTAGAGTCTTTGCGCTTGCCCAGAGCCCTGCTGGCTGCTGGCGTGGGGGCACTATTGGCTATTTGTGGCGCGGCAGCGCAAGGCTTATTTCGCAACCCTTTGGCCGATCCGGCGTTAATTGGCGTTAGCGCCGGTGCGGCCGCAGGCGCCAGTTTAGTGATTGTGTTTTTAGGCAATACCTTGGTGGCAGGCTGGTTTGGCGTGTCGCTGATTTCGCTGGGAGCGTTTGCGGGGGCCATTGTGGTGGTGGTGGCGGTTTATCGGTTAGCGACCGACCGGCGCGGCGGCGCGACCTCGGTGGCAACAATGCTACTGGCTGGCGTAGCGTTTTCGTATTTGGCTGGCAGTTTATCTAACGTGCTTAAATTTATTTCTAATAATGACCAGCTGCGACAATTAAGCTTGTGGCACATGGGCGGCTTGGAGGCGGCTAATTTTACCCAAGTGGCTTTGGTGGCCAGCGTACTAGCGCTAGTGGGCGTTAGCTTGTACCGGCAGCACAAAGCACTCAATGCTTTATTGCTGGGTGAGTCTGAGGCGCGGCATTTAGGGATCAATGTTAAGCGTGTTAAGAGCCGTATTATTGTGTGTATTGCAGCGGGCGTGGGTGTGGCGGTGGCGCTAAGCGGTGTGGTGGCTTTTATTGGTTTGGTGGTGCCGCATATTGTGCGCATGCTTTTGGGGCCTAATCATAAATATTTGCTGCCGATGAGTGCCTGCGTGGGCGCTATGTTGCTGGTGTTGGCCGATACGCTCGCCAGAACCCTTATTGCCCCCACCGAACTGCCAGTTGGTTTGATGACAGCGGTATTGGGTGCGCCAGTCTTTATCTCACTTTTGCGCCACCGCAAAGATTACCAATAACAGAACACTGCAAGACAAAGGCTAAAGAGGTTGTGTGTTAGAGCTTAAAAATATTAGCGTTAAAAAAGGGGAGGCATTTATTGTCAGTGATGTAAGCCTTACCCTTAAAGCGGGTGAAATACTCAGTATTATTGGGCCCAATGGCGCAGGCAAAAGTACGCTGATAAGTGCGATATTGGGTGATGTGTCGCTTGCGGCAGGGCAGATTCATTTTGCGCGCTCGCCGATACAGCGCTGGCCCTTGCAAACGCGCGCATGCCATATGGCATGCTTGCCGCAAACCAGTGCGTTGAGCTTTCCTTTTACCGTAGAAGAGGTGGTGATGCTAGGCCGTGTACCGCATAGCAGTGGCGCTAAAGCAGACCGTATCATTGTTGAGCAAGCCATGGCACTTATGGATATAGGCTATTTGTATGGCCGCCCTTACACTGCACTGTCGGGGGGCGAAAAGCAACGCACGCAATTGGCGCGTGTTATGACACAAATATGGCGAACAGGCGATGCCGACCCACGGTTACTCATTTTGGATGAGCCGACGAGCAGTTTAGATTTAGGTCACAAGCAGCAGTTGATGGCAGCCGTTAAGTATTTTGCCGAGCAAGGGGTTGCGGTGTTGATGATCGAGCATGATTTAGCGATGGTGGCCAACTACGCGCATCAATTGTTAGCGCTACAGTGCGGCCATACCGTGGCTTATGGTGCTGTAGAGTCACACCTTAGCGCAGCTTTAATTAAAAAACTATTTGATGCCGATACGCAGGTGATTCGCCATGGTGGCGTGCTTAATGTTGTGAATTGTGAATTGTGAATTTTTAAATAAGGAGGCCATGTGTCTTGTGCGTTAATTTTAGGCGGAGCTCGCAGTGGTAAAAGCCGAATTGCCGAGGCGCGTGCCTTGGCTACCGGCGGGCAACCGTGGTATATCGCGACAGCTTGGGGCGCCGATACTCACGATGGCGATATCGAGATGCAGCAGCGGGTCGCTCAGCATAAAAAAGACCGTGGTGACGCGTGGCAGTTAATTGAAGAGCAAACCGCTTTGAGTGGCGCGCTGCGCAGTATTGATCAGCCTGGGCGCATTATTTTGGTCGATTGCTTAACACTGTGGCTAAATAACTGTTTGCATCACAAATGCTGGCTAGAACAGCGGCAGGCGCTACTGGATTGTTTACCAGCGTTAACGGCGGATGTGATTTTTGTGAGCAACGAAGTCGGCTCGGGCATTGTGCCGCTAGGCGCGCTAAGCCGTACATTTGCCGACGAGGCGGGCTGGTTAAATCAGCGGGTTGCCGAGCATTGTGAGCGCGTTGATTTGGTGGTTGCTGGGCTCGAAATGCGATTAAAGTCGCCCTAAAAAAGCACAATATAAAAAGCAGAATTTTGGCGTACGCTGAATGGTTTGAGTGCTAAGGGACAAGGAAAAAATACATTATCCAATAATACTTGTTTTCTGCTTCCTCTGCTCGACATTATGCTCCTGCAATGTCTAGTAAGGGGCTCCTGCCCCGATGCGTTGCTCAAAGCGTTACATGCCCCGGCATGCGCCCCTTCGAGCGCCTTGCCGAGAAAACAGAATCCTACGCCTAATTGGACAAACTATTATTGCCTCGCCCCTAAGGCTTGATACTTTGCCGGCTTGTTAAACGCAATATTGATGATAAAAAAGGTATAACTTTAAAATGAAACGAATGATCTTTTTGCGCGGCATAAGTGCGGTGCTCATACTGGGCTTGAGCTTTTTAGGTATGAGTGTAGCGCTGCAAGCGGCCGAAGCCGATACTGAAGCGAGTACCCCAGCGAGTGCCAAAGTCAGTGCGGGCATATCCGTGGTGGATTATGCCGGCCGCAAGGTAGCCTTAAAAGCACCGGCGGCGCGCATTGTGGCATTGGCGCCGCATATTGTTGAAAACCTATTTGCTGCGGATGCAGGCAGCCGAGTTGTGGGGGTTGTCGATTATTGTGATTACCCCGAGCAAGCCAAAAAAATACCCAAAGTCGGCGCCATTAGTACCCACAGTCTAGAGGCCATTATTGCACTTAAACCTGACTTGGTGGTGGTGTGGGGCTCGCTAGGTGGCGCTAAAATACTGCCAAAACTCGAGGCACTGGGTTTAACCGCCTATGTAAGCGACCCGCATACGTTACCTGATGTAGCACGCTCAATACGTGATTATGGGCTGTTGGCGGGTACATTGGCACAAGCTGAACAAGCGGCCAGCGCTTACGAGCAGCAGCTGCGCACTTTAACCGTTGATTACCAGCAAAAAAAGCCGGTCAGCGTGCTGTACCAGGTGTGGTATCAGCCTTTGCAAACCTTAAATGACAAGCACATTATTAGCGATGTTATTAGGTTGTGCGGTGGGCGCAATGCCTTTGGTGATGCGCCAACACTAGCGCCTAAAATTAGTATTGAGTCGGTAATTGCGCGCAACCCTGATGCCATTATTGCCAGTGGCATGGGCGAGGCCAGACCAGATTGGCTAGATAATTGGCTGGCGTGGTCGAGCTTGACGGCGGTTAAAAATAAGCATTTGTTTTTTGTGCCCCCCGATCTTATTCAGCGGCACACACCACGTATACTGCAAGGTGCCCAATTAATGTGTGATCAGCTAGAGCAAGTAAGGCTTGAATAAATTGATGGCGGCTTGCTAGGTGGGGCGACTATTTATAGTGTTTGATGTGCTGCAAGGTGGATGTGAGCGCTCACTTACTGCTGGCGCTTTAAAGGTATTCACACACCGACGATGCTTGGATATAAATGGCGGCTGGTGAGTTAACGACGACTTTGGCGAGCTAGTTAGTGCTCTTGTGAGTTAACAAGCGGAGTGCTGTGTCGATACATCGAGTCAATAAAGGCGTAATAGCGCGAATTGTTGGCGATGTTTTCTTGGTGGTTATGGCTAATACTGCCGCCAGTCCACTCAATAATCGCCCTTGAAAATACCTGCTGGGTATCTTCTGACTCAGCCATGCAAATTACTTGTAAGCGTTCGAGTTCAAGGCCAAATGCACAGCTAAGCTCGGTAATGAAGCGTGTCATAGAGTATGACGGGCCAAAGGCCTGATAAACAAAGTTGGGAATAAAGACGTAGTCAGTGCCCGACATGGGGGTAATACGCAGTTCCTGCCATAGGCTTAAAGGGTTGTTGAGTTCGTCTTGGAGTGCTTGCAGTTGGTCGGGGAGTGGCTCGGTTTGATTTAACAAGCCACCGGTGGTGTAAAGCTGCGGATTGTAGGTGTCTTGTTCTTGCGGAGTGGATGAGTCAGCGGTTAACGAGTGATCAGCGGTGGTGCGAGTAAAGCGTGAGTTCATGGCACTGGCCTCTATATTCTTTATCAATGAGCGTTTTGTTGAGATGCATAACCGCTAAAGGGTACTTCGTATGGGGTGCTATTTAAGTGTGACATCTTAAGTGGGTATGTCTAGGTGCTTTTGGCGATGTAGTTGCGATAGAGTACTCAAAATTGTATGTTTTTTGAATGGGCAAAAGACGGTTATCCAGTCGGCCAGATTAATGGTAATAACACGCTAACCCGTTATGACGTTCGCTCATCAAGGTGCCCGCGATCAACAGCAACGATTGAGTGCATGCTGAGGCTATAGAGGCTAAAATGCCTTTCCTTTTCCGTAAGAGATACCGATTGTATGGCTACTTACCAACGCCCACTTCAAGCCCCAGAATCGATGACCGAAAAATTGTGGTCTTTATTAACATCGGTACCTGTATTACAGGGCTTTGATGCCAATTGTGCCGATATTTGTATCGCTGCGACACAGGAGGGCAGCCGTTGCTCTTTAGTATTGCAATTGCCACACTGGCTTAAAAACCAAGAGTCGCGTATTCAGGCGGCACTCAATACGGCTTTTGCGAGTGATTATAGCGCCGTTAATATCCAGTACGAGTGGCTTGAAATGACACCGGCCCTAACCGCTGGGCGCGAGCCTATTGCTGGGGTTAAGCATATTCTTGCGATCGCCTCGGGCAAAGGTGGGGTAGGCAAGTCGACAACGGCAGTTAACTTAGCGTTGGCACTGCAAACGCTTGGCGCTAAAGTGGGTATGTTAGATGCCGATGTGTATGGCCCTAGCCAAACGGTTATGCTTAATATTGAAGGCGCACGCCCCGAAATGCTCGAAGGCAAGCGCATGAACCCGGTTATGTCACCTTATGGTATTGCGGCCATTGGGATGGGCAATTTGGTGAGTGAGAATACACCCATGGCATGGCGCGGTCCCATGGCAACTGGCGCGCTGCAGCAAATGCTAAGACACACGCAGTGGAGTGACTTAGATTTTTTAATCATTGATATGCCGCCAGGCACCGGCGATATCCAGCTAACCTTGGCGCAAACTGTCCCAGTAAGTGGCAGTGTAATTGTGACTACGCCACAAGATATCGCTTTACTTGATGCCAAAAAAGGTATTGAGCTGTTTCGCAAAGTAAATATTGATGTATTAGGTGTTATTGAAAATATGGCGACACATACGTGTACGCAATGTGGTCATCAAGAGGCCATATTTGGTGAAGCTGGCGGCGCGTTATTGGCTGAGCAATACGACACGTGCGTGCTGGGCCGCTTGCCATTAAAACTGGCTATTCGCCACGATGCCGATAGCGGCAAGCCTTCGGTTGCGGCCGACCCTAACAGTGTAGAAAGCCGAGCTTATATTGCTGCGGCGCAGGCCACGGTTTTGCAATTATTTTTAAATCATGTGGTTGCTGGCAATGCTAGCGGCCCCTCAATTACAGCAAGCGATGATTAATTGCTTGGCTGAGTAGGGGTTTCAATTATTATGGCAGTCTTAAAATTAAGTGGAGTAAAAAATGTCGATTAAGTCCGATAAGTGGATTCGCCGAATGGCACAAGAGCAAGATATGATCAGCCCCTTCGAGGCTGAGCAAGTGCGCTACGGTAAAAAAGGCGACCGCTTAGTGTCTTACGGTACCTCGAGTTATGGGTACGATGTACGCTGTGCCGATGAGTTTAAAATATTTACCAATGTGCACTCGGTCACCGTTGACCCTAAAAACTTTGATGAAGGCAGCTTTGTTGATATTAAAAGTGATGTGTGCATTATTCCGCCTAACTCTTTTGCGCTGGCGCGTACGGTGGAGTATTTTAAAATTCCACGCAGTGTATTAACGGTATGTTTAGGTAAGTCGACCTATG
The DNA here is from genome assembly GCF_001292705.1 of Marinagarivorans algicola. Lineage (GTDB taxonomy): Bacteria > Pseudomonadota > Gammaproteobacteria > Pseudomonadales > Cellvibrionaceae > Marinagarivorans > Marinagarivorans algicola. The sequence goes on from NZ_LGAK01000012.1 coordinate 26,743, forward strand.
CGCGTTGTGGCATTATTGTGAATGTCACACCGCTAGAGCCTGAGTGGGAAGGTCATGTTACATTAGAGTTTTCGAATACCACCCCTTTGCCGGCCAAAATTTACGCCAACGAAGGCGTGGCGCAAATGCTGTTTTTTGAAAGCGATGAGCAGTGTGAAACCAGTTATAAAGATCGTGGAGGTAAATACCAAGGTCAAACGGGCGTTACGCTACCACAAACTTAATGCCAGCTGCGCTACTGGCTATTTGTAGGGCTTTTTATGGATTATTCTCGTTATATTGTTATCGCGATAGTGCCTTTTTTGGCGGCGGCGGTTATGCCGTGGGTGGCACCTGATGCGGTGGCACGAGTATTACTGGTTACTTTGGGGTGGACGGCACTGACAGTGGTATTTATTGCCGGACTCTGTGTCGGCGATGCGCTTGCTGCACCCGTCGATAAAGCTCGCTTGAGTGTGTTATCGGCTTTGGGGTGTTGCGCCTTGAGTATTTTGGCGCTGGGTGCTTATCGTATTGTATCGCCTTTAATGGCGTTAGCGCTTATGACAGTGGCCTTTTTTTTAGCCATGAAATTAGTGCAAGCGACGGGGGTGTGGCAGCGGCTCAATAGTCAAAAAATGATCTTTTATCGCAAGCTAATTTGGATGGTATTAGGCTGCTTATTGATGCTATGTTTGAGTTATTACCGTGAGCTAATTGTCCGTTAGTGTGAGTATGTGTGTCTTAGAGCAGCTTTTTCTTGACTCTATATTGCTCTGCGACTTGCTCTATAGCATTAATAGAAGGGGTAATGCGATTTAATAAGCCGTCGTGGATATCGTAAATCCAGCCATGAATACTCAGCTCGTGGCCAGCTTCCCAAGCGTTTTGGACTGAGGGGATATGGCTCACATTGGCCACTTGCTGTGCGACATTTAATTCGCATAGCAAGTTGACACGGGCTTTATCGTCAAGGTCGGCGCCAAAGGCATTCTTTTTATTAAAATAAACATCACGAATGTTACGCAACCAATGATCAACCAGCCCCACTTGAGTGTCGCCCATCGCCGCTTGTACACCACCGCAACCATAGTGCCCACATACAATAATATGTTTGACTTTAAGCACTGCAACCGCGTAGTAAATAACCGACAAACAATTAAGATCCGTATGGACAACGGTATTAGCAATATTGCGATGGACAAACAATTCGCCGGGCAATAAACCAACAATTTCATTAGCCGGTACGCGGCTGTCAGAGCAGCCAATCCATAGGTACTCAGGTTTTTGTTGGGCGGCGAGCTTTTCAAAAAAGTGCGGATCTTCGGCTTTAATGTTGTCAGCCCAGCGAATATTGTTATCAAAAAGTGAGTCGAGATTGCTCATTGGTGTGCCCATTGCTTTGCTTTAACTTTAAGTGGTATGAGTATACCGATTTGAAGAAAGATAAAATACAATTAAACATGAAGGTTGTTCAATGTCTGAGCCGACGCTGTATTGGCATGATTATGAAACGTGGGGCGCCAACCCCGCAATCGATAGACCTAGCCAATTTGCTGGGATACGCACCAATGGCGACCTAGAGCCCGTTGCCGACCCTGACGTTTGGTATTGTAAACCTACTCTCGATGTACTGCCGCATCCTGATGCGGTACTGGTGACAGGTATTACGCCAGAGCATGCGGAGGCTAACGGTGTACCCGAGCCTGATTTTATGGCACGTATTTATGCCGAGCTTGCAGCCCCAAATACTTGTGGGGTGGGGTATAACAGTATTCGCTTTGATGATGAAGTGAGCCGGTACAGTTTTTACCGTCATTTTTACGACCCTTATGCCCGCGAATGGCAAAAGGGTAATAGCCGATGGGATATCATTGATATGGTACGCACATGCTATGCCTTGCGCCCAGCCGGTATAGAGTGGCCCGAGGTGGACGGTAAAGTAAGCTTTAAGCTTGAGCTTTTAACCGTGGCAAACAACTTAGTGCACGCCCGTGCGCATGATGCATTAAGTGATGTCGAGGCGACTATCGCTATGGCTAAGCTTGTTAAAACAAAGCAGCCCGAGCTATATCGGCATTTATTTGAGTTGCGGTTAAAAAACACAGTAGCCATGCATATTAATATTAAGCAGCGTAAGCCTTTTTTGCATATATCATCGCGGTTCTCTGTCGAGCAAGGCTGCGCCGGGCTTGTGGTTCCTTTGGCGTTCCATCCTAAAAATAAAAATGCAGTTTTAGTCTTTAATTTAAGCCAAGACCCTAGTGATTTAATTCATCTAACGGCTGAGCAAATTGCGCAGCGAGTATTTGTTGCCGCCGCCGACTTGCCGGCCGGTCAAGAGCGCATCGCTTTAAAGGCGGTACACCTTAATAAAAGCCCTGTTGTATTAACGCCTAAATTGCTGACTAACGAGAATGCGAAGCGGCTAGGTATTGATAAGGCTTTGTGCGAAAAGCATTGGCAACAATTATTGCAATACGATATTGGCGCTAAAATAGCGCAAGTGTTTGCGCAGGCCACCTTTGAGGCAAAGCCCGATGCTGAGCAGCAATTGTATGACGGCTTTTTAGCTCCTCAAGATAGGCCACTTTTAGAAAAAATACGTGCAGCAAAGCCTGAGCAATTGGCGAGTGAAGCGTTTTATTTTAATGACAAACGATACAACGATTTACTGTTGCGTTATAAAGGAAGGTTCTACCCCAAAGCGTTAACCGAGCCAGAATATGCGCAGTGGCAAGAGCTATGTCATAGGCGTTGGTATGATGGTGTTGACGGTTACTTAACCTTAGAGCAATTTAATGAGCGTGTGAACGAGCTGCTAGCTACTGATATTGCGGCGTCAAAAAGACATCTATTGCGCGCTACGCAGCGCTGGGTATCCGATAAAATAGCCAAAGAGCATTTTTTGGGTGACATGATTTGATATTAAGCGCCGTTAAAATATTTATTGCGACTACGGTGGTTGAAATCATGTGTCGAGCCTGCTAAAACAAAGGTATAGGCCTTTTTATTGCTAATGGTCACAGTGAGTTTAACGATAGTATGGGGTTTTATTTGTTATTAAGCGCGATAACCCATACTGCTGAGTTTGTTTGATCTGACACCACAGGTAACAAACATGTTGGTTGATTCCCAAAAGGATGCCATTTTATACGGTGATACCGCACTGCCTGGCCGAGAAGAAGCAATTACCGGTTTTGAGCCTCATGCTGTTTTAGGTACTCCGATTGAGCCCCCTTACCCGCCACACTATGAGCGAGCTATTTTTGGTATGGGGTGTTTTTGGGGGGCAGAGAAACTCTTTTGGCAAGTAAAAGGCGTACATACTACCGCAGTAGGTTATGGGGCCGGAGTAACGCCAAACCCCTTATATAAAGAGGTGTGTTCGGGGTTAACAGGCCATAACGAGTTGGTGGTGATCGTATATAACCCAAAAAAAATTTGGTATCGCGATCTATTGCAATTGTTTTGGGAAAATCATAACCCCACCCAAGGGTTGCGTCAGGGTAATGATGTTGGTCCGCAGTATCGCTCAGGTATTTACCCCTTAACACCTGAGCAACACTTTTTAGCTAAGCAAAGCTTTGATCTCTACCGGATGAAATTAAAATCGTGCCCTGACCCAGTAGCATTGACGACCGAAATTGTGAACAACCCGCCTTTTTATTTTGCCGAAGAGTATCATCAGCAATATTTAGTGAAAAACCCTGACGGTTATTGCGATATGCAAAATTTAACCGTAACGGGTTTACCGCGCTTTCCTTAAATCTTGTATCATTTCTATTTTAGCGGCCTCTGATGAGGCCGTTTTACTTTGCTTTGGCATCGCTGCGCGGGTCAATAGCTTAATGATTAATAATAAAAGGTTTTTATGATTTCCGTGAATACTATCCATGCGCTGTTGGCGCAGCACCACATTAAAGGTTTTTTACCCGAGCATGAAGCGGAGGCACTTTATCGCATGGCGTGTGAGCAAGCGCAAAAAGGCTTGCTTTTAGAGGTGGGGAGTTTTTGTGGACGCTCGGCGGTTTATTTAGGTCATGCCGCTAAAGCTGCGGGGCAAAAAGTGTTTTCGGTCGATCATCACACAGGCTCTGAAGAGCATCAAAAAGGCGAGGGTTATCATGATGCTGCGCATTATGATGCCGAGGCTGAAAGGGTTGACACACTCCCTGACTTTCGACGCACGCTGCGTGTATGCGGTATGGATGATACGGTGATACCGATTGTTGCGCGCTCGGAAGCGTTGGCGCAAATATGGACAACGCCATTAGCCTTTATGTTTATCGATGGCGGTCATAGTTTAGAGCAGGCCACCGCTGATTGTTTGGGTTGGGCTCAGCATTTAGCTGCTGATGGGGTGTTGGCCATTCATGATATTTTTGAAAATCCAGAAGATGGCGGCCAAGCGCCTTTTTTGGCGATGCAAGCGGCCATCGAGGCCTTTGGGTTAGTGCAAATTGAGCGCGAGGGTTCGCTGGTTTTTTTGAAGCGCCGAGTGAGTTGATGTGTCAGTGCGAGCACAGTTGCAGACGCTGAGCGAATCCGTAAAGACTAGAATCCGTAAAGACTAAGATAACCTTAATACTAAGATAGCCTTAATGCTAGGGTGAATAGTGGGTAGCCATAGTGCTTATACATATTAAATCGTAACTATTTAGCTAAGCTGACAAGCCTCACCTTATCTTATGTAGCGCCCAGCCCCAGCATGGATGCATGGGGTAGGCGTTGCGCCTGCATAAGGGTATGCAAGGTTAGACTTTGCATCAGCTAAAGCCACCACGGCTTGATTAGCCAGTCAATGATTTATTGCGCCCAATGTGGGTATCTCTGAATAGTGGCATTAAATTAAGAGGTGCTCACCTAAGTCTCGATGGTGATTTTAAGCTTAGGTAGTTTTGCAACCTAGGAAATTATTGGCAATATACGCGGCTATTTTTGCACTATATGCGACTGTTTTGCAGTACACGTGACTATTTGACATCTTAAAACATCGCTGCGTGGCCTAAAGCAGGATGTGACTCGACCCACCTTTGGTTATTTTTGCCGTTATAGCGGCAATGGCTTATAAACTGGTGTGATATTGACCCCACTTATGTCACCTAAGGTGGGTTGTATCAATAATATTTTGTGTTGTTTTTGAGGCGAAGTATGGCGCCCATGTCGTTATTTTGCTTGGTCATATTCAACGCTATTCCACAATAAACATTAAAGGGCATAAATAATGATAATACTCTCTTTATTTCACGGTGGTTTGCGCCACGGGTTATTAGTCACTAAAGGGCTACGCTGTTGTGCTGCGGCGCTGGCCGTCTCGCTATGTACGGTCCCACTCGCTTGGGCAAGCCCAGAGTCGCTGCTTGCAAAAATGACTTTAAGTCAAAAAATTGGTCAGCTACAGCAATCGCACTTAGAAGCGGTAACCGCTGAAGATATTCCAAAAGAAGTCAAAGAGGCTATTCGACAGGGGCGCGTGGGTTCTTATTTGAATATTAATACAGTCGCCGTGGCCAATGAGCTGCAGCGTTTGGCGGTTGAAGAAGGGCCGCATGGCGTACCTTTATTGGTGGCTCGCGATGTGATTCACGGTTACAAAACGATCTTCCCTATCCCGTTAGGGCAAGCGGCAACATGGAACCCTGATGCGGTTGAGCAAGGTGCGCGAATTGCGGCCATTGAGGCTTCGGCTGACGGCATTCGCTGGACTTTTGCGCCTATGCTCGATATTTCGCGTGACGCACGTTGGGGTCGAATTGCCGAGTCATTTGGTGAAGACCCTTATTTGACTAGTGTGATGGGAGTAGCTTCGGTTATGGGTTATCAAGGTAAAGACTTGAGTCAAGGTGATAGCACCCATATTGCGGCTACCGCTAAGCATTTTTTAGGGTATGGCGCAGCCGAGGCGGGGCGTGATTACAATACAACGTATATCCCCGAACCCCTATTACACAATCAATATTTACCACCGTTTAGTGCAGCGGTCGCTGCTGGTAGCGCATCTATCATGACCGCGTTTAATGATTTAAACGGTGTACCTGCCTCTATCAGTTCGTACCTTATGGATACCATTTTGCGTCAAGAGTTGGCCTATAAAGGGGTGATTGTCAGCGACTGGGATTCGGTGGTTGAGACGGTTGTACACGGGGGCGCTGAAGATAATAAAGATGCAGCTTATAAAGCCGCAAAAGCGGGCTTGGACATGGAAATGGTCAGCACGAGCTATGCCGATCATTTAGCTGCATTAATTCAAGAAGGTAAAATAAGCGAGCTCGAGATTGATCAAAAAGTATTACGTATTTTACGTCTTAAAGCGCAGCTAGGATTGTTTGAGCAGCCCTACACTGATATCGCACGCCAAGCCGAGAAAAAACACCCTAAATTTCACCAAACGGCTAAAGAGGTGGCTGCTCAAAGTTTAGTATTGCTAAAAAATGACGTGCCCAGTCATAAAAAAGCCGCCAAATTGGGCAAGGTATTACCACTTAAGCCCGGCCAAAAAGTGGCCTTGATTGGCCCTATGGTCGATGCAGCGCATGACCAAATGGGCACTTGGGCTATGGATGGTGAAAAACAAGACTCGATAACTGTATTGCAGGCTTTTGAGCAGGCCAAGGTTAAAGGTTCGGTGCAGTACCGCTATGTGCCAGGGTTGGACTTCTCGCGAGATAAAAGCACCAAAGGCTTCAAAAAAGCGATAAAAGCGGCGAAATGGGCCGACGTGATTGTGTATGTTGGGGGCGAAGAAGCCGCGCTATCGGGCGAGGCGCATAGCCGCGCAAACATTCGCTTGCCGGGTGCTCAAGAAGCGTTGCTAGCAGCACTTAAGCAAACCGGCACACCATTGGTAGTTGTGTTGATGGCCGGCCGTCAAATAGAGCTGCACGATGTGCTGGAGTCATTTGATAGTTTGGTAATGGCTTGGCATCCGGGCACAATGGGTGGCCCCGCTATTGTCGATGTACTGACAGGCGTGAGCGAGCCTGTTGGGCGTTTACCCGTGACTTGGCCTAAGATGGGTGGTCAGTTGCCTATGTATTATAATCACAAAAATACTGGTCGTCCCCCGCAGTCGCGTCCGTTTATTATGATGGATGATTACCCGCTTGAAGCGCATCAGCACTCACTGGGCCATGCTGCAACTCATATGGATGCCGGTTATTTGCCTCAGTATCCTTTTGGCTTTGGCTTGTCGTACTCTGAGGTACACTATAGTGACTTAGCCATGGCCAAGCGTGTACTGGCGCGCGATGAAGCGATACGTGTGAGTGCGGTGGTTAAAAACACAGGCTTGCGACCGGTCACTGAAGTTGTGCAATTCTATGTTCAAGATATTGCAGGCTCGGTAACTCGGCCAGTCAAAGAGCTCAAACAATTTCAGCGCGTAGTGCTAGCGCCAGGCGAGGCAAAAACGGTAACCTTCGAGCTTAGCCATAAAGATTTAATGTTTTTTAATGCTAAGACGCAGCATGTTTTTGAGCCCGGCGCCTTCCGTGCGTGGATAGCACCGCATGCGGCAGCCGGTAAGCCATTAACGTTTACCGTTCGCTAAAGTGCTGTAAATAGTGTAATACACACAAGATAAGTTACAATTGCCGCTAAGTGTATTAGCGGTTTAAAGGCTGTAGTGTTGACTACAGCCTTTTGTGTATTTTAAGCCTTAAAAATGAATGACCCAAAAGAGATTTACGATGATTGTATGTGGCGTAGAGTTAAAGTCTAATGAAGCAATTGTATGTTTGTTAACCTTGAAAGATGGCGTTTTTAGCCTGCCCGACTGCCGCTCAACGCGCGTTGTACTACAAAGCACTACAGGCAGTAGCGCACTTAAGCATTTTCAAAATACCTTTGCCAAGCTGATGGAAGATTATGGCGTCAGTCGTGTGGTAATTCGCGAGCGCCCCCAAAAGGGTAAGTTTGCTGGCAGTGCTGTGGGCTTCAAGTGTGAAGCCGTGCTAGAGCTGCTTGATGGTGAGGAGGATTTAAGTGTTGAGGTGATGACAGCGGCGGCCATCAAAGCCGCTATTGCCGAGCATCCTGTACCGGTGAAGTTTTCGGATACTGGTTTGAAGGTGTTCCAGGAGGTGGCTTTTAATACCGCCTATGCGGCGCTTGCCGCAAGTGAGTTGAGTTAACTGCTTTGGTGCAACTCTTGCCGTGCTACTCTTGCTCGGTAGATGTCGGAATGGGGAGGGGATGTTTGGGTGCTTGATGAATCAAATGGCGTGAGTTTTTACGTTGTTTCTTAACTTTTTTGAAGGCTTTGTAGCGTGGATCGTCTAACCATTGAACCAGTGATAGGTTGCCTTCAAAGTCTTCAACAATAGCTGTACATGACTCGACCCAGTCCCCGGTATTGTAATAAGCCACACCATCAATTGTGCGGGCGCAGGCTTGATGGATATGCCCGCATACAACACCGTCATAACCTTGTTTTTGTGCGCCATAAGCCACCGCGTGCTCGTAGTCATTGATATAGCGCTGCGCACGCTGTAAGTGCGTTTTTAAAAACCCTGAAAATGACCAGTAGCCCAAATCAAATTGGGCGCGCAAACGGTTAAATTGCCGGTTTAAAAACATTAGTAGCTCGTAGCCGTGATCGCCGATAAAGCGCAATAAGCCACTGGCGCGGGCGACGCCTTCAAATTGATCACCATGAATGATTAACAAGCGTCGATTGTTAGCGGTAATGTGAGTGGCTTTGTTAACTAGGTTGATATTGTCAAAGCGATTATTGGCGTATTTGCGTAAAAATTCGTCGTGATTACCGGTGATGTAAGTGATTTTGACGCCCATTTTTGATAACTTAAAAATACGTTTGACCACGCGGCTAAAGGCCGGCTTCCAGTAAACGCCATCGCGCATTTTCCAACCATCTAAAATGTCACCCACCATATAAAGATTTTGAGTCGGGTGGTGCTTTAAAAACTGATTTAAGGCGCTAGCTTTACAGTTTTTGGTGCCTAAATGTACATCTGAAATAAAAACGCTGCGCCACTGCGCCTTGGATGGCTTATTGTCAGAGCGATATTGTGATGCATGTTGTTTTTGCGTGTCTTGATTCTGCCGGTTTGCTTCGTCATGCAAAGGCGCGCCCTTTTGTCTTTGTGCGTCAGTTGTTACATTGGCTGCTGGGTGAGCGCAGGCGTTAATAGATCGCGAGTTGATTGGGTCTTTTTTATTCATGCGGTCAGTATCTTTGTGTGTGATGACGAATCAATGACAGTTTGTTTAAGGGTTTGTGACGCAATATTTAGCTATGCGATACCTTATGGATGCTGGGTAATAGCAGGTTCATGGTAAGTTTTTGATGGGGTGAAAGTGGGAAATATTGGTGGTTGTACTGAGAGATCGCGGCTCTGATTGCGAGGATGCGGCCTTTATTTGTGCGTGCCTTTATGGTATAAAGCGCGCCCAGCTTTTTGCTGGGTGAAGTACAGCGTATTTTTCATGCGCTGTATCAAATACTTAACTCTTATTGTCACACATATACCGACACGTTTGCCTGGGTGCTTTTTAGTCTATACACGCTTATTTATACACACTGTGTATCGATATAAAAGGTTGGTAATCGGGGTGTATGGAGGCCTAACCCAATACATTTTAGGAATTATATTTATGCCTACAGTAAGCATGCGCGATATGCTCCAGGCTGGTGTTCACTTCGGTCACCAAACTCGTTACTGGAACCCCAAAATGGGCCAATATATTTTTGGTGCCCGTAACAAGATTCATATCATTAACCTTGAGCAAACCACTCCTGCGTTTAATGAAGCCTTAGAAATTGTTCGTGTTATGGCAACACAAAAGAAGAAAGTTCTTTTTGTTGGCACAAAACGCGCTGCGCAAAAATCGATTGCTGAGCAAGCGGCCCGTGCTGGTCAGCCGTTTGTTAATCACCGCTGGTTAGGCGGTATGTTAACCAACTACAAAACAATCCGTACTTCTATTCGTCGCTACCGCGATCTAGAGGCGCAAAGCCAAGACGGTACTTTTGATAAGTTAACTAAAAAAGAAGCGTTAATGCGCACCCGTATGATGGAAAAGCTTGAGCGTTCTATCGGTGGTATTAAAGATATGGGTGGCTTGCCTGACGCGTTATTTGTTGTGGATGTTGAGCATGAGCGTATTGCTGTTCAAGAAGCCAACAAATTAGGTATTCCGGTTATTGCAATCGTTGATACTAACTCGAATCCTGCCGGCGTTGATTACGTGATTCCTGGTAACGATGATGCGATTCGCGCGATCAAACTTTATACTACAGCTATGGCTGATGCGTGTTTAGAAGGCGTAGGATCACATGGTCAAGACGAGTTTGTAGAAGAAGTTGAAGGCGACGAGCAAGCTCAAGCCTAGCTTTGAATAACCGCTGCTGAGTGTGTTCATGCGGTGGTAATATCTTGATGTTAAAAGGGGGTTTTTGCCCCCCTTTTTTTAATTATTTTTTCTTCTTGAGGATAGTAATCATGGCAATTTCTGCTTCTATGGTTAAAGAGTTGCGCGAGCGCACAGGCCTTGGCATGCTCGAGTGCAAAAAAGCACTGAAAGAAACCGATGGCAACGTTGATCAAGCAATTGAGAACTTACGTAAATTAAGTGGCTTAAAAGCGGCTAAAAAAGCGGGTCGTACAGCGGCTGATGGCGTTGTGGGCGTTAAAGTTGCGGAAGATGGTTCTTACGGTACATTGATTGAGCTTAACAGCGAAACCGACTTTGTTGCGCGCGATGAAGTCTTTTTAGGTTTTGCTGAAAAAGTATTAACAGCTGCTTTCGATGCGAAAGAAACAGACGTTGCAACTGTTATGGCTGGCGATTTAGAATCTGAGCGCGAAGCCATGGTTCAAAAAATTGGCGAAAACATTGGCGTGCGTCGTTTAGCGGCAATTGCTACTGAGGGTGTTGTGGGTGCATATAAGCATTCAAATAACCGTATTGCAGTATTGGTTGAATTAAAAGGCGGGACGACTGAATTGGCGCGTGATATTGCTATGCATGTTGCAGCGGTCAATCCACAGGTAGTTTCACCTGATCAAATGCCACAAGAGTTAGTCGAAAAAGAAAAAGAAATCATTGCCTCTCAGCCAGATATGGCCGGTAAGCCAGAAGCTATCGTAGAAAAAATGGTTATGGGTCGTATTTCTAAGTTTCTTAAAGAAAGCAGCTTGATCGAGCAGCCTTTTGTTAAAAACCCCGAGTTAACTGTGGGAGCTTTGGCTAAACAAGCGGGCGCAGAAGTTGTGAGCTTTATCCGTTTAGAAGTGGGTGAAGGTATTGAGATAGAAGAGACTGACTTTGCATCAGAAGTTGCTGCGCAAGTTGCGGCGGCAGGCAAGTAAATCGCCATTTGGGTTGGTTGTTAGTGAGGTAAATAAGGCGATGTTGATCAATCTTCATGGCGTTTTACGGTAAATAGTATTGCTAATAGCCAGTCCTAAGGCGCATCCTGCGCCTTAAACCTTTCTATTTAAAAGGCGGGAGTCACACCTCCCGCCTTTTTGCTGTTAAACTGCCGCCAAATTTTTTTGGAGACTGGTTATGCCAACGACACGCGATCGCAAGTATAAGCGCATATTGCTCAAGCTAAGTGGCGAGCAGCTCATGGGTGAAGAAGGGTTTGGTATCGACCCTAAAGTATTAGATAAGATGGCCCTAGAAATTGGTCAGCTTGTAGGTATTGGCGTGCAGGTGGGCTTGGTTATTGGCGGAGGCAATTTGTTCCGAGGCTCGGCATTGAGTCGTGCAGGCCTTGATCGTGTGACAGGCGATCATATGGGAATGTTAGCCACAGTGATGAATGCCCTGGCCATGCGTGACGCTCTAGAGCGCTCTAATATCTCTTCGACTGTCATGTCCTCCATCCCGATGAGTGGTGTTGTTGAGCACTATGATCGCCGCCGTGCTATTCGCTTGCTGGGCGATGGCGAAGTGGTGATATTCTCAGCGGGCACGGGTAACCCGTTTTTTACAACAGACTCTGCCGCGTGTTTGCGAGGCATCGAAGTCGAGGCTGAGATTGTTCTTAAAGCCACCAAAGTTGACGGTGTTTATACCGCTGACCCAGTATTAGATCCCACTGCAACTCGTTATAACCGCTTAAGTTACGATACGGTATTGGCCGATAAACTCGGTGTAATGGACTTAACGGCCATCTGTCTGTGCGATGAGCACGATATGCCTGTCAGGGTTTTTAAAATGGATAAGCCTGGTGCATTACTTAATATTGTTGTGGGCGGTGACGAAGGCACTTTAATTGTGGCCGAAGGGGCTTAACCTACAGGTTTATTGTGATAAAACCACAGGTTACTAATAATCATATTTAAACATTCAATTGTTATTCCTATAAAGCATTAGGTGAAACCATGATCAATGAAATTAAAAAAGATGCCGAAGAGCGCATGAAAAAAGCAATATCGGCTTTAGGTACTAACTTTAATAAAATCCGCACAGGTCGCGCCCACCCCAGTATTTTAGACAGCGTAATGGTGTCTTATTATGGCTCTGCTACGCCTTTGGCGCAGGTTGCTAATGTGAGCGTATTAGATGCTCGCACTCTGTCGATTAGTGCTTGGGAAAAAAATATGGTCCCTGAAATTGAAAAAGCCATTATGAAATCAGATTTGGGTCTAAATCCTTCTTCGATGGGTGAGCTGATTCGTGTTCCCATGCCAGCACTAACCGAAGAAACCCGTAAAAATTATATTAAGCAAGCCAAAACAGAAGCCGAAAATGCACGTATTTCGGTCCGAAATGTACGTCGTGATGCCAACGCGGCATTAAAAGACTTGGTGAAAGATAAAGAAATTAGTGAAGATGATGAGCGTCGTGCACAAGATGAAGTTCAAAAAATCACGAATAAATATATTGCCGAAGTTGATGCTGGTTTTGCGGCAAAAGAAAAAGACTTAATGGAAATCTAAGACCCTGACGGTTCTTTGTAAAAGGGTTAGTGTGTGAATTCTCTTCGTCATGTTGCCATCATTATGGATGGTAATAATCGCTGGGCAAAACAGCAGGGCAAAAAAGGTATCGCCGGCCATAAGGTCGGTGTTGAGCGTATTCGTGATGTGCTAGCGGCTAGCCGTAAGCGCGGGGTCGAAGCACTGACTTTATTTGCTTTTAGTAGTGAAAATTGGAAGCGCCCCCCTAAAGAGGTTGAGGCGTTAATGGGCCTTTTTTATAACTATTTAAAAAAGGAAGCCAAAAAGCTAGCCGATGACGGTGTGCGTTTAAAGGTGATTGGGAGCCGTGAGCGCTTTAGCCCTAAATTGTACGATGCGATTTTAGAAGCGGAGGCGATTGCCAAAGGCGCCGAAAGCACATTGGTTATCGCTGCCGACTACGGCGGTAAGTGGGATATTACGCATGCTGCCAAACAGCTAGCGCTACAGGTTGAAGCTGGTACTTTGGCCGCTAGCGCGATTACCGAACACAGTTTGGATGCATTTATATCAACGGCAGATCTACCCCCGCTAGATCTATTAGTGCGCACAGGAGGTGAGTTACGAATTAGTAACTATCTGTTGTGGCAAGCGGCCTATGCGGAGCTGTATTTTAGCCCTCTATTATGGCCAGATTTTGATGCTGCAGCGATGAATGCTGTCGTCGACGACTTCCATGCTCGCCAACGCCGCTTTGGCCAAACGAGCGAGCAAATAGAAGCCGGTTTAGGAGATTAAAGTGTTAAAGCAACGCGTCATCACCGCCATAGTTTTAGTGATTGTTTTTTTGAGCTGTTTATTTGTTTTGCCGCCTGTTGCTTTCCAAGGTTTTGTGCTTCTCATGTTTGCGATAGCCGCTTGGGAGTTTTCTTTGCTGGCGGGCTTACAGCAGCCTGTTGTGCGCATTACTTTTAGTGCATTACTCACCCTTAGCGTGGCAGCCACAGGGTATTTTTTGCCGCTCATCGGTCAAGGCGCAGTCAAAACTTTTTTTAGTGCCGCAGCACTGTGGTGGGCACTGGCTTTATTGTGGGTGCAAGGTTATCCCTCTAGTGTGCTTTTTTGGCGCAGTATTTTGGCGAGGGTGATTATGGGTTTTTTGACCTTGGTCCCAGCGGGTGTGGGCGTATTAATGCTGCATAGTGCTGATAATGGCCAGTGGCTGGTCTTAGCGCTGCTGGCATTGGTTGCAGCGGCTGATACAGGCGCGTATTTTAGTGGTAAGGCTTTGGGGCGGCGTAAGTTGGCGCCTAATGTTAGCCCTGGTAAGTCGTGGGAAGGCGTAATGGGCGGGCTGATCTTTGTTGCATGTTTAGCTCTAGCCTACAGTAGCTGGGTCGGTAATCATTGGTACTTAGGGTTGGCTATCGCATTACCTGCCGCGGCAGTCTCTGTGTTAGGTGATTTGTTTGAAAGCATGCTTAAGCGCCATTGTGGAGTGAAAGATTCAGGCGTTATTTTACCGGGGCACGGCGGTGTTTTAGATCGTATTGATGGTGTGACCGCTGCAGCGCCGGTTTTTGTGTTGGCATTATTGGCAACAGGCTGGGCACTGTGATGGCGACAATGTATGGCGACACACGTGGTAATCGGTATGATAATAGTCAGCCAGAGTCTGTGGTTGTTTTAGGGGCTACAGGCTCAATTGGCGTGAATACGCTAGATATTATTGCTCGGCATCACGAGCGCTACCGTATTTTTGCCTTAACCGGTTATTCACAAATTGAACGCTTAAAACAGCAGTGTCTCGTGTTCAAGCCAGTGTATGCTGTTGTTGGACAGGAGCAAGAGGCCAAGCTATTGCGTGCGGCTTTACAAGATCAAGGTTCTAAAACGCAAGTACTGTTTGGTCCGCAAGCATTAATTGATGTGTGCGAGGCGCCAGCAGTGAGCACTGTTGTGGCTGCTATTGTGGGGGCTGCAGGGTTGTTGCCAACAATGGCTGCAGTGAAACAGGGCAAAAAAGTACTATTGGCCAATAAAGAGTCATTGGTGATGGCTGGTAGCTTGTTTATGCAGGCGGTGCAAAAACACAAAGCCAAACTCTTACCTGTTGACAGCGAGCACAATGCGATTTTTCAATGCTTACCTGAGCATTTTGAGTCTTTGGATGATGCGGGTATTTCACGCATATTATTGACCGGCTCAGGCGGCCCTTTTCGTTTGCATGATCATGCAGCGTTACAATCTATTACACCTGCCCAGGCGTGCGCCCATCCTAACTGGGATATGGGTAAAAAAATCTCGGTAGATTCCGCCACCATGATGAATAAAGGCTTGGAGTTTATTGAAGCGTGCTGGTTGTTTGGTGCACGTAGCGAACAAATTGAGATTGTTGTACACCCGCAAAGCATTGTGCATTCTATGGTGGAGTACAATGACGGTTCAGTGTTATGTCAAATGGGTATGCCTGATATGCGTACACCTATTGCTAATTGTTTAAGTTGGCCTCGGCGTATTGAGTCGGGGGTTGAGCGCTTAGATTTTACACGTCTAGCCCATTTAGAGTTTCATGCGCCTGATTTTGAGCGTTTTCCTTGTTTACAGTTGGCTATCGAGGCGATTAACTGCGGCGGTACGGCTCCGGCGATTGTCAATGCAGCCAATGAAGTGGCAGTAGCAGCTTTTTTAGACAATAAAATTCGCTTTTTAGATATTGCGCGCGTTGTAGCTGAGGTTGTGAGTGTGCAAAGTTCTTCAGAACCAACGTGTATCGATGAGGTCATAGCGGCCGACTCTGAAGCGCGAGAGCGATCTAGCCACTTTATTGCGAGCATTCATTAGTATGCTGGTATTTTACTCGCGCCATTACTGTTAAGGCTTAGTTGTGTTTCTCATTCAAACCGTATTAGCATTTTTGTTTATATTATTGGTGTTAGTCTCTATTCATGAGTGGGGGCATTTTATTGTTGCTCGCAAGTGCGGTGTAAAAGTTTTGCGCTTTTCTGTCGGTTTTGGTAAGCCCTTTTGGAAAACGACAGATAAGTACGGTACTGAGTTTGCTGTAGCACCCATTCCGCTGGGCGGCTACGTCAAAATGTTAGATGCCTCAGAAGACAATATTGCACCAGAAGATAAAAACAGAACCTTTGAAAGTTGTAATACTTGGCAGCAAGTCGCTATTTTGGCGGCTGGACCGGTGGCCAATTTTGTGCTCGCCTTTTTTGTTTTTTGGTGGTTAGCTATTCAAGAGGTTACAATCCCGAGTGCTGTGATTGGACAGGTGCAGCCTAATTCGCCAGCCGCTTTTGCCGGTGTTGATGCTGGACAGCAAATTATTGCTGTAGACGGTGTCGCAACGCCCGGTCGCAAAGAAGTGTTTGATCGACTAGCGAGGCGCCTAGGTGAGACCGGTAGTATTATGCTCACGGTGCAATACCCTGAAACAAAAGGTTTAACATACGATATGGAGGTTGTCATTAATGATTGGCTGCAAGGCACCGAGGCTCCCAACCCTTTAGAGGGGATAGGGCTAAGTTTTTATGTTCCTACAATACCTGCCACAATAGGGGCGGTATCGCCAGGCAGTGCTGCTGATATCGCAGGCTTGAAGGCCGGCGATGAAATTACGGCGATTGATGATGTGGTTGTCAAGCGCTGGCAAGATTGGGCCGAATATATACAGGCGCGCCCCAATCAAACGATTGTATTGAAGGTGTTACGCGAGCAAAATCATTTGATATTGCCCATTGTCCCAAGCATAGTAGAGGACGAGCAGGGCAATCAAGTGGGCCGTGTGGGTGTGAGTGCAACGCGGGTTACTTGGCCAGAGCAGATGTTAGTGACACGCAAGTTAGGCTTAGTAATGGGCATGCAGCACGCGCTGAGCGAAACTTGGAATACGTCTGCCATGATTGTGGTATCCATCAAAAAACTATTATTAGGGCAAATTTCGACAAAGAATTTAAGCGGCCCTATTGGCATTGCGCAGGTTGCAGGTGACTCGGCTCGGGCTGGGTTGTCATACTATTTAGGTGTTATGGCACTCATTAGTGTGTCGTTAGGCGTTTTTAATTTATTGCCTATTCCTATTTTAGATGGAGGGCGAATTGTATTTAGTGTTATTGAGGGTATACAAGGTAAGCCGGTATCTGATCGTTTAAAAATGTGGGGCATGCAGTTGGGTTTGGCATTTTTAGCGGTCATGATGGTGATGTCCTTTTACAACGATATATTAAGGCTGATAAATACATAAACAGCCTAAACACGAAATTTTAATGCAGTCTTTTAGATTGCATTAACGTTATAACAACAATTATTAGTAAGAGCATATTAGCGAGTGAAATACATTTTACGTTTTAGACGGTCTTTGCCAGCGTTATCCGCTGTTATTTTGTTGAGCTTTTGTATGGATGCGTTGGCGAATTCTTTTCGCATTGCCGATATTCAAATTGAAGGTTTACAGCGGGTATCGCCTTCTCCGGTGTTTGCGGCGCTGCCTATCCAGGCTGGTGACTATGCCGACGCTCAAGCGCTAGCGTCGGTTATGCAGTCATTATTTGCGACCGGCTTTTTTGCCGACATTAAGTTATTACACGAGGGCAACGTGCTTATTGTGCGCGTTTTTGAACGACCAGCCATTAGTGCAATAAACCTTGATGGCAACAAAGCTATTAAAAGTGAACAGCTTGAACAGGTCATGACCGAAAACGGTTTAAAACAAGGTGAGATTTTAAAGCGAGAAGTCTTGGATGGCTTGGTACGTGAGCTTGAGCGTCAATATGTTTCTCAGGGCCGCTACTCAGCAGCAGTAGAGCCTGAAATAATCCCCAAGCCTAATAATCAAGTCGAAGTGAATATTAATATCGACGAAGGCGATGTTGCTGGTATTAAGCATATTAATATTGTAGGCAATGAAAAGTTTAGTGACGATGACTTGGTGGGTCTATTTGAATCAAAAGAGGCGGGTTGGTTATCGTGGTTGACCAGTAATAACCGCTATGCCAAAGAGCGTTTAACAGGCGATATTGAAAAACTGGAATCCTTTTACTTGGATAGAGGGTATTTAGATTTTAATGTTGTCTCGAGTCAGGTGTCTTTAAGTGCTGATAAGAAAGCTATTTTTATTACTTTGAATATATCGGAAGGTGATGTGTACACCGTGACCGATATTGAAATTGCCGGTGACCCTATTTTACCAGAAGACACTATTAAGCGTATGGTGCTGCTGAAAAAGGGTGAAACATTTGCACAAAATTTAATGACAAATACCAGTGAGTACGTTACCAGTCTTTTAGGTAATGCCGGTTATACCAATGCCGAGGTACAGGGTATTCCTGAAAAAAATACCGAAGATAAGACTGTAAAAGTCACTTTTTTTGTAGATCCTCAAAAACGTGTCTATGTGCGTAGAGTTTTATTTAAGGGCAACTCGCGGACCAGTGATGAAGTCTTGCGCCGTGAAATGCGTCAAATGGAATCAGCTTCGGCATCTAACGCACGTATTGAACAAGGTAAAGTACGCTTAGAGCGCTTAGGCTTCTTTAAAGGCGTGACTGTTGAAAATATCCCTGTTCCAGGCACTGAAGATCAGGTGGATGTGCAATATACCGTAGAAGAGCAGCACTCAGATTCTATCAGTGCAAGCTTGGGCTATTCGCAAGGTTATGGCGCTACCATTGGTGCTAATTTGGCGGTGAATAACTGGTTAGGCACCGGTAAGCAGGTAGGTATTAATGTCAATTACAGTAAATATCAAACGGTTTATAGCTTCTCTTATACTGACCCTTATTTTACGCCCGATGGCGTAAGTCGCGGTATTAGCGTGTATTATCAGACGCGTGATAATGCCACTATTGGGGCTGCCGACTACGGCACCAATGCTTACGGTGTGAACTTAACGTTTGGTTATCCGGTGACTGAGGTGCAGCGTGTTAATTTTGGTGTGGGCTTGAGCCACTTAGAAATTGTACCAGGTCGTTTTGCATTACAAGAAATTCGCTCTAGCTTTAGGCAGCTTGATCTAGACCAGTACCCTTACGTTTATGTGAGAAATGAAGATCTTCCCAGTCCGTCTGACCCTGATGGTGATGGCATTATTGATAGTTATTCTTTGCCTACTGATTTCGTCACGGAATCTATGTTGGTAAACCATGTTGAGCCAGGTTTCGTTGACTTATACGGTGATAAATTTGATACCGCGAGTGCGAACCTGAGTTGGGTACGCAGCACATTAAACCGTGGTATTTTAGCGACGCGTGGTAATTTTCAATCGGTGAGTTTGGAGATGACTGCCCCAGGAAGTGATTTACAATATTATAAAGTCGAAATGAAAGGGCAGTACTTTCAGCCCCTTACTCGACATTTCACACTGCGCTTTAAAGGTAACGTAGGTTACGGTGATGGTTACGGTGAAATGAAACGCCTGCCTTTCTTTGAAAACTTTTATGCTGGTGGCTTTGGCTCAGTGCGTGGCTTTGAGCGTAGCTCGTTAGGGCCTCGCCAAGCTTCGCAAGTGACTTATCTTGAGGGCTTTTCAGATTATAATGCGATCGATATTGATAATGATGGTATTGCTGATAATGTTCGAGGTAGTGGTAGTGTACCTGTGTTATGCAGCACAACTGAACGCACTGGCTCGACTGAGTGTAGCGAGAACCAACTGGCTTTAAATGTTATCAATAATTATCGACGTAGCCGTTCAATTGGTGGTAATTTATTGGTTGAAATGTCAACGGAGTTGATTTTCCCGTTACCCTTTATTGATGATCAGCGTTCAATGCAGATTGCTGCGTTTGTTGATGCAGGTAATGTTTTTGATACCAATTGTGGCCGCTATCAAGCCGATTGCTTTGGGTATGATATTACCAAGCTCAGTGCAGCTTACGGGTTAGGAATGACATGGATTTCACCCATGGGGCCGTTGACGTTTAGTATTTCTAAGCCTTTTCAGCAAAATGAATTCGATGAACGAGAGGCTTTTCAGTTTTCGTTCGGTTCAGGATTTTAATTATTTAACGTAAGTATTACGTGATTAGGAGTAACAATGAAACTTAATAATCTATTAGCTACTGTCGTTTTAATGGCTGCCGCACCTTTGGCATTTGCAGGTAAAACGGTTGTGTTTAACCCTCAAATGGCTATTTTAGCGACAGATGCCGCTAAAAAACGCGATGCAGAATTAAAAGCCGATAAAGATTTTGCAGCGTTGGTTGCCAGTATTGAAAACACCCGTTCAGAATTGATTGCCTTGCAAAAAGAAGCTGAAAAAAACGGCATGACCTGGAGCGCAGATCAGCAAGCTGATCATAAAAAGAAAATGTCTTACTTGAGTGAAGACTTTCAATTAGCGCAAAAGAAAGCACAGGCCGAGCAAAATGCTGCTGTTACCAAGCTGATGCAAGAAGCTGAATCGAAATTAGAGCCTATCTTAAAAGCTTATATGGAAGAAAAAGATATTGACCTTATTTTGCACTCTCAGGCGGCGGTGATCTTTAAGCCTGTGGCTGATATTACAGCGGATATTACCAGCCGTTTGAATAAAGCTAAGTAATCTCATTAGGTTACACATATTGGCGTAGGAGTAAGATATGGCCATTAAACAATACAGTCTGTACGACTTAGCGATCTTACTCGATGCGCAACTTTTGGGTGATGGTAATTGCTTGGTGCTAGGCGTTGGTGATACGGCGACTGCAGCACCAGGGCAAATCACCTTCATTGCTCATAAAAAATATATACCTCAGTTGGCCACTAGTGCTGCTAGCGCTGTACTACTTAAGGCCCCTTTACCCGATTGCCCGATTGCTAACCAGCTTATTGTGGCTGATCCGTATTTAGCCTATGCCAAGTTGACAAAGGTTTTTGATAACCGTCCACAAACAGTCGTAGGTGTACATCCGTCGGCCGTTGTTGATGCTACGGCCACGCTTGGCGAGAACGTAAAAATTGCCGCTGGCTGTGTTATCGAAGCTGGAGCTATTATTGGTAGCGGTACAGAGCTTTGTGCTGGGGTTATTGTAGGGGCGCAGGCTGTTTTGGGAGACAACTGTTTATTGCATGCCAATACAACGATTGCACATCACTGTGTATTGGGTCGTCATGTCAAGGTGCATAGTGGTACAACGATTGGCTCTGACGGTTTCGGTTATGCGCCCTCGGCAACACAGGGTTGGGTGAAGATTCATCAATTAGGCCGTGTGGTTATTGGTGATAACGTTGAGATTGGCGCAAATTGCGCTATTGATCGAGGTGCTATTAAAGATACACAAATTGCGAATGGCGTCATTATTGATAACTTGGTACATATTGCCCATAACGTGACCATTGGAGAGCAAACGGCGATTGCAGGTTGCGTCGGAATTGCTGGTAGCACAAATATAGGTGCTAGATGTACAATAGGCGGCTTTGTTGCTGTTAGTGGGCACTTAAATATTTGTAATGATGTACATTTTAATGGCGCCACTGTAGTGATTAAGTCTATTGATCAGCCAGGTCATTATGCTTCAGGCTCGCCAATGCAAGATGTACGCTCTTGGCGGCGCTATATGGTTCGTTCTACGCAGCTTGATGAAATGGCCGGACGTATTAAAAAACTAGAAAAGTGAATACACGATATCGCCATTTAAACATGCCTGTTAGCGAAGATGTGGCATGGTTTCAATGATTCATATGATATTCAATGGTCATCATACAGCGCCCTAAAGGGCGCTATTTTTTTTTGCCTTTTTGCTCTGGAGAGTGTCCTGCATGTTGGACGTGAATGAAATTCGTAAATATTTGCCACATCGTTATCCTTTTTTGTTAATTGACCGTGTTACGGAGTTAACAGAAGGAGAGTCTATTGTGGCTTATAAAAACATCACTATTAATGAAGGCATTTTTGAAGGTCATTTCCCTCATTATCCGGTATTTCCAGGTGTTATGATTTTGGAGGCTATGGCGCAAGCTTGTGGGGTGTTGGGTTTTAAAACCATGGGCAAAACCCCTGAAGACGGCTCGATTTATTTGTATGCCGGTGCCGATCGTGTACGCTTTAAGCGTCAGGTGGTACCTGGCGATCAAATGTATATTAAGGCAAGTATTGTGTCTGAAAAGCGTGGTATTTGGAAATTTCAGTGCGAAGCTAAAGTCGATGGTCAACTCGCAGCACAAGCGACTATCATGTGCGCTGATCGCAGTGTTGATTAATATTAAGCACGATTAACCGAATATAAAAGAGGAGGCGGGGATGACTGCATCGCAAACATCGGGGTTAATTGACTCCCGAGCTATCATTGATCCAAGCGCTATTATTCACGATAAGGTGAGTATTGGTCCTTTTTGTATTATTGGCGCAGATGTCGTGATCGGCGAAGGCTCAATTATTGAATCGCATGTTGTGATTAAAGGGCCTACGACAATTGGCCAAAATAATCATATTTATCAGTTTTCATCTATTGGTGAAGATACACCTGATTTAAAATATAAAGGTGAGCCAACAACATTAACCATTGGTGATAACAATGTGATCCGCGAAGGCGTCACTATTCATCGTGGTACGGTACAAGATCGCGGTGACACCTTGATTGGCGATAATAATTTATTGATGGCTTATGCTCATGTCGGGCACGATAGCGTGATCGGCAGCCATTGTATTTTGGTAAATAATGCAGCCTTGGCAGGTCATGTAACAGTCGGTGATTGGGCCATTTTAGGAGGCTTTACGTTGGTGCATCAACATTGCCATATTGGTGCTCATTGCTTTACCGGTATGGGCAGCGCTATTGGCAAAGATGTGCCTGCCTTTATGATGGTTGCTGGTGCCCCCGCTGAAACCCGAACAATCAATGCCGAAGGTTTACGGCGTCGAGGTTTTACCGACACCGATGTCAGTACATTAATGAAAGCCTATAAGATAATTTTTAGGCGTGGTTTAACGCTAGAGCAAGCAATTGCACAATTAGAGCCTCTGGTGAGTCTATCGCTGCATATTCAAACGCTCATTGATTCGCTCAAGTCTTCGACTCGCGGTATCGTACGTTAATGCTTGAGGCTCCTTTAGCTGTGACGGGTGAGCGCAGGTTGCGTGTAGGCATTGTTGTCGGTGAGGCTTCGGGTGACATTTTAGGAGCGGGCCTCATTCGGGCTATTCAATATCACCACCCCAATGCCATTATTGAGGGTATTGCTGGTCCGCTAATGTTAGAGCAAGGTGCAACGTCCTTTTTTCCTCAGGATCGATTAGCTGTGATGGGTTTTGTTGAGCCTCTTAAGCGCTTACCTGAATTGTTGCGTATTCGAAAATTTTTAAAACAACACTTTATCGCAAACCCGCCCGATGTTTTTATTGGTATTGATTCACCTGACTTTACCTTGGACTTGGAGTTGGCCCTAAAAAATGCTGGCATTAAAACAGTGCATTATGTCAGCCCCTCGGTTTGGGCATGGCGCCAAAATCGGGTTAAAAAAATAGCCAAAGCGGTCGATGTGATGCTGACACTCTTCCCGTTTGAGCAAGAGTTTTATTTGCAGCGTAACATTAAAGCTATTTGTGTCGGTCATACATTGGCTGACCAAATACCTTTGCAGCCTAATACTGAGCAGGCACGTGTTGAGTTGGGGCTTGAGATACCCGCGACGCATCAAGTATTAGCTATTTTGCCGGGGAGTCGAGCGGGTGAGGTTGAGCGTATGTTGCCAGTGTTTTTAGAGTCGGCCATATTATGTCTACAACAAAATCCAAATCTGTGCCTTGTGATTCCGGCTGCAAGCGAGGCTAGGCAGCAACAAATCGAAAATATACTTCAGAGGTTCCCTCGCTTGCCTATACGTGTGTTTTTAAAACACTCGCATACCGTAATGCAGGCGAGTGATGCTGTGGTAATGGCCTCTGGCACAACGACACTTGAAGCGATGTTATTAAAAAAACCAATGGTTATTGCTTATAAAGTAGCGGCTTTATCTTATTTTATTTTTGCGCGTATGGTTAAAGTAAAATTTATCGGCTTGCCTAATTTGTTGGCTCAAAAAGAGTTAGCAAAAGAGTTTATTCAGCAGGCTGCTGTAGCGGAAAATATCGCCCCTCAAATACTTAAAATATTAAATAAGCATGAGCAAGCATCTTTGCAGCAAGAGTATTTAAAATTACATAAAATGCTCAAGCTCAATGCGAGCGAAAAAGCCGCTCAAGCTGTATTAAATCTGATTGATCAACCGGTTAAATCAATTCATTAAGAGTATCGCAATGTTAGTGGCAGGTGTAGATGAGGCAGGGCGCGGCCCCTTAATTGGTAATGTTGTTGCGGCGGCGGTGATATTGGATCCAGCCAAGCCTATTAAAGGTTTGGCTGACTCTAAAAAGCTATCTGAAAAAAGGCGTAACGCATTATATGAAGAGATTATTGAGAAAGCATTAGCTTATCATATTGCAGTAGCCAGCCCCGCCGAAATTGATGATATTAATATTTTACATGCAAGTTTGCTGGCTATGAAACGTGCCGTAGAAGGTTTGGGGGTTGCGCCTGAGCATGTATTAGTTGATGGTAACCGTTTACCTGTGTGGCATTATAGTGCCGAGGCCATTGTTAAAGGTGATGCTAAGGAAGCTTGCATTAGTGCGGCCTCAATTTTGGCGAAAGTTACCCGAGACCAAGAAATGGGGGTGTTGGATGCGAAGTTCCCAGGTTATGGTTTTGCAAAACACAAAGGTTATCCGACCAAAATGCATATGGAACAGCTTAAAATATTGGGCGTACTTCCTGAGCACCGTCGCTCTTTTGGGCCTGTTCGAGCCTTATGCGAGTTGAACTCAGGTGAATAAGCCGTTTTAATAAGAGCGGTTTCGACGTCAAAAACACTCACAGACATACGCTGCTACCAGCATCAGCGTTGCACCAAAAGCCAAATTAACGCTTAATGTGTAAAAACTGCACTTTCAAAGAAAAAAAGTGGCGCAAAAACCCTTTTTGTGGATGTTAAAATCCCTTCTCGCCGGTGGACCTAGCACATTGAGCTATACCTAGTCTATTCGCACTGTCATGCTATTTAGATTGCCCCTGAATTGTCATGAATCAATACTTTTACTGCATATGCATACGTCACACTTAGCAAGTGTCTGTGAGTCGATGAGCTGCCAGCTTAGAAAAGGAGGTACTTATGGCGACCGTTAAGAGGCCGAACGTATCTGTACAGGCATCAGAGGCCTGGTTGGCTTATAGTTGCCGTTGGGTAGAAGATTTAGCGACGGAAGTTTGTCATTTCGAGGGGTTTATTAAGCATCCAAGAGATATCCCACTCGATTTCACTATCGATAATCCACCAGCTTATGTGGCGGCTAATAAACTCAAAGTCCACGAGGGAGGTATGGTCTTTGAGTCGAGCGCCTCCCTGCCTGTCGGTGTCAGGATTCACTTAACCGTTAATCTTAAAGGTAATCATTTTATACTCACAGGTATAGTGGCGCATTGCATTGATATTGACGGTGCTCGTTATCATATTGGTGTGCAATTTGAACAAGATAACGAGCATCACTCGATGCGTATGATTGAGCAGGCTTGCCATATCGAACACTATCGCAAGCAGGCGTGTCAATACGGTCGCCCCATCACAGAAGACGAGGCTGCAAGAGAGTGGATTTCGCGTTTTGCGGCACACTTTCCGCGTTAAAAGTATCTGCTTAAGTCGTATTTTGGTTAAGCGACGCCGGCTTAAGAGTGTGTTTATAGGTGTGAGCCGATCACACAGCTAGTAGGCGATCATAACGCCGACTCAGTAGGTCATAAAACTGCTCGCGTAAGGTTAAAATAGTCGCTTTTAAATCAGAAATTTCTTGTTCGCTAATATCCTGCCTGCCCACATACACTTGCTTGCGAAAAAGAGCGATTTTAGCGGCGTATAAACGTAATGTTTTTTCCATGGTCTTTTCACCTAACATGAGCAGCTTAGCTTCAGCATCCGCGAGTTTTTTAAATTCCTCAACCAGCTCGGCATTGACGCGCTCAAGTTCTAACTTACGAGCCCCCGGCCATGTTTGACCAAAGCGGGTTGATTCAATGACCAGTGATGAATATCGGGCAAAACAGTGGTTAACATAGCCGACCTCACGCGAGACCTCCTCTAATATCATAAGGCGTCGCTCACCTGGACTTGTGCTGTGATCTTTGTGTTTAAAGCGTAGTACGCACCACGCGGTAGCCAAAGCGATTGCGCCTCCTAGGGCAATTTGGAGGGTGTTTTGTAACAGTGGCCAAAAAAAATCTGCTGGCATGATCTACCTCGGTCGTCAAATTATTAAGTATCATTACGCTGTCAAAAAGCTGGCAATACAGTCATATTGCTGAACGATACACAGGTAGAGCAAAGATCAAACCAGTTTCGTTTTCTTGATGTACTGAGCTGCATGCTGAGCTTAGTCATAGATTATTTAGCTGCCTGCAATTTTAACGATGTAGCCTTTTTTCTCGAGAGTGACTTTTAGCTTGTCGCGTTGCTCGCCTTGTATCTCTATAATGCCATCTTTAACCGTACCGCCTGTGCCACAGATTTGTTTCAGTTCTTTACTGAGCTTTTTGAGGTCGGCCTCATTTAAAGGGACCCCCTTAATTAAGGTGACCCCTTTACCGCCACGGCCTTTACTTTCGCGGTGTAAGCGTACAATGCCGTCACCTGGTGTAATGTGCGTGTTTGTGGTTGGGGTTTGTTTGATGCGCCCTTGCTCAGTAGAGTAGACAAGGCGTGAGTTTTTGCTCATTGTTGGCTCCTAAAAAGTGGCTATTATACAATAGGCTGTCATTTATCGAGCTGTATGCTCCAATCTATTTTTTTAAAACTTATGAGCCCATTCAGACAGAAACTGTACGATGTGATTTTTGGCACAGAAACGCCAGCCGGTAAGCTCTTTGATCTCGTTTTAATTTACGCCATTGTATTCAGTGTGGTGGCTTTAATGCTAGATACTGTAGTGGCACTTAATGAGCGCTGGGGACTGGTATTGCGCTATGTTGAATGGACGTTTACGTTCTTTTTTACCGTGGAATATTTAGCGCGTCTCTATTGTTCGCCTAGTCGCATTTTGTATGTCCGCAGCTTTTATGGTGTGATCGATTTGTTATCGATCTTACCTGCGTATATTAGCCTATTGGTACCTGGTACCAATTACTTATTAATGCTACGTTTATTTAGGGTATTGCGTGTTTTTCGCGTACTTAAGTTAATGCGGTATATAGTGGAGGCTAATTTATTAGTCCGTTCAATGTTACAGGCGCGCCATAAAATATTTGTATTTTTTATGGTGGTCCTGGTCTTTGCGACTATTTTCGGGTCGATTATGTATTTAGTTGAAGGCCCCAGTAATGGTTTTACGAGTATTCCACGCAGTATTTACTGGACCATCGTCACTATTACGACTGTGGGCTATGGTGACATTACTCCGCAAACCGTTTTTGGCCAAATCGTAGCATCGCTTGCGATGTTAACAGGCTACTCTATTATTGTGGTCCCTACAGGTATCTTAACGGCTGAGTTCTCACAAGAAATTCAACGCGATCGTAGCTTAATTAATTGCCCTAACTGCGGTAAAGCCGGCCACGATAAAGACGCAGGCTTTTGTAATCGTTGCGGCGGCGCATTAAATAATCCGCACAAATAAAAACCTGCGTGCCTAAATTCAGAGATCTTAATTTAAGTGCTTACAATTAGAAGCCTTGATCTAATTGTAAGCGACGTTTGGTTTTAGCTGTTGCCTGCATGCTCAACGGGTCATCCGGCCACGGGTGGCGCGGGTAGCGGCCTTTCATTTCCTTTTTTACCTCTTGATACCCGCCAGCCCAAAAAGCGGCCAAATCTTGAGTGATTTGCAGTGGTTTTTGCGCAGGTGACAACAAGTGCACGGTCAGTTTTATTTGGCCATTAGCAATACTGGGTGTTTGCGCACAACCAAACATTTCTTGTAGCTTTACCGCGAGTATCGGCGGGGTGTTGTTGTAGTCTATGGCAGCATTTCGCCCGCTAGGTATTGCGATGCTTATGGGTGCAAGGATGTCTAGCTCTTGCGGAAGCGGCCAAGGCAGCAAGCTGTGTAATTGCTGAAGTAAATGTAATTTTTTAAAGTCAGCTAATGTATTAATATTACTGAGATAAGGCGCTAGCCAGTCATCAAGTGTATTGAGCAATGCTGTATGACTAAAGCTTGGCCAAGGTTCGCCTATTGTAGTGTGCAGTAAATTAACGCGGGCAATAAATTGAGTGGCCTCATGCGACCAAGGTAAAAAGTCTAATCCTTTATTTTTGATCAGCTCTAGCAGCGCTTTTGTTTTAACCTCTTTTGGGAGTGAGGTTTGTGTTTGCTGTTGAATAATAATTTTGCCAAGTTGTGTCCTTTGTTCGGCAATAAAGCGACCGGCTTTGTCATCCCACTGGGCAAGGGTGTTTTGCTTAGTCAGATATTTAAGCTCATCATTAAAAAATGTGTTATTTAATGGGCAAGCGGCATAAATGGTATCGGTGTTTTTACCTGCAATACCTCCGGCTTCGGCAATGCTTAACCACGGTGTATGCGCTAAATGTTCATGTGTTGAAATTTGTACTGCGCGCCCATTAGCTAGCTGAAATACTGTATTTTGAGTATTCGTATTTTTGAGTTTTGCAATGCGCTCAGGAAAGGCGTGGGCCAGTAATAAGCCAATCAAATCGCTTTCGTCGTAATCAGCAGTGACTTTTTTTGCACTCAAGCCTTGTGCAAATTGCCGAGCTAATTGTTGTACGCGCTGCTGCCAGCCTTTGTGCGCTGGGTTTATAGTGTCTAAGCCTGTGGCTGCACGGTAAATAGTGGCAAGGTTAGCATCCATGTGCTTAGGCGTGCGCTCGCTCAATATAGCCGCCAATGTACTGCCGAGCTTGTTGGCACCGTAGTGCTCGGCTTTTAGGAGTAAGAGTGCTAGGCGAGGGTGGCAGGCAAAATTGGCCAGTCGTTTTCCGGTGGGGGTTAATTGCTGGTTGTCGTCAATAGTACCTAATAACTGTAAGGTGTTGAGTGCTTGCTGCCAGTTTGCGCTAGGCGGCGCATCTAGCCAAGTGAGTTCACTGGGGTTATTGCAACCCCAGTGAAGTAATGTGATACATAAAGGGGTTAAATCGGCGGCTAAAATTTCGGGGGTAGCGTGTTTGGCGCGTTGATGTTGCGCCGCTTCGCTCCACAGTCGGTAGCAAATGCCAGGCTCCATACGGCCGGCGCGGCCGGCGCGTTGCTCCGTTGAAGATTGCGCATTGTTATGGGTGTGTAAGCGGGTAAGGCCCGTATTGGGGTCAAAGCTCGGGCTGCGACATAAGCCGGCATCAATCACAATACGCACGCCCTCGATGGTTAAGCTGGTTTCTGCAATATCGGTGGCTAATACTATTTTGCGCTTGCCATGATCAGTTTGGGTGATAGCCGCTTGCTGCTCTTTTAAAGGTAAGTTGCCGTGTAGGGGTTGGCAGTGTGTGTTATTGGGTAAAGTATTATGTAGGTGCTTAAGGGTGCGGTTAATTTCGCCTACGCCCGGTAAAAAGACCAATACGCTGCCGGTTTGTTCGGCAACAGCCTTTTGAATAGTATGACTAACATGCACGGTGATATCATTAAAGGCTTGCCCGTGCTGCTTTTTAGGTGGTGGGTAATAAATTGTATCAACGGGGTAGCTGCGGCCTTGACTGGTAATAATAGGCGCATCATCTAAAAGTGTGGCAATCGCGGCGCCATCTAAAGTGGCCGACATAACCAGTAGCTTGAGCGGGTTGTGGCTGTCCCTAAAAAGCTCGCGCGCTTGCAAGCTTAAAGCAAGCCCGGTATCTGTGTTAATACTGCGCTCATGAAATTCATCAAAAATAATAATACCAATATCGCTAAGCTCGGGATCATCTTGTAGCCAGCGAGTTAATAAACCTTCGGTAATGACCTCTATGCGGGTGTGCGGGCTAACGTTAACCGCTTGGCGCATGCGGTAGCCAACTGTTTGACCCACTGGCTCGCCAAGCATTTTAGCCATGCGGTTGGCGGCATTAATGGCTGCAACACGGCGCGGCTCTAGCATAATAATTTTTTTGCCCTTAAGCCAAGGTTGCTCCAATAAACTTAAAGGTACTTGAGTTGTTTTACCGGCCCCCGGCGGTGCTTGTAGTACGGCTTGATCATGTTGCGCCAGTGCATCGAGTAGCTTGGGTAGGCAATCAAAAATGGGTAAGTTATTTTTTGGCATAAATTAGGGCGACTTGGGTCATATTGATGAGTTAGCATTGTACCGCGTTGCGGTTATTGAGTAAGCTAGCGGCCTTTTATAAATATGACTCCCTACCCATAAGTTACACTATCAATAAGTAATCAATAAGTAATCAATAAGGCTGCAACTTGTGCAACGGTTAGATAAAGTACTAGTAGAGCAAAGTTTGGCGGCAACGCGAACGCAAGCGCAAAAATTGATAGAGGCTGGGCTAGTTGAGTTAATGACCGCTGGCCAGTGGCGCGTTCAAAACAAAGCCTCCCTTAAATTACCTGTCGACAGTGTATTAAAAGTGGGCGAGCACCCCGATATGCGTTATGTCTCACGTGCAGGCTTAAAGTTAGAGGGCGCTTTGGCATTAAGCGGCATTGATGTGGTGGGTATGGCTGCCATTGATATTGGTCAGTCGACCGGTGGTTTTACCGATTGTTTACTCAAGCACGGGGCCGCTCAAGTCACCGGTATTGAAGTGGGGCGCGATCAATTAGTGGCATCACTAAAAGTAGATGAGCGTGTGGTATGTCTAGAGGGTGTCAATGCTCGGCACCTTACTACCGATGTGCTCCGTTATGCCCCAGCAGGGTTTGATATTGCCGTTATGGATGTCTCTTTTATTTCACAAACATTAATATTGCCTAATATTGCACAGCTTCTAACGCCCAATGGCTATTTAATAACACTCATTAAACCTCAATTCGAGCTTGGCCCAGAAGCTTTAGGTAAAGGCGGTTTAGTGCAGGACACCCGTTTATATAAAGGGCTAGAAGAAAAATTTAAGACGCTATTAAATACTTTAGGTTTTACCGTATTGTTTTATACACCAAGCGCTATTAAGGGTGGCGATGGGAATAAAGAATTTTTGGCGGTGTGTAAATTAACGCTAGTCAAATAATTCTATCCTAGATGTCATCGTAACTAAAAAGTGTCTTTCCAGTTACGCAGTGCTGTAAATACGGCGAGAGGGGTTGTGTCGCACGTTGCTGTGTTGCACGTTGTGGTAGGGCTGGCTTTAACGACGGCCTCTATAACGGCAGGCTTGTGAGTGCGTAAAAAAGGGTTGCAGGCAAGCTCTGTGGCCAATGTTGAAGGAATACTAGGTTGGTTATTCTTGCGCAGTTGCTCGATGACTTTTATGTATTCACCAACAGCTGAATTGTTGGGCTCTACGGTTTGTGCAAATTGGAGGTTGGACTGCGTGTACTCATGCGCGCAAAAAATCTGTGTTTGCGGAGGCAGTGATTGAATGCGGTTTAGGCTATTGAATAATTGCTGTATATCGCCGGTTTGCTTGAGTCGCCCACAGCCGGCCGAAAATAATGTATCACCACAAAATAATGCGTTGACTTGTGGGCAGTAAAAACTTAAATGCTCAGCCATATGGCCTGGCGTGTGCCATACCTCCAGCGTTAAGCCATTGAGCTTTAGGGTGTCGCCATCGCTAACGGGGCGGTTAATGCTGGGGTGAATATTGGCAGGGCCGTAAACCGGGAGTGCCTCGGTGGCGTAGCTTAAGCTGATCAGTTCATTAATACCGTTGACGTGATCCCAATGGCTATGGGTAATAAAAATACCTTTCAGGGTTAAATTTAGTGCGTTTATTTTGGCGACAATAGGCGTTGCTTGCCCTGGGTCTATGACCCAAGCATGGGTGTCATCGTGAATTAGCCAGACGTAATTGTCATCAAAGATAGGAATGGCGCAAATTGTGTGTTTGTGACCGTTGATGGTATTAGGTGAAATTGTATGCGATGAGGTCATATGTAATAGGGCGATAATACGCTTAAGCTTAGGTAAAGATAGTATAAGTGAAGTCGCAAGAACTTTAGTGAGTTTTGTGACTTTGAGGTCCTAGAGGGTTAAACTCCTAGGCTAGGTGCGCAATGACTACTATTAAGGGTGTTGAGTACACACTATCTGGCTTCAGTACGCTATACCGTATTTAGCATACCGTATTTAGCGGATATAGACACTTGGCGACTTGGCCAGCGCTTGAGCGGCAAGTGTTTTACCAATAGGAGTGTTTATGTTTTTTTTGCAGCAACAGTTCAAACGTTTGGCGCATTCGATACATCAGCGCCAGCAGATCGTCGCTTTACCTCAAGCTGCAAAGGCCCTAGATCAATGGTTTGCAGCGCCGACGGGGCAGCGCATACTTGCACAGGAGCAAATGGCCATTGATAAGGCCTTGAGTTGTTTGTTTGGTTACCACTTATTGCAAATGAGCATTTTACCTAATACAAAGCTTTATCAATCGAGCCGTATTTGTCATTGCACACGAGTGGGGTTTAATACAACAGCACCTGCTGATTTGGCGTGTGAGCTAGAATCTTTACCTCTGGCTGATGAGAGTGTGGATGTGACGCTGTTACATCATGCGCTAGAATATTCGGCTAACCCGCACCAGCTGTTAAACGAGGTGAGTCGAGTGACGATTGCGCATGGTCATGTTGTGATCGTGGGTTTTGACCCTTTAAGTCTCACCGGTGCACTGAAGCCTTTTGCGCAACTGGCGAATACCAGCGCTTTTTGGGCACGCCATAGCTTAGCGAGTAATCGCTTAAATGATTGGCTAAAGCTACTGGGTTTCGAGACCCAAGAAACATTTTTAGGGTGCAGTCAAACACCTTTATTTAAAAGGGTACCGAACGCTAAGTTGGCGCAGGGCTTAAGGGCAAAAACACAGCTACCTTTTGGTCATTTTTACTGTATTGTTGCGCGCAAAATGGTAACAGGCATGCGGCTGCATAAGCCCGCCCGGGATACGCGCTTTTTGAAAGGCGTTAAACTTGCCCCTCAGCCTATCACGGCCCGTGGCGCAGCGCGCTTGAGTTTAATTCGCAATGTGAATAAGGGCCCTAAAAACTAGCGGGTTTAAGGGGATTGTAATCACTCTGTTTAATAAAAGAAGGCTCTATTGAATACCAGCAAAAAATCAGTCTCAATATTCACCGATGGTGCCTGTAAAGGTAATCCAGGCCCTGGGGGTTGGGGAGCCGTGTTACGTTTTGGTGAGCATGAAAAGCGCTTGTATGGCGGTCAACAAAATACGACCAATAATCAGATGGAGCTTATGGGCGCGATAGAAGCCTTAAAAGCGCTAAATGAGCCCTGTAGGGTCAAGCTCACCACCGATTCCCAATATGTGCGTAAAGGTATTACCGAATGGCTCAAAAATTGGAAAAAAAACGGCTGGCGTACGGCGGCTAAAAAGCCTGTTAAAAATGCTGAGCTTTGGCAGCAGCTCGATGAACAATCGCAACGCCATGAAGTGAGCTGGTTTTGGGTTAAAGGCCACAGCGGCCATCCAGAAAACGAACTGGCTGACCAACTGGCTAATCGTGGCGTTGAAGAGTTGTAGTTTGTGGGTTGTTCTAGTACATAGTTATTGGCTTGAGTGGTCCAGCCAATAACTAATACGTGCCCCATTTTTGTCCCTCTGAATCATGACCTTATTGATTAAAAATCCGAGAATGTGAATGTCCCGTCAAATAGTATTAGACACTGAAACTACAGGCTTAGAGCCTAAGCTTGGCCATCGTATTATTGAGATTGGCTGCGTTGAATTGATTAACCGAAAACTGACTGGTCGACATTACCATCAGTATATTAATCCCGAGCGTGAAATTGATGAAGGTGCCATGGCTGTGCATGGCATAACAAATGAGTTTGTAGCTGCAAAACCTGTATTTGCGGCAATTGTGGATGAGTTTCGTGAGTTTATTCGCGGTGCTGAGTTGGTGATTCACAATGCCCCATTTGATGTGGGCTTTATGGATAATGAGTTTGCCTTATTGAATCAGGGTTTGGCTGCAACAGCTGATATTTGCAGTGTACTCGATACCCTAGCGATGGCGCGCAATAAGCACCCTGGTCAAAAAAATAATCTCGATGCATTGTGTAAGCGCTATGGTGTTGATAATTCATCGCGTGATTTACATGGCGCTTTACTGGATGCTGAGATTTTAGCTGACGTTTATTTGTTGATGACTGGCGGTCAGCGAACACTTGCACTGAGCGAGAGTGAAGAGAGTGATGGTGGCGGGGTAAAAGTTGAAACAATTCAGCGGCTGTCTAGTGAGCGGCAACCTCTGCCTATTATTATGGCGAGCGACGCTGAGCTGAAGCTACACGAAGCTAAGCTGCAGGCCATTCATAAGGCTGCGGGGCAGTGTATCTGGCTGGTCGATAAGTGATAAATTGATAGTAACCCTTCAGAGCTATCAAAATCGGGCACGAATGTATCATTGCTTGGGCCGCTCAAGCTATCGGCGACTTAGTGCTCTTCGACTTAGCACTCCTCGACTTAGTGCTTCTGTAAAGTCTAATCTTGCATAGCCTTATGCCGTTGTACTGTCTAGCACTTGCTTTCCCTAAAAGGCCCGGCGCTTAAATGCCGAGACAATAACCGATGAGTACTAGTACCCTATCAGGTGAAATCTTCAGCTTGCCTCAATAGTGACAATTGATATTACAAAAAACCGTACAGCAAGAGTAGATAGAGTCATATGAGTTACTAAACATAACGCCCTCCTGGGAGAGCGTTTAGTGTTAAACAAGATATGATGAGCCGCTTGTTACGGCATATCTGCGCCTTTCCATGCGTTATGGATACGACCATTGCCGTTGTCGCTGGTGGTAGGGAATACACATGAGGTGTAACCGCATACTTCAGCAATAGTGGCTAGTACGTCTGAGTGGTTGATCGATTTATCATTGGTGTTTTGATCACCTTTCACGCCTGTCGCCCCATAAGGTGCCAAATCGATTGAGCGGCCAGTTATAAGGCCTGCGTTTTTACCGCCGGCTAAAAACGTTGGAACTTGAAAGTGATTGTGGCGGTTGCCATGGCCTAAATCGGACACCGTCATTACGATGGTATTGTCAAGCAAGCTACTACCATCGGCACCATCGGGTGTATTGGCCATTTTTTCAATAAAGTTAGCAATTTGGGCCATCCACCAAATTTTACTGGTGGTATGTGCATCGGCATCTTGGTGTGAAAGATCGTGGTCGCCAGCCGACGTGCCAGGCACAATAATAGGCGATACCGATACACCATAGCTAAAGGCGATAGAGCGTGTTAAACCGCATGCTAATGATTGAATAGCCAGATCTTGCTGAACATCGGATACGGCACCTAAAATGTTAGTACGCCATAATGCATCGTTGCCGCCGGTGCCAAACTGCATAAGGTCGGGGGTGTTAGTGCAAAGGCTTGAGCTATTGCCACCACCGGAGTTGTTGGGGTTGAGTTTGGCCTCTAGTACAGTGAGGGAATCGGCGTGCATTTCTAAACGCTCGCGCTCAACTTGACCCAGCTTGCCTTGTAGGCGCTTTAAGTCGCCCTGTATAGCGCTTAATATTTTAAGGCTGGCATCGCCAGCTTGCTCACTACTATCACCACCACCGCCAAATAACTGCGGGTATAAAATGCGTGGATCATCAACAGCGTGCAAATCTTTGCCTTTATCAAAGCTTATGCGCTTATCAAAGTTATCACCCCACTTGGTGCCGCAACCCATTTGAATTGAGGGTACGGTGATTTGTGTTTGATCGCGATTGGCCCAGTCTTCTTTGCCCATTTGAACATCAATAGATGATAGTCCGTGCGGGCTTTGGATGGTGGGGTAGTCTGTTCCAAAACCTGTTAAGCATTTTTTAGAGCCACCCTCATGGGTGTGCGGCTTGCCTGCATAGCCTAGGCCATCTAAAAAAAGTAAATGCTCTTTGACTTTTTCGAGTGGCTTGGTCATGGGGGGCAAGGCCATGGTGCCAGCTTTAGGGAAAAAGTAATCAGGTACAGCGCCATTAGGGTGGAATATAAACAGTGTTTTAAGGCGTGTATTATTCTCGGCGGCCATAGCTGAGCGCGCTAAAATAGAAGTCAGTGGCGCGGCAGTTGTTGCAGCGCCAACAGCAAAATTTTTAAGTAAAGTACGTCTTTTCATTATATAAACTCCTAGCGGCGCATCATAAAGTTAGGATCAGACAGTGGCGCTAACCATAAGTCCATGAGAGTGCCTGACTGGGTTTGCCAGCGCGAGACCGTATTTTGTACTTCACAGATATCAGGCTTAGCAACACCTTGGTAGTAGCGGTGATACTGAGTGGCTAAACAAGATTCCACTTGTGCTTGGCCTTGGTTGGCTAAAATATCCGTAAGGCCTTGTAGATCGTCAAAGTTGTGTTCATCAAGATCAGCCATGCTCTTAATACCAATTAAGCTGCCAGTGGCATCAATGGCGAGGTTGTTACCTTCGGTGGTGCGGTATTGGCCAACACCATTATAGTTCTCAAAAGCAAAACCCAGAGGGTCGATATGTTGATGGCATGCGGCACAAGCGGGATTGTTACTGTGTGCCGAAGAGCGCTCGCGCAATGGTTTGCTTGGGTCCAGTGGTTCAATTTCGCCAACATTCGCGGGGGGTAAACCAAATTCTTGGCATAATAAGTTGCGGCGAATCAGTAAGCCGCGCTTAATTGGGTGATTTTCTTTTGATGAGGCGTTAATGGTTAGGACAGCGCCTTTGGTGAGTACGCCTTGGCGTTTATTATCGACCGTGACTTTTTGGAAGTCATTGGTATTGGTATTGTTAATGCCATAAAACTGGGCCAAATCGCGATTGAGGTAAGTGAAGTTGGCTGTGTAGATATCGGCGGTTTTGTAGTTGCCACCTAAAAAGAGCTCTTGCAAGAAAAGATCGAGTTCGGTTTCCATGTGGTTGGCAATTTGCACAGAGTAGTTAGAAAAAATCGTTGTATCTTTCGCTTCGGCAGAGACATTACCTACATTGAGCCACTGGCGGCCAAAATGTGCAAACTGTGCTTGGGCGCGCGGGTCCTTTAAGAGTCGCTCGGCTTGCTGGCGTAAAGTATTAGCGCTCGATAGGGCGCCACTTTTAGCGGCGTTGAGTAGCGTCTCATCGGGCATAGACCCCCAGAGCGTGTAAGATAATAAACTTGCGAGTTCATAGTTATCGAGTTGATATTGGCCTGCATTGGCCTTGCCAATTTCGCTGCGATACAAAAAGCTGGGTGAGCTTAAAAAGGCGCGCAAGGTGTATGCAAAGCCTTCGGCCGTTGTATTACCGGCATTAAAAATGGCTTTGTAGGCTGTGAGCTCTTCGTTATTGAGCGGACGACGAAAGGCCTTTTTGCCAAATGCTGGGACAAAAATATCACCGCAGCGGCGGATATCATCTTGGCTTGGGTTTTGTTGCTGTTGCCCACAGCCTAAAAGATTATTGATATTGCTTTGGGTGTCGGCGATTTTTTGAGCAACACTCCAGTAGGCATCAACGCGGCCAGCAGTTGCTGAAGAGCCTTTGGCGTTATTGTCAAAGCCTGCAATACGCGTGTCGACAGGGATTGCCTTGATGAGCTCTTCACCATCTGTGCGCCCGAGTAAATCGTTAATGGTATTGGCGTATTCGCGGTTGGTGAGTAGACGCAAGCGCTGAGGAAGTGCTTGCGCAGGCTCGTTACAAGCGACTACAGGCGCTAAGCTTAAAACATACTCGGCGACTTTATCTGCGCACTCGCCAACGCAATCGGTGGGTAAGCCGATGGTATGCGGCATCGTATCGTTGATGCGCTTAGCGAGACTGTTTTGATTCCAGTTGGCAAACACAATAGGCTGAGTGGGGTTGGCGGCATCATCGCCGTGACAGGCGGCGCAGTTATGTGCCTTGTACAGTTGAGCGCCGGTTTTATGACTTGTGGGCGCGCTGCTGCTTGCGGTGCTCGAGCTACTGAGTGCACTTGAGGGGTTACTCGACAATGCTCCTCCATTTGTAGGCGGGTTTTCATCGCCGTCGGAAACACACGCTGCCAGTATACTTGCTAGCAGTACTGTACTAAGTTTTTTGATCATGTTGCCAAAACCTCACTTTAATGGTTTTAATCAGACTTAAGCACGGCCATTCAGGGGTTACTGTTAGTCTGAGCAATGCCTGAATAACCGCTTTGGGGTGCGTTATACCTTAATAGCGGCGATGCTTGTGCACGGTGTTGTTTTAAAACTGAATTGCTGTGTTCTTGGTGTCCATGCATGGTAGGTACGCTGTCAACGCGTGATATATATTGAGCGCTCTACTGTAAAGTGTGCGTAATCGTGCCATGTCTGCGGTACTATAATTGAGTGGGCAAACTATATATTGGCACGCCATATATTTGCATACCTGCACATTAACCATGAACCATGAACCATGCGGCACACTAAAGGCGCTAAGGCGCCAAACGACGTTGCATGACTCCTTCGTATAACCCCATCATGGTTGGTTTTAATGGTGAATAAGTCAAATATGATGGCCTGATTTTGGGATCTATTCACATAATTAATACCCAAAGTTATACCCGTGCCTCATTGACTATTATGCCCATCTTATTATTCGGTTGATTGGCGATCAAAAATAAGACGCTACCGTGTC
The DNA here is from genome assembly GCF_001292705.1 of Marinagarivorans algicola. Taxonomy (GTDB): domain Bacteria; phylum Pseudomonadota; class Gammaproteobacteria; order Pseudomonadales; family Cellvibrionaceae; genus Marinagarivorans; species Marinagarivorans algicola. Next base: position 65,263 of record NZ_LGAK01000012.1, read on the forward strand.
ATTACTGGCGGTGGATGTGTCGCGGCTGGCCCAGAACAGCAAGACTTACTAGGCCTATTGTCAGTGATGCTGAAAGCAGTTATATGCATAGACTAATAACGACGTTTACCCCGCTTCACTAAACGCCTATAATGCGGCGCTAATTTTTATGTGGTTAAAGCTGTTTTGAGTTTTTAGTCTGTTCTATGGCAACGAATGTGTCATCATTTGCCCTAAAACGATGGACTCAGGCACTTTTTTTTTGCCTAAATTAAGGTGGTAGCCCCTATGTTACGGATCGCTCAAGAAGCGTTAACCTTTGATGATGTGTTGTTGGTGCCCGGCCACTCCGAAGTCACTGCTAAAGACGTTAGTATTAAAACTCAATTAACCCGCGGTATTACCTTAAATATGCCTTTGGTCTCTGCGGCCATGGATACGGTGACCGAGTCACGTTTGGCAATCGCTATAGCTCAAGAGGGCGGCATTGGCATTATTCATAAGAGCATGACTATTGAAGATCAGGCGCGGCATGTTCATTTGGTAAAAAAGTTCGAAGCCGGTGTAGTGAAAGATCCTATTACTATTGACTCTTCAGCGAGCATCAGCGCTCTTATCAATCTTACTAAAGCTAATAATATTTCGGGTGTGCCAGTTTTAGATGGTGGCGATTTGGTGGGGATTGTGACAGCGCGCGATGTGCGTTTCGAGCCTAACCTTGATGCTACGGTTGGCAGCATCATGACGCCAAAAGCAAAGCTGGTTACGGTTAAAGAGGGTACTAGCCCTGCAGAGGTGCGTGCGCTCTTGCACAAGCACCGCATTGAAAAAGTCTTAGTGGTAGATGATGCTGGCATGTTAACCGGTTTAATTACGGTTAAAGACATCAATAAAGCCGAAGCTTATCCGAACGCTTGCAAAGATTCTGCCGGTAGTTTGCGTGTTGGCGCGAGCGTTGGCACCAGCCCAGATACTGATGACCGCGTTAAGGCATTGGTTGAAGCCGGTGTGGATGTTTTGGTGGTGGATACCGCGCACGGGCACTCCAAAAATGTGTTAGAGCGTGTTGCTAAAATCAAAAAAGATTACCCTGATGTACAAGTCATTGGTGGCAATATTGCTACTGCGGAGGCAGCGTTAGCGTTAGTGGCTGCTGGTGCCGATGCCGTTAAAGTCGGTATTGGCCCAGGTTCTATTTGTACAACACGTATTGTGACAGGTGTCGGTGTGCCGCAAATTAGTGCAATTGCCAATGTAGCCGAAGCACTTAAAGATACTGATGTCCCTGTGATTGCTGACGGTGGCATTCGCTTTTCAGGTGATTTGGCCAAGGCTGTTGTTGCGGGAGCGAGTGTCGTGATGATGGGCTCGATGTTTGCTGGTACCGAAGAGGCACCGGGTGAAATTGAGTTATTTCAAGGCCGTAGTTATAAATCTTATCGCGGTATGGGCTCGCTGGGTGCGATGTCTAAAACACAAGGCTCATCTGATCGTTACTTTCAAGATTCTAGCAAAGGTATGGAAAAACTGGTACCCGAGGGCATTGAAGGACGCGTCGCCTACAAAGGGCCGCTAGCAGCGATTACGCACCAATTAATGGGTGGTTTACGTGCGGCTATGGGTTACACGGGAAGCGTCGATATGTACACCATGCGCACCAAGCCAGAGTTTGTACGCATTACCTCTGCAGGTATCGGTGAGAGTCATGTTCATGATGTGAATATCACTAAAGAAGCTCCTAATTATCCGATTAGCGGCCGCTAACTGCGCGCCGCTTCAAAAAAACCGCCTTGGGCGGTTTTTTTGTTTTTTTTTGTTACCTATTTTCTCATACTGTTATTCTACTACTTATTTTTGTCAGGCTCATTTATGGTTACCGACGCGCAGCACTCTAATATTCATACTCACCGCATTTTGATTTTAGATTTTGGTTCACAATATACTCAGCTTATTGCACGCCGTATTCGCGAAATTGGCGTGTATTGTGAAATTCGCGCATTTGATATGAGCGAAGATGAGATAATCGCTTTTGCGCCCAAAGGTATCGTTTTAGCTGGCAGTCCAGAGTCCGTCACTGGTGTGGGTTCTCCGCGTGCACCAGAGATTGTATTTAACTATGGCGTACCTGTGTTAGGGATTTGTTATGGCATGCAAACTATGGCTATGCAATTAGGCGGTACCGTACAAGGCTCTGATGAGTGTGAATTTGGCTATGCACAAATTCATTTAACGGGTGAAAATGATTTTATTAAACAAACAAAAGATCATGTCAACGCTGACGGTACTGCATTGTTAGATGTATGGATGAGTCACGGTGATAAAGTGACAGCGATGCCTGCTGGCTTTGAAATTATGGCTAGTACGCCATCGTGCCCAATCGCTGGCATGGTTCATAAAGGCAAGCAGTTCTACGGTGTGCAGTTTCATCCAGAAGTGACACATACCACGCAAGGTGGCGCCTTATTGAAGCACTTTATGTTAGATATTTGCCGTTGTGATGCACTGTGGACGCCAGCGAATATTGTTGAAGATGCCATCGAACGTGTGCGCGAGCAAGTGGGTACAGATCATGTGTTGTTGGGGCTTTCTGGTGGTGTCGACTCTTCGGTAGTCGCGGCTTTATTGCATAAAGCGATTGGCACGCAGTTGACGTGTGTGTTTGTGGATAATGGTTTGCTGCGCAAAAATGAAGGCGACCAAGTGATGGATATGTTTGCCAAAAACATGGGAGTGAAAGTCATTCGTGCGGATGCCGAAGCGCTATTTTTATCACGACTACAAGGCATTAGCGACCCAGAACAAAAGCGTAAAGTCATTGGTAATACCTTCATCGATGTTTTTGATGAAGAGTCATCAAAAATAGATAATGTTAAATGGCTGGCGCAAGGTACTATTTACCCGGATGTGATTGAGTCGGCTGCGGCTAAAACAGGTAAAGCACATGTGATTAAATCACACCACAATGTGGGTGGGTTACCTGAAGATATGAAGCTGGGCTTGGTCGAGCCTTTGCGTGAATTATTTAAAGATGAGGTGCGCAAAATAGGTTTAGAGTTAGGCTTGCCTTACGATATGGTTTATCGTCATCCGTTTCCAGGGCCTGGTTTGGGTGTGCGTATATTGGGTGAAGTCAAAAAAGAATATGCCGATATCCTGCGCGAAGCCGATGCTATATTTTTAGAAGAGCTGCATAAAGCGGATTGGTATCATAAAACCAGTCAGGCTTTTGTAGTCTTTTTGCCCGTCAAATCAGTGGGTGTCGTGGGCGATGGTCGACGTTATGAGTGGGTAGTATCGTTGCGCGCTGTAGAAACCATTGACTTTATGACGGCGCGCTGGGCGCATTTACCTTACGAGCTTTTAGAGACAGTCTCTAACCGCATTATTAATGAAATTAGTGGTATTTCACGTGTGGCTTACGATGTATCGAGTAAACCGCCTGCCACGATTGAGTGGGAATAATCTTTAGTATAACTATAAGCACAGCGCTTTAATTGTATTTGTGTGATTATATAAGCCTAACCCCAGTGTGTCGCTGGGGTTTAGGCGCTCTTTACGTGTAAAAATATTCTAAAATAGTGAGCGATACAGCGCATCTATCGCGCCAATGCTACATCCTTCTATCTTCCTCTTCCCGTTGCAAGCCGGCTTCATGTGTTATTGCATGTACTTGCCTGTGCTGTATCTCACCTACCACCTATCGCATGCCACGCAGTGTATCTACTCTTTGTGTATTAAGGTGTCATATTGTGCTGTTGATTATCTTTTGTTAGGTGCGTGCATTGCAGTTTAAGTGAGCTAAGCTAAGTATTAGCTTATATTTACTGCCAACACTATAAGACAGCAAGCTAAAGTATAGGGTATCAGTTGGCAACAGCTGGTGCGCAAGGGCTGAATGATGGGTTGTTCAGGTTGATATAGCGGTGAATCGGGCGCGTATATTGGTCAAAGACAGGAATAAAAAAATGAGCAGTGATAATTTTTTAAGTAATCGCAATCGCTTTTCTAGTGATCTAGGTATTCCAAAGCTCTATGAGTTTATTGATCAATTTAGCTTGTATGCAGGGGTGCATACTTTAGGGAGCAAGTTGTGGACTTATGAGCTACTCAAAGACACCGTGGGTGTTCCGGGGGATATTTATGAATTTGGCAGCTGGAAGGGTGCCAATCTGATGTTTTTAGCAAAAGTAAACTCATTACTTGAGCCCTCATCCCCCAAAAATATTTTTGGGTTTGATAATTTTAGTGGATTACCCGAGGCGACAAAAGAAGATGGTGATTATGCCATGCATCAGCAGGGCAATTATCACGGTAATGAGGCTATTTTACGGCAGGCTATAGAGCTATTTGAGTTGCAATCAAAGGTTCATCTTATTGTTGGCGATGCATTAGAAACAATCCCCCGCTATGCGCAAAAAAACCCTGCGGCATTGTGCTCTTTTGCCTACCTTGATTTTGATCTATATGAACCGACGCGTCTTGCCCTGTCTTTTCTTGATGACTGTATCGCTATTGGTGGTGTGATTGTCTTTGATGAGGCATGCACTGCGCAGTGGCCAGGGGAGACGCTGGCTATGAAGCAGTATTTAGCCAATAGCCAGCATCAGTTTGATATGTTGAGCAACAGTATATCGCGACAGCCAACAGTCGCTTTGAAGAGGGTGGCCTAGTGAGGGTTCAGCACTTACAAAGTGCGACACAAATCATTGAGTTAGGTGATGTAAAACTACTGACAGACCCGTGGTTGACAGAAGGTGAATACTACGGCAGTTGGTTTCACTACCCTCCTTTTGGTGATGCTCAGATTGATGCGCTTGAGTACGACTATATTTATGTGTCACATGTACATCCTGATCATTTGAGTGAGAAAACCTTTGAAAAGCTGCCCTACAAAAAACCAGTGTTGATTCATAATTACGATGCAAAATTTGTTAAGCGTAAGCTCGAAATGTGGGGTTTTGAGGTAATTGAATGCAATCATGGGCAAACATATAACCTAAGTGATGACGCCTGCATTACAATTTATGCTGCAGATAATTGTAATCCCGAACTTTGTGGTAAGTTTATGGGCTGTGGCGCACTTGAAAAAAAAATGGGCAGTACTCAAATTGATACGCTTGCTGTCTTCGAATGTGATGGTGAGGTGATTCTTAATACGAATGATTGCCCCTATGCGCTAGCGGTGGATACCATCACTGCCCATCGTATTCACCAAAAAAATATTGATCTATTATTGGTTGGATATGGTGGTGCCGGGCCATACCCTCAGTGCTTTGAGTTTGATAGCATCGATCTAAAAACTGCTGCGATCAAAAAAAAAGAGCAGCAATTTTTAGATCAAGCGGTGAACTATATAAAGCTCGTTAAACCATTTGCTTACGCACCTTTTGCAGGGACCTATATTTTAGGCTCTCGATTATCAGATCTAACTGACTACCGTGGCGTACCCTCACTGCTTGAAGCTGGCGAGGCTATCAATCAAGCACTCGCAGTAGACCCGCCCATGATCAAACCTCCGGTTAAGCCTGTAGGTATTCTTTTGGAGCAGCTTGATATCTATGATGTGAGTCAGAGAAAGCTTATCAAAAACACAATTTTCGGCGCAATGAGTTACTCTGATTATGTTAAAAAAATATCTTCTTACCCCTTGGATTTTGATAAAGATGATTGGGATGATAAAGATTTAGAGCTTTTGATTAAGAAGGCGGCACAGCGATTTCATAATAAAGCGAAAGACATTGGCCTTGTGTCGAATACTCGACTGGTGATTCAAACTGAAAAAATAGCCTTTGAACTGGGGACTAGAGATGATGTTGTTTATGTTGCTCTTGATAAGGTGCTTTGTGAGCCGTTTATTAAAGTGATTGTTGAGCATAATCTTTTACATCGTTTGTTGCGTGGCCCTCGATATGCACACTGGAATAATGCAGAAATAGGCAGCCACTTAAAATATATCAGAAAGCCTGATCAGTTTGAACGTGGCTTGTATTATTGTATGTGCTTTCTTCATCAGTAAAACGATTTCAGTGTGGCAGTATTAATGCCCAAACGGTGGTGCTAAAGTGGCCAGGGTTAATGTTATGAGAGCGTTAAATACCATAAAAAATCCTAAAAAAAATATTCTATTTTTAGGGTACGACGAAACTCAAACTAAAATTATTGATTCGCTGATCAACAAAGAATGCCAAGTAGCGCATACCGCTGAAATAATTAATGGTATTAATACTATTAATGGTTATGACTTAGTCGTTAGTTACGGTTATCGGCATATTATTAGCGCAGATATGATTAAGTCTTTAGCCTGCCCTATATTTAATTTGCATATTGCTTACTTACCTTATAATCGAGGTGCACATCCGAATTTCTGGTCGTTTTATGATAATACGCCTTCTGGTGTCACTATTCATTTAGTGGATGATGGTATCGATACTGGCCCTATTGTTGTGCAAGAGTATGTTAATTTTTCTGAAGATGACGATACATTTATAAAAACATATAAAGCTTTAAATGCTAGGCTTGAGGATGTTTTCATTGGATATGTTGATAAAATTTTGACAGGGGAATGGGAAGCTAAGAAGCAAAGAGGGTTGGGCTCACACCATTACGCAAGTGATTTGCCTCAAAATTTTGCTGGTTGGCATGCCAATATTGATGATGAAATAAAAAAATTAGATATAGAGGGTTTACGCTATGAATAAGTCTAAATTAATTGTCGGTCAGCGTGAAATATCAAATAAATATCCACCATATATTATCGCTGAGATATCAGCTAATCACAATGGTTCGATAGAGTGCGCCAAAAACACGATCATGGCGGCCAAAAAAGCTGGTGTACATGCGGTAAAAATTCAAACATATACGCCCGATACCATGACTATCGACGTACAAAAAGATGATTTTTTAATACAAAAAGGGCTGTGGAAAGGACGATCATTATATGACTTATATCGCGAAGCTTACACACCTTTTGAATGGCATAAGTCACTGTTTAGTTTTGCCAAAGATATTAATGTGACTTTGTTTTCGTCACCATTTGATGAAAGTGCCGTTGATTTACTGGAATCTCTGGATGTGCCAGCCTATAAAATTGCCTCTTTCGAAATTGTTGATTTGCCCCTTATTCGGTATGTCGCGAATAAACAAAAACCCTTACTGCTATCAACAGGAATGGCCTCTTTTGATGAAATTGCCAATGCTATCGATACTGCAAAAACAGCTGGTAATCATAATATTGCTTTGTTTCATTGCATTAGTAGCTACCCCGCTGAGCTTGCAGAATCGAACCTGTCGGCTATTGCGCAGCTAAAAAAAGAATTTGATGTCGAGGTTGGGCTTTCTGATCATACTGTGGGTCATTTAGCCAGCGTTGTGGCCACTGCGTTAGGGGCAAGTGTTATTGAAAAGCACTTTACCTTGGATCGTACTAAAGGCGGTGTAGATAGCAGCTTTTCTCTTGAACCGAGTGAAATGCATGCTCTTGTCGTGCAAACTCAAGAGGCTTTTCAGGCGATAGGAAAGCCAGATTTAATGCGATCTGATACGGAAAAAAATAATAAAATTTTTAGGCGCTCTCTTTATTTTGTAAATAATATCGAAGTCGGTGAGGTGATAACAAAGCATCATGTTAGGCGAATTCGACCGGGTTATGGGTTGGAGGCAAAATTTTACGATGAGGTTATCGGTTCTAAAAATCGGGTGGCAGCTAAAAGAGGTGATAGAGTCACTCTGGATCATTTTAGGTAATAAGATAAATCGTAACTATTCAGAGGTCCGGAAATCGGGCGCTAATGAATCATTGACTGGGCCGCTCAAGCCATCCATGGTCGCTATATAAGCGCTCCCGGCGCTTAAATGCCCAGAAAATAATTCATCAGCACCTTGTTGAGAGATTTTTTTGGTTCGGCTGAATAGTTACGATAAATTTTAATGAAAGAGCACGACTGAGTCAGGTTGAACAAATGCTTCCGATAACGATATGCAAGATTAGATTTTTTAGGATATAAAACCGAAGAACGCAAGGTTACACAGGATTTGAGTAGGCGATTTAATGATTCATGAGTGTCTAACTTCGGTACCCCTGAATGAAGGTATGAAGGTATGAAGGTATTAGCTGTTCTTGCTCATCTTATGTCTAGTGATTGCGTGCTCGATGATGAATCGATCGCTCGAGCTGAGCTCGCAATACATAAATTTAAACAATACGTTTACCCATTAATAGTAACCAGCGGCTGGGCCTACAGATCCGA
>NZ_LGAK01000013.1 GCF_001292705.1 Marinagarivorans algicola
TTCATCAGCACCTTGTTGAGAGATTTTTTTGGTTCGGCTGAATAGTTACGATAAATTTTAATGAAAGAGCACGACTGAGTCAGGTTGAACAAATGCTTCCGATAACGATATGCAAGATTAGATTTTTTAGGATATAAAACCGAAGAACGCAAGGTTACACAGGATTTGAGTAGGCGATTTAATGATTCATGAGTGTCTAACTTCGGTACCCCTGAATGAAGGTATGAAGGTATGAAGGTATTAGCTGTTCTTGCTCATCTTATGTCTAGTGATTGCGTGCTCGATGATGAATCGATCGCTCGAGCTGAGCTCGCAATACATAAATTTAAACAATACGTTTACCCATTAATAGTAACCAGCGGCTGGGCCTACAGATCCGATTGCTCAACGCCAATAGCCGATGTGCTGGCTAACTATATTAGCAGCCACTCTATTATCCCATCTCATAAGATCATAGCTGATACCCGTGCTCGTGATACAGTCGGCGATGCTTATTTTTTACGGAAGCTAGCGCATGAGCGTAATTTTACAGAGATCACTGTAATAACTTCTGATTACCATGTTAATCGATCGACTGTCATTTTTAAGAAAATATTCTGCAATACCGCTACGATTAAAGTGCTGGGCGCGAAGACGTGCCATACGCATGATTCTAAAATAATGAGCCATGAACAGCAATCAGTTCAGGCTTTTGAAAATACCTTTAAAGATACTGATTTTCATCAGCTTGAATCAATTTACCAAGTGATGGTCACAAAACACCCTTATTACAATGGTGATCGCTTCGATAAAATACGGTTTTAATCTGCATGACGATTAGTGTGTCTAGCTGAGCGAGAGCGGGTTAGATTCTATTAGTCAGTTTGACGTTTAGAGTCTGAATGTTAATTGATACAGTGCCTTTTTTAAACCTAAGAGTGTGAACTTTTACACAGTGGCTGAGTCTTTAAATTTCACCTAACGCCCATACTTTAGGGGCTTAACTGGATGACGGAGAGCCGTAATTTATGAAGTACTTTATTGCCTTATTGTTAACCTTGAGTGCCGGCCTGAGCGTCTATGCCTCGCCTGCATTAGCCTTGTGGCCTGCAGCTGATGGAGACGGTAAAGCCCTGCCAACTTTGGCGCCTATGCTAGAAAAAATAAATCCCGCTGTGGTCAACATTGCTACTTATAGCTCGGGAAATAATGAGAACCCTCTTTTACGAGACCCTGCTTTTCGGCGTTTTTTTAATATTCCAGAACAGCCCGAGCGACGCGAGCGTAGCGCAGGCTCTGGTGTAATTATCGATGCGAGTGAAGGTACGGTTGTCACTAACTACCATGTTATTAAAGGGGCCGATGAAATACAGGTATCACTCACTGATGGCCGTACTTTTAAAGCCGAGCTGGTGGGCTCGGACCCAGAGGTTGATATTGCAGTATTAAAAATTAGTAGTGATGGCTTAACCGAAGTAAAACGGGCTGACTCAGAAGTATTGCGCGTCGGTGATTTTGTAGTGGCCATTGGTAACCCTTTTGGCCTAGGTCAAACTGTGACAACAGGTATCGTCAGTGCATTAGGTCGCACGGGCTTGGGTATCGAGGGGTATGAGGATTTTATTCAAACAGATGCATCTATTAATCCCGGTAATTCCGGTGGCGCATTGGTCAACTTAAAGGGTGAGCTTGTAGGAATTAATACGGCGATTATAGCGCCAAGTGGCGGTAATGTAGGTATTGGTTTTGCTATTCCTATGAATATGGCAAATGTGAGTATTGAGCAAATTTTGCACCACGGTGAAGTGAAAAGAGGTCAAATAGGCGTTGGCATACAAGATGTTACGCCCGAGCTGCAAAAGGCATTTGATTTGGCTAATGGGCAGCAAGGGGTGTTGATTACTAATGTTAGCGATGGCTCCGAAGCTGATAAAGCAGGCCTATTGCCTGGCGATGTTGTGATTGCCGTTGACGGTAAAGAAACCAGTAGTGCAAGCCAGTTACGCAACCAAATTGGTATTCGTCGTATTGGTGATAAAGTAAAAATCACATTAATTCGTGAAGGTAAAAAACACACTATGAAGGTGAAGGTGGGTGACCCATTAGCAGGAGCTAACGGCCAATGGCATCCATTATTAGAAGGCGCTAGTTTTGAGCAAGATAAAGAGGGTTACGGCATACTGATTAAGCAATTAACCCGCGATAGTAAAGTTGCTCGCGCAGGCTTGCGTCCAGGTGATGTGATCATTGGTGTTAACCGTATGCGCACGCAAACTATTCAGGACTTCAAAGGTGCTTTGCAGCGTAGTCAAAAACAAGTATTACTGCATGTGCAGCGCGGTATGGGCACGTTTTATATTGTGATTCAATAATAGCTATTGCTCGTATTGAGCATACTACAATTGTACATAAGTACTATTGGTAGCGACTCATACCGGTACGCGTTACCGGTATGAGTAATAAATATCACAGCTATTCAGAGGTGCCGAAATGGGGCGTTAATAAATCATTAGCTGGGGCACTCAAGCTACCCAAGAGCGCTATTTAATGCTCTCAGTACTTCAATGTTCAAGAAATAACGCATCGGCACCCTACAGCGGTGAGGATTGTCAGCTTGGCTAAATAGTGACGAAATATTGACCATCGATAGGAGAGGTCAGCAGGCGCCTACGGTACTCTAAGGCTTTTTTATCATTTTTGCTCGTTTGCGGTTGGGGTAGCAGGCTTTGCACAATGGGCATACGGTGCCGTCACATCCGCGGGCAGTGCAAAACTCGCGGCCATAAAAAATGATTTGTAAATGCAGTTTATTCCATTGCTCTTTTGGGTAAAGACGCTTTAAATCCTTTTCGGTTTGTACAACATTTTTGCCGTTGGTTAAGCCCCAGCGTTGAGCTAAGCGGTGAATGTGAGTGTCCACGGGAAAGGCCGGCACACCAAAAGCTTGCGCCATGACAACACCGGCGGTTTTATGACCGACCCCTGGTAGCTCTTCGAGCGCCTCAAAATTTTGTGGTACTTGACCATTATATTTTTCGACAAGTATCTGCGACAACACGCTAATGGCTTTTGACTTTCGTGGTGATAAACCACAGGGTCGTATGACTGCTTGAATCTCTTCCACAGGAACATGTTGCATATCAAAGGGGTTATCGGCTAATTGCCACAGTAGCGGAGTAATTTTATTTACTCGCTCGTCGGTGCATTGTGCCGATAATAAAACGGCAACTAATAAGGTATAGGGGTCTTGGTGTGTTAAGGGTACTGGCGTTTCGGGATAGTGTTTATTGAGTGTTTTAAACACGAGATCGGCGCGCTCGGTTTTGGTTAAATTGGGTGTGCTTGATGGTGTTGTCATAAAAAAATATCAATGATCAATGAGTGAGGAGTATCGCTGAATGTTTATGATACACCTGCGTGTGCAATAGCGTTTACAAAGATTCAATAAAGTCTTTAATGCGCTGAGCTGCTTCAATACATTGCACAACAGGCGCTACCAAGGCCATGCGTATATGGCCTGCACCCGGATTGCCGGCGACCCCAGTGCGCGCTAAGTACTGCCCTGGTAGCACAGTAATATTTTGCTGGGCAAATAATCCTTGTGCAAAGTCAGTGTCATTGATTGGTGTTTGAGGCCACAAATAAAAGCTCGCCTGTGGAATGGTGACGGGCAAAACAGGGTTTAAAATACGGGTGACTTGGGTGAATTTTTGGCGGTATAAGTCTCTATTGGCTTTAACGTGCGCCTCGTCTTGCCAAGCGGCAATGCTGGCCAGTTGTGTCGGGATTGAAAGCGCGCAGCCGTGATACGTACGGTACTTCAAAAATGTCGCTAGAATATCGGCATCGCCTGCAATAAAACCCGAGCGTAAACCTGGTAAGTTAGAGCGCTTAGAAAGACTATGAAAAACCACTGCACGCTTAAAATTATGGCGTCCGCTATGACTGCAGGCTTGCAATAGGCCTATGGGGGGGTGTTCTTCGTCAAAGTATAGTTCGCTATAGCACTCGTCACTGGCAATAATGAAGTCATATTGCTCGGCAAGGTCTAAGGCTTTTGCTAAATAGGCTTCGCTCATCACAGTGCCGGTTGGATTGCCTGGACTGCATAAAAATAATAATTGGCAGTCTTGCCATGTACTGGGGCTAACGCTATCTAAATCAGGTAAAAAGCCATTGTGTGCTGTGCAATCTAAAAATACAGGCTCGGCGCCGGCTAAAATAGCAGCGCCTTCGTAAATTTGATAAAAGGGGTTGGGCATCAGCACTTTAGGTGCTTTTTGTGTACGATCGATCACTGCTTGAGTAAAGGCAAAGAGTGCTTCGCGAGTGCCTGCAACGGGTAAAACCTGACTATCGCTATCAAGTGTGTGCTGCAAATGAAAACGCGCACTTGCCCACCGTGAGATTGTGCTACGCAGTTCGGGTAAGCCTTTTGTTGACGGGTATTGGGTTAAGGCTTTTAAGTTGCTACTTATCGCTTCTAGCGCAAAATCAGGTGGTGTGTGTTTAGGTTCGCCAATACTCAATGCAATATGCTCGAGGTGTGCCGGCGGTGTTATGCCTGCTTTTAATGCGGCAAGTTTCTCGAAGGGGTAGGGCTGTAGAGCATTGAGGGCTGGATTCATAGTGCTGTCTTTATATCTTCAGTAGTGGCTGCGTGGTGTGAGTGGAAATCTTAAAGCGAGGCTTCAACTTCTTGATCTAATGCTTGGCAAATCGCTTTTTGTAATGCATCACCGGTTGTTTGGTTATTAATAGTATTGCCATTGGCATCGGTAATAAAAAAGATATCCTCAACTCGTTCACCCAGAGTAGAAATCTTCGCGTTACACACCAAAATATCATGATCTAAAAATACTTGGCCAATGGTTGCCAGCAAGTTATGACGATCGGGGCTAATTACTTCTAATGTTGTGTAATTAGCGCCTTCAGCGGTTTCCATTTTAGTGCGTGTAGGTATAGGGAATTGCTTCAATAAGCGTGGCGTACGTTTTTTGATAACATCAGAGTACTCTCCTTGAATCACATGCTTAAGTTCTTCGTGGAGTGCATCAAGAATTTTTTGCTCTTTAGTACTGCCTTCTTCGACAGGTTGATCATTTTCGTCTAAGACATAAAAGGTATCAATAGTATGACCGCTGTCAGAGTTGTAAATGCGCGCATCATGAATATTTAACCCCAATTGCGCAAAGACGGTTGCCGCTGCTAAAAACACATTACCTTGATCGGGCATGCGAATAAAAATTTGAGTAGCGCCGCCCCATTGTAAGGTGGTGTCATCACGGACTAATATTAAAGGTTTGTTGTGATCCGATTGCGTATTGTGTTCAATAATAGCTTCGGTTTGCCAAGCAATATCAATATGCCCTTCGCGGACAAAGTACTCACTGCCCATATCTTGCCAAAGATCTTGGGCTTTTTGTAAATCAACATTACGATCTTGCAGTTTATTTAAGGCATGTTGCTTAGTTTCTTCTATGTATTCGGCTTGATCAAGTGTGTTTTCGAGGCCGCGTCGTAAGGCGCGCTTTGTTTCGGTATACAGTTGTCGCATCAGGCTCGCGCGCCAACTGTTCCAAATGTCGGGGTTGGTGCCGTTCATGTCAGCGACTGTTAGCGCATAGAGATAGTCAAGATTGCGCTGGTTGCCCACCTTTAATGCAAAGGCGTGAATAACATCGGGTTCTGAGGTGTCTTGTTTTTGCGATACATAAGACATCAGTAAATGGCTTTGCACCAGCCAAGCTAACAGCTTGGTATCATTACTCGTAAGACCATGGCTTTGACCAAACTCTATAGCATCTTGTGCTCCGAGTGTCGAGTGATCACCTCCGCGGCCTTTACCAATATCGTGAAATAGCCCAGCTAAATAAAGAATTTCAGGCTTGTTTATGCGCTTTAAAATATGCGCAGCAATGGGGAATTCTTGTTCGGCACTGGGCAGCGTAAAATGTCGCATTTTTTGAATGACCAATAATGTATGATCATCAACGGTGTAGCGATGAAATAAATCGTGTTGCATTTGACCGGTAATTTTACCAAAGGCCGGTAAATAGCGACCCAATATATTATAGCGCTTCATACGTTTAAGCTGTGTGACTAGGCCGCGCTCAACTTTAAACAATTGTAAAAAAAGCTGCTTATTAATAGGGTTTTGTCTAAATTCTTCATCAATTAAAAAGCGACTTTCATTGAGCAGGCGAATCGTGTTGGTACGTACACCCTTAATACTAGGGTTGTTACCCAAGAGCACAAAAATTTCGAGTAAAGCTGGTGGGTATTCTTTAAAAACATTATTGTGTATGACTTCAATGTAGCCATCGCGCAATTGAAAATTGTCATTGAGCGGTTGTATGTTTTGTGCATTTTGATAGTCGTGAATTTTTTCGTTCAAACTTTGCAATAAAACATCATTGAGTTCTCGCAATGCTAATACCGCACGATAATAGGTGCGCATAAACTGCTCGACAGCAAGCCCTTTATCGCTGTCTTCGTAACCAAATAAACTGGCAAGTTCGCGCTGGTATTCAAATAGCAAGCGCTCATCGGCGCGCCCAGCAACATAATGCAGTGCGTAGCGAATTTTCCATAAAGTGGCTTCGCAGGTATTTAGCACACCGTATTCGTACTCGGTAAAAAAGTTCTTATTCTGTAGTTGTTGCAGCGTTTTAACACCGTAGTAGCGTTTGGCAACCCAGTGAATCGTTTGGATATCTCGCAGGCCGCCGGGTGATTTTTTGATGTTGGGCTCAAGATTGTATTCGCTGTCGTTGTGCTTTTTATGGCGATCAATTTGCTCTTGTAATTTGGCATGATAAAACGCGCTAGCGGGCCAAATATGATGCACATTGGTGAGGGTGTGTAGTTGGTCGCGCAGCGCATCACTACCGCATAATCGCCGACAATCTAATAGATTGGTCGCAACGGTAATATCATTTTTGGCCAGTTCTACGCACTGTGAGAGCGTGCGCACACTACTGCCGATATCAAGGCCAATATCCCAACATAGGGTAATAAAGGTTTGTAGCTGTTCAGAATATTTTGTCTCGGCACTATCATCTAGCAAAATAAGGATATCAACATCTGACTTCGGATGTAGTTCACTGCGCCCGTAGCCGCCTACAGCAATCAGGCTGATGTCATCATCAAATGTATTTTGATGCCAAGCGTAGTGCAGCAGTATATCGACAACGTGAGCGCGCTCGGCAATCAAACTGCGCACATCTTCGCCTTCTAAAAATCGATTATCTAGGTGTTCGTTAATTCCAGCGATAGCGTCTTTGAAAACTTTAATCAAAGGTTGGCGCGTTAAATTTTTGCGGAATAAGCGCTGATTGAAACACAGAGGTTGGCAGGCGTAAATGGGCACAGAGTGAGTCATAATGGCAAGCTTTCTTCTTTGCGCGTGGTAAACACTTCGACGCCGGTAGCTGTAACGCCCATGGTGTGCTCCCACTGGGCTGATAGGCGTCCATCTTTTGTTTCTACGGTCCACTGGTCTTTTTTAAGCTTGGTGGCGGCCTTACCGAGATTAATCATTGGCTCAATGGTAAACGTCATTCCTTCTTTTAAGGTAAAGCCAGTATTGGGTTTGCCATAGTGCACAATTTGAGGCTCTTCGTGGAAGACTTTACCAATGCCATGACCACAGTATTCACGCACAACGCTAAAATGGTTTTTTTCGGCATGCTGCTGAATAACATGGCCAATATCACCTAGGCGCACGCCGGGCTTGACCATCTCTATACCCATATATAAGCACTCTTGAGTGACTTTACACAGACGATCGGCAAACGCTGGCACCTTGCCGATATAAAACATTTTACTGGTATCGCCGTGGTAGCCGTCAAAAATAACCGTGACATCAATATTAATGATATCGCCTTCTTTTAATGTTTTTTTCTCGCTAGGAATACCATGACATACCACTTGGTTAACTGACGTGCAAATAGACTTAGGAAAGCCCTTGTAATTGAGCGGGGCGGGAATCGCATTTTGCACCTGCGTGATATAGTCATGGCAAATTGTATCGAGGTGCGCCGTTGTGACGCCAGGCTTTACATATTCGCCAATCATTTCGAGTACTTCGGCGGCCATGCGGCCTGCAACGCGCATTTTTTGGAATTCTTCGGGGGTTTTAATAGTAACAGTCATGGTAAACCTTGATATTTGGCTTGGTCCATCCAAGCACACTCTAAAATAAAATCGCGTACATTTTAAACGACTTGACCTTGCTTAGCACGTTTGGGGCACGCTTATTCCTATCTATTGCACCAGCGATGGCTGCGGGTTAAGGCACAAAGAGCGATAAAGCACTTTATGGTAAGCTCGCCGTTCATGCCTAGGGGCTATTTTTAGTCCTAGTTCTAGGCGCTATTTATAGTTTTATAGTCAATGTTTATCGTTCAATGTACACCTTATTATTATCGGTTGTACATCGATCAATCACTCTTCAACAGGGCATCAGTATGCAACACATTCATATATTGGGTATTTGTGGGACCTTTATGGGCAGTTTGGCGCAGCTTGCTAAAGCACAGGGGTATCGCGTCACAGGTTCGGACGTGAATGTTTATCCGCCTATGAGTACGCAATTGGAGGCTGCCGGGATCGACATTACCCAAGGCTGGGGGTTGGAACAATTAACACCGGTGCCCGATATGATTGTGGTCGGTAATGTCATTAGTCGTGGTAACCCGCTACTAGAGGCCATACTGAATAGAATGCTGCCTTTTACCTCGGGCCCGCAATGGCTTGCCGAGCATGTATTGCAGGGCCGTTGGGTCATGGCAGTGGCAGGCACGCATGGCAAAACAACAACTGCGAGCATGTTAGCGTGTATGCTCGAGTGCGCGGATATGGCGCCGGGTTTTTTGATTGGTGGCGTACCTAAAAATTTTGGAGTGTCGGCACGTTTAGGTGATTCTGATTTTTTTGTTATTGAGGCCGATGAGTATGATAGTGCCTTTTTTGATAAACGCTCAAAGTTTGTCCATTATCGGCCGCATACACTGGTGCTGAACAATTTAGAGTATGACCATGCCGATATTTTTCCTGATTTAGCCGCTATCGAGCGCCAGTTTCATCATGTTGTGCGCACTGTACCGCAAAATGGCTTGTTGGTAGCGCCTAATGATAATGCCGCTTTAAAGCGCGTATTTGCGATGGGTCAATATACCCCGATGCATACCTTTAACGGCAATACGCAAAGCACGGTAGCGCATGAGGCCGATTGGCAGGCGCACAATGTCGCAGCTGATGGTAGTTATTTTGATGTGTATTTTGAGGGTAAGTTAGTCGGTGCTGTGCAGTGGGGCTTAACCGGTCTACACAGTGTTAACAATGCATTGGCCGCCATCGCCGCTGCACGCCACGTGGGTGTTGAGCCTATCATTGCATGTGAAGCATTAGCGGCGTTTGAGAGTGTTAAGCGACGCATGGAGCTACTCGCACACGTTAAAGGTATTAAGATTTATGACGACTTTGCGCATCACCCGACAGCGATTAAAACCACGTTGCAGGGTTTGCGTGCCCAAGTGGGCGATGCCAAAATCACAGCCGTCATCGAGCCTCGCTCTAATACGATGAAGCAAGGCGTGCACAAACAGCAACTACTGGAGGCTTGTGAAGATGCTAGCCAAGTGTGTTGGTATCAGCCCACAGAGCAAGGCTGGTCGTTACGCACGCTCATTACACCGGCGTACCCTCAGCACCATTGCTTTGAAAACTTACAGGCTTTAATGACACACCTTATCCAAAAAGCAGAAGTTGGTGAGCATATTGTCATTATGAGTAATGGCAGCTTTGGTGGTATTCATCAAATGCTAATACGGGCTATAAGCGGCACTCCTTAATGCGCTTTATTGCATCTGTGTGTAGCGTTGCGCTTGGATACTCAGCGAGCCACAATATCAGAGCTGATCTTGAGGTGTTGGTATAAAAAGCCTTTAGAGAGCAACCTACGGGCAGGCACCTCAACAACCAAATCGGAACGTCCCTTTTTATCTTTTAATCCCTATGCCCTGTTAATGGGATCCCTTATCTTTTGATACTTCTTTTTTTAGTGTGAGATAGTTTGCAAAAGTATCAATATTTTTTTGGGACTTATTAATATTTTTTGGGGTTAAAATCACCTAATGTGTTTTTTTTATCGTGATTAATAGCACAATATTCGTTTTTTTGTATCAATAAACATAACGTGGTGTGTCTTTATACTATATGTGGGCTGTTTTTCAGCGTTCCGGTTTCCCTAATTGGGATATTGGTAACCTCTAATGTATGCAGTAAATGTGTATATTGATACCTGTCGACGCGGATATTTCTTATGAAATGACCGGTTTCGGGGCGTTTATTGTTATCACATTTATACGGCTTTTGTTGTAAGTGTGTTGACTAATAAGCAATTACTAGATTTTACAACAGGCCTACATTATGGGTGAGTTAACTCGTTTTAAAGTATTTGGCATTGGGAATCAGGTCGGGCATATGGCCCAAAGGACTTTATTACCTGCTGTTTTTATGGCCTCTGTGTTGCTATCCGCATGCGGCGGTCAAACAGAGCCCAAATCATCTTCACCGGCGGTATCGAGCGCGCCAGTTCAGTCTTCTTCGATCGCAAGCAGTAAGAGTTCGGTAAGCCCGTTGAGTTCAATGGGTCAGAGCTCGTCCGCGGCACCAACGCAAGGTAAAGCACTGTACGACGCGCAATGTGGATTTTGCCATGGCCCCACAGGCCTCGGTAAAAGCTTAAATCCTAACTTACTACCATCGATCAAAAACGGTACGTTTGATCATGCGACTGTGACGCGGATGCCACCACAAGACTTTGATGCCTGTAAAGCCGATTGTGCAGACCAAATTAAAACATGGTTAATTGATACTCATAGCATTACGGACGTAGGCATGGCCTCGAGTAGCGTGTCATCAAGTGCGGGTAATAATCAACCCGCCGAGCCCGATGATCGTTATGTCTCAGTGATCGCCATTAATGTTGGTGGCGGTAATGTCATTTCGAAAGGGGGTGTTAATTTTGCCGCAGATAATGGGTCGACTGGCGGTGATACATCCAATCAAGAGTCTGTTGTTGCCGATGTTGGCAATACCAAAGATGATGCTCTCTTTCATACCGAGCGCTGGGGCGCCTTTAGCTATAGCTTTGCGCTACCCAACGGTTATTACAATATCGAATTAGGCTTTGTTGAGCTAGTCAGTACACATAAAGCTGGTTCTCGGGTGTTTAATGTTGCGTTAGAAGGCGATGTTAAGCTTGAGCGTGTCGATGTAGCGGGCGAAGCTGGTGGACATTACAAAGCATTAATTAAAGAAGTAGCTAACGTTCAAGTGCAAGATGGCATGTTGAATATTGACTTTCAAAAAGTTACACATAATCCAACGGTGTCTTTTATTAATATAAAACGCGCCGAAAACGTGGCCGATCAATATGGCCGGTTGTGTCAATCTTGCCACGGTGGCCCCAATGGCGAGGGGCGCTCAGAACTAGGGGATGCGCTGATTGCCAGCCGTTGCACAAGTTGTGCTAACCGCGACGGGTTAGTGAATTATATCTCAGCCTTGATGCCTTTTCAGTTTCCGACCTCTTGTCAAGGGGAGTGCGCTGCTAACATGGCTGACTATATCTTAGAAAACTTTGCCGGTTACAACACGAATCCAGCCGTTACTTTGCCTGATTTTTTACAAAAAGGCGGTGATGCCGGTGCGTGTAATCAAGTGAATGTTGCGTTTAATGATATGCGTCGTATTGGTCAAGTGGATTACAATCGTATGGTATTTGACTTGTTTAAGCTAGAAGGTGACTTTTCACGCGGTTTTAGTGCTGATCAGTTGGTGGGTAATTTTTATATCAATACTTCGCGTACCCCTGAATTTAGCCAGGTTTCGCAGTATTTTGCTGTGGCTGAAAAAGTGTCTACGCAAGCACTGGCGACTAAAGCACAATGGATGCCGTGTACGCAAACCAATGATGCTTGCGCCACAAAAGTAATAGATACCATTGGTCGCAAAGCGTATCGACGCCCTGTGACTGCCCAAGAAAAAGAAGGGCTCATGCAAATCTACACTGCGGCTAAAGCGGCAGGTGGCTTTGATCGAGGCTTGGCGACACTGCTGCAGGGTCTGTTAGCTTCGCCACAGTTCTTATATTACGTTGAAGAGGGTGTTGGGCAAGGTGACATTGTCCCGCTGAGTCAATATGAAATTGCAGCGCGATTGGCCTTATTTTTCTGGCGTAGCTTGCCCGATGATACTCTATTAGATTTAGCTGAGCAAAATGCACTGACTACTGATGCGCAACTGCGCACTCAAGCTCAGCGTATGCTGAACGACCCACGCGCGCGCGATGTGGTGGGTTTGTTTCATCGCGAATGGATGAAAGTTACGCCCCCTAAACCCGGTACTGCAGACCATGCTGCGCAAAGTGCTGCTGTTGAAGATTTTTCACGGACATTACAGTCATTGGTTTTTGATGATAAGGCGACTTTTAAGTCATTATTTACGGTCGATTACGGCTATCTCAATGCCGATACTAAATCGTTTTACGGGGTGAATAGTCAGCCATTGAGTACAGGTGGCGGTGGGTTTGATAAATACGCGATGGCCGGTGATAAGCGCATTGGACTATTAACTCGCGCGCCTTTTTTACGCAGTAATCATACACCGACTGAGCGCGGTCTGTTTTTACGTGAACAAGTATTGTGTGGTGTTATTCCAAGCCCGCCAGCAACCGCTGCTGATGCTGAGCAAGCAATGGCTGATAATCTCAACCCACGCGAGTTATTTGCATTGCATACGCAAGACCCTGGCTGTGGTGGTTGCCATGCTTTGATGGACCCTCTGGGTTTCCCGCTAGATAACTATGATGAAGAGGGCCATTGGCAAGATCAATACGGTGATGGTTTTAGTGTTGATGCCTCGGGTGAGTTTATTTTAACGGACGTTGACGGTGCCTTTTCGGGCGGGCAAGCATTGCAAGCGAAGCTGGCCAGCAGCCAACAAGTCAAGGAATGTTACACCTATCAATGGTACCAATTTGCGGTGGGCCGTTCGGCCACGCCGAGTGATACCTGTTCACTTGGGCAGGTGAATACGGCGGCCGATGCGAGTGGGGGCTCTGTATTAGATGTAATGACCTCCATTGTTTTAAGTGATGGCTTCCGCCACCGACGTACCGCTCCTTGAGGAAATAACGATGAAAAAACGTGATTTAGTGAATAATTATTCTCGCCGCTCGGTTATTAAAGCTCTGGGTGTGAGTGCAGCAGCGCCTTTCATTCCCGTTTTAGGTGCTGAAGCGGCCGATAATGGTGCGCCCAAACGCTTTTTATTAATAACAACACCCAGTGGCTTGGGAAGTGGTGCCACACCCACAGGCGCCGGTACCAACTATCAAAATGGCCCTGCTTTTAAGGTGTTAGATGAGCATAAAAGTGATATTAATATTTTTAGAGGTATTGACTACAAAGCCTACCTACAGATATTAAAAGATGGCCGAACGTTCAATGTGACCAATAGCCACCCTGCATTAGCGCCGCATTTATTAACGGCGGCCTTTACTAAAAAGAAAGACGCGAGTGCTTTTGATGGTGACCAAGAGGCGGTGTACCACTCTGAAGGTTTATCGATCGATCAAATGATTGCGCAGCGTTTAAATGCTAACCCAGCGACTAAAACCGGTATGGAGTACATTTTTGCAGGTGTAAAAACGCCACAAAATGCATACTACCACCAAGTTTATGATAAGCCTGGAAACTCACTTTATCCGCAAGTGGATGCTAAGATTTTGCATGAAACGATCTTTAATGCCGCTTCTGGTGGTGGTGGCTCTAGCGATGAGGCATTTGCCCGCCGTATTGCTGAGCGCCGCAGTGTGATTGATTATGCAAAAGGTGAAATTACGAAAGTGAGAAAAGTGCTATCTAACGTCGATAAAATGAAGTTGGATGCTCACCTTGAAGCTGTGCGCAAAATCGAAGAGCAATTAGCCTTTCAAGAGCAAGCAGGCAGCCTGTCATGCTCAATACCGACACTGCAACAAGAAGCCGGTGTTTATGATGAGCGCTATCGTATTGATGGTGAAAACATGATGGACCTGATTGTGCAGGGGTTAGCGTGTGATCGCGCTCGTGTAGCAACATTAATGTGGTCGGGGGCGGCTGATAATACTGCTTTCACAACAAAAGGTGTGACAACGCCTCATCATGCGTTAACTCACGGCGGTATTTTTTCAGACGCCAAAGTACAAGCGCGCGATAAAGTCTCTGAGTGGTATGCCGAGCGTTTTAAGTATGTGATTGAGAAGCTTAAAGCGATACCTGAAGGTGACGGTACGATGCTGGATAACACCTTTATTGTGTGGACCAGTGAGCACTCTAACGATACCCGTGAGCATGATCGGACTAATATCCCGTATATCACCGCGGGAAGTTGTGGCGGCGCGGTTAAGACAGGTCAATTCTTTGACTTCACTTCTAACCGTAAGGGTCATGGCGATGTGTATGTCACTGCGGCACACGCCATGGGGTTAACAGATGTTGAATCGTTTGGTATACCCGATGCTTCCGAAGGGCCATTACCGGGTGTTTTAGCTTAATACTTTAATTAGTGACACGAACAAAAAAAGCCGGCCTTGCCCGGCTTTTTTTGTTTCGGCTATCAGGGTTTGTGAGGGGCCTGTTGATGGCGCTGTATGCCTTATATTAGGGGTGTACACGTATGTAATTGGCTTTCCCTTTTATGGTACACCGATTTTATAGCAGCATTTTAGTGCAAAATTGAGTACAATATGCGCCAATTATCCACCCTCTAATGCGCGAGCGGAATATGACTAAAAAGACAAAAATTGTAGCAACTGTTTCTGACCTTAAAGGCGATGTTAATTTTATTGGTGAATTGGCCAAGCGCGGGGTGAATGTGATTCGCCTGAATACTGCTCACCAAACTCCAGAAGATACCCGTAAGGTCATTGAAAACGTGCGCGCAGTTAGTGAGAAGCTAGCGGTATTGGTGGATACCAAAGGCCCAGAAATGCGTACCAATCTTAAAATTGAAGAAGACTTGAGCATTCAGACGGGTCAAAAAGTGACCTTTCGCTCGGACGGGTTAGACGTTGCCACGACTAAAGAGGCTGTGCAGGTTAATTACTTGGGCTTTGTGAACGATGTGCCTGTTGGCGCGCATATTTTGATTGACGATGGTTTACTGGAGTTGGTTGTTGATAGTAAAGATAGCGAAGCGCTTTACACCACAGCTCTTAATAACGGTAAAATCAAAAAGAAAAAAAGCGTCAATGTCCCTGGTGTCGCGATTAGGTTGCCCTCGGTGACTGATCGCGATAAAACGTTTATTGAGATGGCGATAGAAGCCGGCGTTGATTTTATTGCACACTCTTTTGTCCGCAATAAGCAAGATGTATTAGATGTCCAGAACATTCTAGATGCGAAAAAATCACCGATTAAAATCATTGCTAAAATTGAAAATCGTGAAGGTGTTGAAAACCTCGATGAAATTTTAGAGGTGGTTTACGGTGTTATGGTTGCGCGAGGTGATCTTGGGATTGAGATCCCGGGTGAAGAAGTACCTTTAGTGCAAAAATCAATGATTCGTAAGTGTATCGAAGCGCGTGTACCGGTAATTACGGCAACGCAAATGCTTGAGAGTATGATTCAAAACCCGCGCCCAACCCGCGCCGAAATTTCGGATGTGGCTAATGCGGTCCTCGACGGTACTGATGCATTGATGTTATCGGGTGAGTCAGCATATGGCGATTATCCTTTTGAAGCTGTTGAGACTATGGCGCGTATTGCTACTCACGTAGAAGAGCAAACCGCGTACGGCATTAACTTAGAAGGCAAAGCCGATAAAGGAAATTTACAAGAGTATATTTGTCAGCAAGTGGCTAAATCTGCGCGTGATTTAAATGTGGATGCGATTGTGGTGCCTACATCAACGGGCTCTACAGCGCGTCAAATTGCATCACATCGTCCATCGGCACCTTTATATGCTGCTTGCTATAAACCAGAAGCCCTACGCTTATTGTCGTTAAGCTATGGTGTAGAGTCATATTTAATTGAAGGTGCTGTACGTGATACCGTTGTAAAAAATGCGTTAACCCCTTTAATTGAAAGTCAAGCGTTAACGGGGGAAAGCCTTGTGGTGGTGGCTAAAAGTGCGCCCGGCTCACCTAAAGGTGAAACTAATCGCATGGAAATTAATACAGTGAATGCCTTCTTAAATCACGAATAAAAAGCTATGGCATATCCATTGAAATAACTATCGTCTTCGAGACCTCTGAGTGGTTAAAAGGACTTAAGGTTTAAGTCCTTTTGTTGTTTTTGTGTGGGATATTGCATGACTCAGCGCAATTTTGCCGTTTCCATAAGTGCAATAATAATATCATTGACGCATTCGGGTTCACTGCAAAATAATAATGACCCAATAACCCAATAAGAGGCTTTAGGGTGGCTAATAAGATGATAAATCAGTAACGAGCTATCATCGGGTTCACCCGCTCTATAGACTTTATAGCTAACAGGTACATTTTTGTTCGTAGTGTAAGTGTTGCTGTCGATCGTTTCAATGTGATCAAATTCACTGGTTAATGAGCTATCTAATACCGCCCAATGCTCATCATGGGTTTTAAAGGGGGGCTGTTCATCGATAGCGACGGTAAAACTCACTTGATCACCCTCCCAAAAGCAAATAACATTTTCTTCAATACCGAGCTCGGGTAAATTTTGAAATGAAAAGTGATCGCTGATGGAGGTATCTAACGATAAGTATTGAGCAATATTTACGCGGTTAGTCATAGTCTGTCATTTTTTGTTGGCTTAAAAGTAAAAATCCCAGCGTATTGCTGGGATTATATGAAATGATAAAGCGATTAATTTTATTCTTTAAGCCACTCTTTCTCAACAATAGTCTCTGCAGAGGCGACATCGGAAGCATTCATGAGCTTATTCGCTTCTTGGTTGCGATAAATAGAGCGCCGAATATTATCAGTACCTGCATCATCGCTATTATCGGTATCGTGCTCGGCTATCCAGTAGGCAATGTAAGGGTAGCGATCGGTCAGTTCGGTTACATATTTGCTATTATCGAAGGTGCCGTCACTGGTTGTAGGCGCTAAGCGTGTCATGCCCATCGGCTTATCTTGGTCGCGGTATTTATCGTAGTCACTGATGTTGACTTCATCGCTATAGCTAATGCCCGAAATAATATCGAGGTTGGCAGGGTAACCCCATAAAGCCGATACGCGCTGAGACGTGGTGCCCGAGCGCGGCGCATACACCCACAGTACATTGTCAACTTCAGCAGCATTAACGGTTTGGTAAACATGCTTCCAGAGTGCTTTAAATTTGACTTCAGTATTGTCGTCATGGGCACCATACCAATAGGTTTTGGTATTCATTTCGGGAAAGGGAGAAAAGAGTACAGGAATATTTTTATCTTTTAGGGCTTTAAGCTTCTCGATGACCAGTGTTAAGCGATCGTTGAAGGCGACATAGGCTTCGTTGGCGGTATCATCACCGTATAAAACGGCTAGGTCGGAGTCATCAATGGGAGAGAGCTTATCGGATTGTGTATCAACCCAAGGGTTTTGTGGTGTCCAGCTAATGCTAACAAGGCCGCCCTTATCGTGATGTTCAATCAGTACTTCGTTGGCCTCATCGAGTTCGCCACTGGTGAAAAGGGCCGTTTTTTCATAATCAACACTCACGATAGCAACTGTTTTGTCGGTATCGCTAGCAAGTTGCTTTACGAGGGTTTCGTAGTTACGGTATTCATCATTACCATCGGCTTCATTGCCAAAGCCGACGCTTTGACCCGAGAGCACGTAATCTTCTATTTTTTCACAGCTAAGATCAGAGATTAAGTCATACACTTTAACACCTGAGCTACTTAAGCGACTGTTACTGGGGTTACCTGAGCATACCGGAGCGTTCTCATCGGGGTCGCTGTCTTCATAAAGGCGGTTGTAGCCCGATTTACAGCTGAGCAAAAAAGCACAGCTAGCACTTAGGCCAATAGCCCAAAAAAGTTTTTTGAAGTGATCTTGAGTGATGCGGGGTTGTAGCATGCGATGGCTCCTTATAGATATTACGTATGATGCCAGATTGGCCGCTAATTTTCAGTGAATAGTTATGTTTGCGAAGCTTTGATAAAGAATAGAGTAAAAAAATGCGACTTGGTTGCATTGTGTATGCATTTGATACTTATTTCTTCGCTTTGAATGGCCCCTAGCCGTGTAGGGTCAGGTTGCATCATCGGAGCGCTGGTTAAAAAAACGTCATGTCTCGCTAGCCCTTATGCGGTAAGGGCTAGGTTGAGTTATCCACACCTTTTTAAGGTTTGTGTGTATGCTAAATGTGGATGGTTTTAGTGTTGTTTTATATCTGGGTGTCATCAAATAGTGAATCCAAATCGACGCTGTCTTTAAATTCGAGTGCCTTTTGTATTGCAGCGATGAGTATAGTGATAGTTGCTTTTTGCTCATGCGTGAGACCGCTATTGAACGATTGTAAGGCATCATCAGCCAATGCAGAGCTGCGTCTAACTTCCATGAGACCTGTATAAGCGCTACCCCCACGCAGCTTATGAATCACCTCTGACAATGCCACACTGTCGTTGCTGTTCATCGCGACCTTAATTTTTTTATGAGTGGTGGGCAGCTCCTCTAGCAGCATAATGAGCATATCTTTTGCGAGCGAGTAATTGTTTTTCGTTAGATCGAGGCTTTCTTTTAGGCTAAAAACCTTTGCGCTAGGCGCTGGCTCTGCAGCGGCATGCTCACCCACCGTTGTTATTGTCGGCGTCATGGTATACGCAGCGGTAGTACTTGGGTGGCCAGCAGTGGAGTGACGACTTGCGGTGTGGGCTGTGTGTCTGTGCTCGGTTTCGGTTATCGTCTCTTCCGGCGTGGCTTCTTTTGTCATGGCTTCGTCTTTTTTGAGTCCCCCCTCTTTGGTGTCATGAGTAATCGATGCGACAGTGACTGATTTAGTACGAGCTTGTTGAGACTTAGTAGCAAGGGTATGCTCATATGACGATGTGTTTTTGTTGCACCGAGAGTGTGTGTCATCCACGTCAAAATCACAGGGTTCCAGCGCGATGGCATTTGAGGCTTGTCCTGGTGGAGGGCTCATAGGGGCGCTGTGGTGTACATGCTGCCCCCAGCGTTTTAATGCGTTAAAGAGATCATCATCAGTGACGGGTTTGGTGAGGTAGTCGTCCATACCTGCGACTAAAATACGACTGCGTTGCTCGGGCATAGCGTTGGCCGTGAGGGCGATAATAGGGGTGCGTTTTTCGCTCCCTTCGATTTGGCGAATGGTACGCGTGGCTTCTAGACCATCAACATTGGGCATTTGTACATCCATGAAAATAATATCGGGTGCATGCGTTTTAAATTCATGAATCGCTTGCTGTCCGTTTTCGGCTGTTATAAGTGTGTGATTGGGTGAGGCTAAAAACGCGCACACTAATTTGCGATTAGCGGGGTTGTCATCAGCAATTAATATGGTGAGTGGTTGTGATGCTGTTTGAGAGCTGGGCTCACTAGGCAGACCTGATACTTGCTGCATTAACTGAATGACAGCGCTGTTTAGAAGGGGGCGGGTTAAAAAGTGGATCGAGTTCCAATCGCTGTGCTTTTCGAGCTGCCTGCGAATATTAGACGGTGCAATAATCGCAATGTGCAAATTCGGTGTTTCAAGTAGCGCAGTCACATGCTGCGCGAGCGTATCAATATTAAATCGTCGACCGTCTGTAATACAGTCAATAATCGCCAAGTTGATATTGTTGCGCTTAATTAAGCGGGTATAAACATCGGCCTTCGGTGGCTGGCTGCGGTGCTCAGCATTGGACATTAAATAAAAGCTGGGAATACCCCATTGATTGAGTTGTTCGGTAATTTCTTGGCGTCCCCAAGGGTTATTGTCACAGATAAGTGCTTTTATGGTGCGATTATTAAAGGGTAAGGCTAAATCGTAGCTGTTTTCTGTTTCGCCGAGCTCTACGGTAAATACAAAGCTCAAAATTTCTTCACCTTCTTCTATTTCAATAGCACCTTGCATGCGCTCTGTTAAGGCCCTAGCAATGGTCAATCCAATACCCGGCGCATCGCCAATTGATAAATGACTGTTTTGTTTGAGGGCGGTTTGCAACTGTTGTTTATTTTGCGGTGAAATAGGCGTAGTGGGGTTTTTGATAATAAAACGCAGCACCCATTTACTATCATTTTTTTGTTTGACTCGGCTTTCTATAATAAGGTTGCCATTGGGTGCTAAAGCAATCACACACTGGATAAGATTATTGATGACCTGCTTTAAGCGCAACGGGTCACCAAGTAGTGTGGTTGGTAATTTGGGATCGATAAGCTGTATGAGTTTTAAATGACTTTCGTTAGCGCTAGGGGCATAAATTTGCAACACTTCGCTAATCAGATTGCGAATATTGACAGGTTTATATTCAAAAGACATAGAGTCTGACTCTAAGCGTGAGTAATCGACAATATCGTTGATGACGGTGAGCAATCCTTGAGCAGATTGTTCAATAGTTGCAAGATAATCTTTTTGCTGATCGTTAAGTGATGTTTTGAGTAAGAGGTGGGTAAACCCTAAAATTCCGTTCAGCGGGGTACGAATTTCGTGGCTGGTATTGGCGAGTAATTCAGATTTGTTTTCAGAGATTTTAAGTGCATTTTTGCGGGCTAAATCTAGTTCAATATTTTGTATTTCAACGGTTTCTAGTGATTCACGGAGCTCTCTAGTAGCTTGATCGGTATAGCTTTGGATACCCTCTTTTAAGCCTTTATTAATTTCAAGTAGTTGTTGTGAGTGGTGAATCAAATCTGCATATAACGAGGATGTGGGCGGCGTAAGTTCTTGGAGGAAGTTACCGTCAGTCGCGCTTTTGAGTTCGGCAGCTAGTGTATTGAGTGGGTCGATTAGTTGATGGTAGCTGCGTAATGCCAAATACGTAATAAAAAGCCCCATCAGCAAAGCAATTAATAGTCCCCAAAAAAGCATTTGTGTCAAAAGTAGTGCTTTAGGGGTGTTATTAGTACTTGTCACTAACCAATAGCTTTGTTGATTGACGACATCAATCTTGATGGCTGAGTAAGTATGTTTATTGTGGGTTTTTTTCTGATTGTGCTGAGTTATCCATGCGAAGTTTTGCATATCATGAGGTAAGCCGGCATGACTGATGAGATTTTTTTGTTCATCCAGTAAGCTCAGGCTATCGAATAAGCCCATATGCAAAATAATGTTGGCATATGATTGGAAATTTTCTTGTGAGCGGGTGTTGAGTTTAAATACAGTGGTATTGGGTCCAGGTTCTAGTTGCAGTTGTTCGAAATAACTGAGTAAAAATTGATTGTTAGCATAGGTTAAATGTTGTGCGTACGAATTATGCAAAAAGGCCGAGACACTAATACATAACGCACAAGTGACTAATATAGGACTAATGAAGAGTCGTAAAATTTTCTTTTTAGGGGAATCCCATTTGGCTATTTGGGTCAAGGTCACTCCATGCTCCTTAAAAAGGCATAATGCTCAATGAGGGTTAGTATTGTAATAATGAAATGTTGGCTGTCATTAGGGCGCTATTCTATCGCATTATGGTTTTTGAGGTGACGCTGCTGTACTTGCGAGTGAGTGTTCCTTTCTTAAACGTTTCGTGCATTGTAGAATGCGCGGTTTAAATAGAAAAGGCGCCATTAATACTCTGCATAGGGTTGATGCACTGTACACAGAGGCAGCTTTCTTTTTATGATTCCTTTTATTGAGTGGCTTTGTCCGAGTCATCCATTAGCCGTGTGGTAATTTTTATGAATGAAATAACAAAAAAAGCGCAAACAGACGATGGTATTGACAAGCGTAAGTCCCCCATAGAGTTTGCCACCATAGATCAATATATTGGCCAAACGCCACTGGTGCGCTTGCAACGGCTCAACCCTAATGCCAGCAATACGCTCTTGGTGAAGTTAGAGGGAAACAATCCAGCTGGCTCTGTAAAAGATCGTGCGGCTTACTCGATGATTTCACGTGCACAGGCTCGTGGTGATATTTGCCCTGGCGATACTTTAATTGAGGCGACCAGTGGTAATACCGGCATAGCGTTAGCGATGGTTGCTGCGATTAAAGGCTATAAAATCATCCTCATTATGCCAGCTAATAGCACCGAAGAGCGCAAGGCATCGATGGCAGCATACGGCGCTGAGCTTATTTTAGTGAGTAAAGAGCAGGGTATGGAAGGCGCGCGTGATCTGGCTTTGGCCATGCAGGCTCGTGGCGAAGGCAAGGTGCTTAATCAGTTTGCAAATAATGACAATCCTATGGCACATTACACAGGAACTGGGCCTGAAATTTGGCGGCAAACTCACGGTACCGTGACTCATTTTGTCAGCTCGATGGGCACAACCGGTACGATTGTGGGAACCTCTCGTTACTTGAAGGAACAAAACCCTCAAATACAAATCATTGGCTTGCAGCCTGAGGACGGTGCAGCTATTCCTGGTATTCGGAAGTGGCCAAAAGCATATTTACCGTCTATTTTTGAGGATAAAAATATTGATCGCGTCGTCTCAATGGGGCAGCAACAAGCAGAGCGTACGACGTTAGATTTAGCTCGGCGTGAGGGAATATTTTGTGGTATTTCCTCGGGTGGTTCAGTGGCCGCGGCTATTGATTTAAGCCGTACAGTCAATAATGCGGTGATTGTTGCGATTGTCTGTGATCGTGGCGATCGGTATTTATCTTCGGGCTTATTTAATGCCCCTTCGTCGAGCGAGCAAAAATAAAGCGGCTGATACAAGTGTGGGCATCTCTAGTGCTGGCTCCTCTCTAGTACTAGGTGAGTTGCGTGACTAGCTTTTTATGACGAGAATATAGGGAGGCTCTCAAAGCCTAGAGGATCATTAGTATTGAGCCGCTGTCAGAATTCAATTCGGTAGTGGGATATAATAAATCTGTTAAGCATTGCTGAATCCCATTGTATGAGGGAACACTAGCTCTGAGTGTATTTGCGACTAATATGTGCCCTTTTGGGGTTTCGTTGGTGAGGGCATCGTTGATCATAGGCAAGCATTGCTTGATTACTGTTGTGTTATCTCGTTGGTTGTGATTGTAAGCGCATTCGGCAGTAGCGTCGCAATGCTATTGGTCGCTGCTCGGTTTTTGGGCAGTTCTTTATTCTGTGTTGATTAGGTTTGAGTTTTCAATGGTTCAAGTGAGAGAGGATAGACCCGCACTAGAAGACGGTTCATTAAATGTTGAGGCTTGGGTTGACCGAATCGTTGCCTTGGCTGAGCTAGATGTTAGTTATCGCGAAGTAGTGGCCAATGCTTGTTTGCTAGCGCAAAAGTTAGAAAACCAACCCGGTGATAAGCTGACAGGTTGGGGCGAAGGGTACAGTGCTTTTAGTGCCGGTTTAGAAATGGCAGAGATTTTAGCTGAAATGCAGCTTGATCATGAAACACTCGCTGCTGCTATTTTATACCGAAGTATTCGCGAAAATAAAATCAGTCTTGATGCAATAGCACAGCCGTTTGGTCCTGTTGTCAGCCGTTTAATTGATGGCGTGAGGAAAATGGCGGCCATTAGCAGCTTATCAAATAAAAGTGGCGATAAGGTATTTGGCAAAAATTCGACAGAGCATGCCGACAATGTTCGCAAAATGTTAGTCGCCATGGTCGATGATGTACGTGTTGCTTTAATTAAGTTGGCCGAGCGTACCAGTGCTATTCGAGCGGTGAAAACTGCACCCATTGAAAAGCGGCAGCGTGTTGCCCGGGAAGTTGCGGATATTTATGCGCCTTTGTCTCATCGTTTAGGTATTGGGCATATTAAATGGGAGCTCGAGGACGTCTCTTTTCGTTATCTACAGCCTTATGATTATAAATATATTGCCAAACTACTCGATGAACGCCGTTTAGATCGCCAAACCTATATCGATAGCGTGTTGGTGATTTTGCAGCGTGCTTTAGAGTCCGAAGGTATTCGTATTGCCGATATGGATGGGCGCGCAAAACATATTTACAGTATTTGGCGAAAAATGCGCCGCAAAGACATTGGGTTTTCTGAGGTGTACGATATTCGAGCGGTTCGCATACTGGTGGATACCGAGCAGGACTGCTATCGCGCTTTAGGTATTGTGCACTCGCTCTGGCATAATATTCCTAGTGAGTTTGATGATTATATCGCTAACCCCAAAGAAAATGGCTATCGCTCTTTGCATACCGCTGTTAAAGGCCCTGCAAATCAGGTTTTAGAGGTGCAAATTCGTACCGAAAAAATGCACGAAGAAGCAGAATTTGGTGTATGCGCACACTGGCGCTATAAAAATTCGGATAAAGATGACGGCACAGCTGGCTACGAGCAAAAAATTGCTTGGTTGCGTGAAGTGCTTGATTGGCACGATGAAGTCGGGGGTGTTGGCCTTGATGACAGTTTGCCAATGGGGATTGAGCAGGATCGTATTTATGTGTTTACCCCTGAGGGGCATGTGATCGATCTTCCTGAAAATGCAACGCCACTTGATTTTGCTTTTCGTATTCACTCTGATGTGGGTATTCATTGTAAGGGAGCAAAAATTAATGGCCGTATAGTTCCGCTGAATCGGGCATTAAGGAATGCTGACCAGGTTGAAATACTCACAGGTAATCGCGAAGCCCCGAGCCGTGATTGGCTCAATAGTTCGTCGGGTTACATTACAACATCGCGTGCGCGCAGTCGCTTGCAGGCTTGGTTTCGCGAGCAAGATCGCGAGCAAAATATTGATCATGGGCGCGCATCGTTAGATCGTGAATTTTTACGTCTAGCGGTTGATAATATCGATTACGAAAAGCTGGCGCGTAAACTCAACTTACAAACACTCGATGATTTATATGCAGCCGTGGGTACGGGTGATTTGACGGTTGATCGAGTCCTTCAAGCAGCCCAAAGGCTTTTTGCTCCTGAAAATCACTCGCAATTAGCCACACCTATGGTCGGCAAGGCAACACGCGAAGATACTTTTGATGGAGGAGATGTTTATATTAATGGCGTCGGTAACTTGCTGTCTTATATTGCACAGTGTTGCAAGCCTATTCCTGGCGACCGTATATCAGGTTACATTACGCAAGGGCGTGGCGTTTCGATTCATCGACAAGATTGCAGTAATATTTTTCAGCATAGCCAAGAAGAGCCTCAGCGGATTATTGAAGTTGATTGGGCTGAAAAACCCGAGCAAATGTATGCAGTCGAAATTTTAGTTGAAGCATTTGATCGGCATGGTTTACTGCGTGATATCACATCACTTTTGGATCGTGAGCGTATAAACGTCAGTGAAATGCGTACGTTCTCGGATAAGCAGCGTAATACCGTAGAAATGCGGCTTAAGATTGATGTGGCAAGTTTTACCTTGTTGAGTCGATTGTTGGCAAGATTAAGCCATATGCCCAATGTCACGTCGGTGCGCCGCCAGCAATCTTAAAAGATGCAATGAGATCGACTCACAGCGCAGACGGATGGTATGAAAGTCTTTGAAGGCCCGCAGCATTGTGGGCTTTTTTATTGATGCCAATAGGAGCTATTTTATGAACTCGACATATTCATTAGAGGATTTACGCTATTTGATGCAGCGCTTGCGCGATAAAGAAACAGGTTGTCCGTGGGATATTCAGCAGGATTTTCGCTCGATCACGGCCTCTACGATAGAAGAGGCCTATGAGGTAGTTGATGCCATCGAGTACGGCAGCAAAGAAGATGTCAAAGAAGAGTTGGGTGATTTGTTATTTCAAATAATTTTCTATAACCAATTAGCAGAAGAGGAAGGTAGCTTTGGTTTAGAGGATATTATTCACGCACTCACGGCCAAGTTAATCCGGCGTCACCCGCATGTATTTCCCCAAGGCAATTTAAACGCGAAGCGCACTACAGCATTAACTGAGGATGATATTAAAGCTCAATGGGAGGCAATTAAAGCGCAAGAGCGCCAGCAGAAAAAAAAGCCGTCCTTACTCGATGATATTCCCGTCGGTTTACCTGCCATTACTCGCGCGGTGAAACTGCAAAAGCGCGCGACGGCCGTGAATTTAGATTGGCCGTCAGCTTGGGCGGTCTTTGATAAAGTGGATGAGGAAATCACCGAGCTTAAAGAGGCGGTAGCAGCACAAGATGCGTGCGCTATTGAACAAGAGCTAGGTGATGTGCTGTTTAGTGTGGTGAATTTGGCAAGGCATTTAAAGGTGCAGCCCGAAGGCGCATTACGCGCAGCAAATAAAAAATTCAGTGTCAGGGTTGAAGGTGTGCATGCGTTGGCGAAACAAAAAGATATTGACTTGCTGCAAGCCTCAGCCAAAGTGTTAGATGATTTATGGCGGCAGGTGAAAGCAAGTAATCTCTAGGGTGACATTAATTGGCCCCTTTCAGCGGCCTAAGTGGCGCGTTGCTTGAGAATCCTTTGCTCGGAGTGTATCTTACGCGCCATTAACAGCCCTTAGTTAGCGTCACACGAATTAAGGGGAATATTTACCCATTGCGGGTTTTACTTGAGGAGATACTCATGCGGATCATTTTATTGGGCGCACCTGGTGCAGGCAAAGGTACGCAGGCGAAGTTTATTATGGAGGAGTTTTCGATTCCTCAAATCTCAACGGGCGACATGTTGCGCGCAGCGATTAAAGCTGGCACTCCATTAGGGCTTGAGGTTAAAGGTGTAATGGATAGCGGCGGTTTAGTTTCTGACGACTTGATTATTAATCTTGTTAAGGAGCGTATTTGCCAAGATGATTGTAAAAACGGTTTTATGCTTGACGGCTTTCCGCGCACCATTCCTCAAGCTGAGGCGTTGCAATCGGCAGGGGTTGAGATTGACCATGTCTTAGAAATCCATGTGGACGATGAAGAAATTGTTTCTCGCTTGAGTGGGCGTCGCGTGCATGAGGCATCGGGTCGGATTTATCATATCCAATATAATCCGCCTAAAACAGAGGGTGTCGATGATGAAACCGGTGAGACGCTTGTGCAGCGCAAAGATGATACCGAAGAAACCGTACGCAAACGCTTAGGGGTTTATCATGATCAAACGGAACCCCTCATCGCGTTTTATCAAGCCCTTAAAAGCGATAAATTGGCGTACACAAAAATTGAGGGTGTTGGTGAATTAAATGAAATTAAAGCCAATGTAATTGCCGCGCTAAAGTAATTTAGGTGCCGTTTATGGGTTTTTAAAAGCAGGCGAAGGCCTGCTTTTTTTATGTTTGTGATTTTTGATAGGGTTTGTGAAATATTAAATAGAGGGGTAATCAATTATTGTTTTATCTTTTAATGGCTATAAATATGGCCGAATAACTTCATAAAGACTAAAAAAATGATAATTAATCCCTTAAATAGTAAAAAGGACGTGCAAATATTCATTTTTTAAAATAATATTCGCGCAGTGTGCCTTGTGTTTGAAATTTTCTGCTATGGTTTCGAAGAGGTACACCCTATTTCGAGAGAGGAGAAATAATAATGGCGAATGTAGCAAAAAAACGTGGTCGCCCTGCTAAAGCAGCAGCGACTAAAACAGCCCCTAAAAAAATGGCTGGAAAAAAAGCTGGCCGCCCAGCAAAAGCGGCAGCAGCAACAGTCAATCCTGTTGTAGCAAAAGCAGAAGCAACAATCGTTAAAATTGAAGCTTCTATTGAAAAGACAGCAGCAAAACTTGCTGACTTACGTGTTAAAGCGGTTGCGGCTGCAGAAAAAGCAGCAAAAACCAAAACCGCAGCGGCAAAACGCACAGCCGCTAATGCAAAAGCAAAAGTTGCTCCACTCGCTGAGACCGCAAAAGAGTTACGTGTAACCTTAGCAGCAGCGAAACAAGAGTTAACAGTTGCTAAGCGCATGGCAAAGCTTGACGAAGTGAAAGCTGCAGAAGATGCTCGCGTAGAAGCGTTAGAGGCAAAGCTTGCCGCTGCCGCTGACGCAGATTTAGCCAAAGCTGTTGCCGCCTTTACGAAAAAGTGGAACGCTGTACGTGCAGCGGCTAATGCGAAAAAAGTTAAAATGGCTAGCGCAAAAGCAAAAGCAAAAATTGCTGCTGCGACTAAAGCTGCTGGCGCCAAGGTTAAGCCTGCATCAAAAGCTAAGCCGGTTGCAAAAACGGCAGCAAAGCCTGGCCCTAAAGCCGGTGCAAAACGCGGCCCTAAACCTGCGACTAAAGTTGCCTCTGCAACACCCGCTAAGCGTCGTGGTCGTCCTGCTAAAGCTGCAACAGTTAAACCTGCTGCTACGGGTTCAGTCACTAAACGTCGCGGTCGTCCACCTAAAGCTGCTGTCGCACCTGTGAGTGCACCGGTAGAAGCGACTACAACTGTAGAAGCCTCAAGCGCAGAGTAATTCTGATTGGTGTTATTTAAGGCCCGCCATACGGCGGGCTTTTTTGTGCCTGTCATTTTTAGCAGGTACAATGCGGCCTTTTTATCAGTAAGCAACCCATAAAGTGTTGTTGTGCTAAGCACAGTTTTAACTATGACTATTTAGGAGGCTTAATGTCTACAATCCTTGCTTTTGAGGCCAGTGGTGAACAATGCTCAGTCTCATTGAGTGTGAATCATAAGACACAGACTTTAGTCAGTCACCAGCCGCGTGCGCATGCAACGCATTTGCTACCCTTTACCGAACAATTACTGGCTGAGCATCAATATACTTTAAGCGATGTTGATGCTATTGCATGCGCGACGGGACCGGGTTCATTTACGGGTTTGCGCATTGCTTTAAGTGTCGCTCAAGGCTTGGCTTATGCCAGCGATAAGCCAGTGATCTCGGTCAATTCGTTAGCCGCGATGACCGTGCCGTTAAAAGAAAGTCAAGCCGCACTCGTATTACCTTTAGTCGATGCCCGTATGGATGAGGTGTATTGGGGAGCTTATGGTCTTGATGGTCAATCACGTATTGAGCAAAAGGCATTAATGGGAGCGCGAGCAGGTTTTGAAGATGCGTTAAATGCCTTGTTACATAACCTTACTGTCAACGCTTCACAGGTTTTAGCGACGGGACAGGCATGGCACAGTATCGATTATGCAAAAAATGCAGCGCAGGCTTTAGGTATTCGTTTGGCCCCAGAAGATACACGAGATAAGGTCAGCGCAGCGTATGTTGTGAGCTTGGCGCAAGTGGCCTGGGAAAAAGGTGATTATGTATCGCCTCAGGCGGTTGATTTATATTATTGTCGAGATTCTATTGCGTGGAATAAACGCACCCGTATTCGTGAAAGCTCAAGCTTAGTGGGTCATTAATGATGAGATATTATGGCAAGGTAGGATAATGTATGGACTTATTACAAACTTTATTGTTAGCGTTGATACAAGGTATTACAGAATTTTTGCCGATATCAAGTTCGGCGCATTTAATTTTGCCCAGCCAAGTATTGGGTTGGCCTGATCAGGGTTTGGCTTTTGATGTGGCGGTTCACTTAGGCACGTTGATTGCCGTGGTGGTCTATTTTAGGCGTGATATTACGGTGCTTTTAACGGCATGGTGCGGGCAGTTTGCAGGTCGCGTGAGTGATCACAATACGCGCTTAGCATGGTTTATTATTGCCGCGACCATACCTGCCGGGTTAGCGGGGCTATTATTTAAAGATCTAATTGAAGTGTATCTACGCTCGTCTTTAGTCATAGCGCTCACAACGCTAGTTTTTGGTGCACTGTTATGGTTTGCCGATGTTAAAAACCAAGGTGCTAAAACGCTGGCGCAATTTACATTGAAGGCAGCGATTATTATTGGCTGTGCACAGGCGTTAGCCTTAATTCCCGGAACCTCGCGCAGCGGTATTACCATCACCGCAGCCTTGTTATTAGGCTTTTCACGCGAAGATTCAGCACGCTTTTCGTTTTTATTATCGATTCCTATTATTGTATTAAGTGCCGGGTTAATGAGTTTAGACTTGCTGGAGGCTCCCTCGGTAGATTGGCAATCATTAGCGATTGGTACTGTTGTGTCAGGTCTTAGTGCCTATGCCTGCATCTATTACTTTTTGGCTTTTATTAACCGCTTAGGTATGTTGCCGTTTGTGGTGTACCGTTTAATTTTAGGCTGTATATTGCTATTTTTAAGCTTGAGTTAGATGACATGAAAGGCTGCCCGAGTCATTGACTAAAGAGTGACACATAATTTATCGAGGAGACTATTTGAGTGAATACCAAAATAACTGAAAGCTTTAATAATGAGATGTTGGATTTTATATCGCGCTCACCCACTCCGTACCATGCTGTTATCAATGTACGTAAAATGCTAGATGCCGGTGGTTTTGTTGAGTTAAAAGAAGCGCAATCGTGGCAATTACAGCCTAAAGGTCGATATTACATTGTGCGTCGCGATAGCTCATTAATTGCTTTTGTGCAGGGTTCACAGCCTATGGGTGAATCAGGTATACGGATTTTAGGGGCGCACACCGATAGCCCTTGTTTAAAAGTAAAGCCTAATCCTGATATCAATAAGCAAGGCTACCAGCAATTGGGTGTCGCGGTGTATGGTGGCGCTCTGCTTGCACCGTGGTTTGACCGTGACTTATCGCTTGCTGGGCGTGTGAGTGTTATTAATGCCGAGCAACAACTCGAACATCATATTATTGATATACGCCGCCCTATTGCAGTGATTCCCAGCTTGGCAATTCATCTTGATCGTACTGTCAATGAGTCTCGCTCGATTAATCCGCACGAACAAATGCCGCCTTTAGTGTGGCAGTTGGGTGAAGGCGCGCCAGAAAATTTTACAGCTTGGCTTAAAGGGTATATGCAAGCGCAAGGCGTCAATGCCACACAGATTATGGACTTTGACCTGAGCTTTTACGATGTGCAAGCCGGTAGTACGCTAGGGATTAACAATGAATTTATCGCGTGCGCGCGCTTAGATAATTTATTGAGCTGCTTTTTAACGGTGCATAGCTTATTACAAGCAAATAGTGATCGTACAAGTCTGGTTGTACTTAATGACCATGAAGAGGTCGGTAGTGGCTCTACGGCGGGCGCGGCGGGTAATTTTTTAACAGCAACGCTTGATCGTCTAATCACCGATAGCTCCGAGCGGCATCAAGCCGAAGCAAATTCATTAATGATGAGCGTGGATAATGCTCATGGTATCCACCCTAATTTTGCGACTAAACATGATGCTAACCTTGGACCGCAGCTTAATGCAGGCCCAGTATTAAAGTTTGATGTTAACCAAAGTTATGCTTCGCAATCAGATTTGTCTTCGCGGGTTAGGGTGCTGGCTAAACAAGTGGGCGTACCGTTGCAAAGCTTTATGATTCGTGCAGATATGCGTTGCGGCAGTACCATTGGACCTATTACGGCGGCTGCAACTGGCATAGAAACACTGGATATCGGTGTGCCGACTTTTGCGATGCATTCGATTCGTGAGTTGGCCGGCAGTAAAGATTCAGAAGCCTTGGCTAAGTTGCTAACGGCTTTTTTAAATAATTAATTGGTTGAGTAAGTTTTATGAATCAACGTGTTTTAACGGGTATTACGACAACAGGTACACCGCATTTAGGAAATTATGTAGGCGCTATTCGACCGGCTATTGCGGCGA
This sequence comes from Marinagarivorans algicola, assembly GCF_001292705.1. Taxonomy (GTDB): domain Bacteria; phylum Pseudomonadota; class Gammaproteobacteria; order Pseudomonadales; family Cellvibrionaceae; genus Marinagarivorans; species Marinagarivorans algicola. The sequence goes on from NZ_LGAK01000013.1 coordinate 31,554, forward strand.
GCCATAGCCCCGGCCAAGATAGCTTTTTCTTTTTGGCTGATTTGCACGCACTGATTAAATGCAGCGAACCCCAAAAAATTAATGATTCCACCCGCGAAATTGCAGCAACCTGGTTAGCATTAGGTTTAGATGTCGATAAAACCGTGTTTTATCGCCAATCGGACGTCCCTGAGATATCAGAGCTTTGCTGGGTACTTAACTGTATGGCTGCAAAAGGATTGATGAATCGCGCGCATGCTTACAAATCGGCTGTTGCTGCAAACCTTGAAGACAAACAAGACCCTGATTTTGGTGTAACCATGGGTTTGTATGGTTATCCTGTATTAATGGCGGCCGATATCTTAATGTTTGGCGCACATAAAGTACCGGTGGGTAAAGATCAAATACAGCATGTTGAAATGGCTCGCGATATTGCACAGCGATTCAATCATCATTTTGGGGAAGTGTTTACCCTGCCCGAGGTTGTTGTTGACGATAAAGTCGCTGTGTTGCAAGGTTTAGATGGCCGTAAGATGAGTAAAAGCTATGGCAATACTATCCCCTTGTTTCTACCTCCTAAAAAGTTACAAAAAAGTATTAATAAAATTAAAACTAACTTGCTTGAGCCTGGCGAACCTAAAGACCCAGAGACTTCAACGGTTTTCCAGATTTGGCAAGCTTTTGCCAGTGAGCAACAAACACAAGATATGCGCACCGCGTTTGCCGATGGCATTGCTTGGGGTGAAGCGAAAAAACAGCTGGGTACGCTAATTAATGAGCAGGTCGCCGAAGCGCGAGATCAGTACGAAGCATTAATGGCAGACCCTGTGCAAATTGAACAAGCGTTACAACAAGGTGCTGAAAAAGCTCGTACCTATAGCCGCAAGTTATTAGCTGAAGTAAAGCATGCGGTGGGTATCAAGCCTTTAATTTAACCAATACTGCCCCTTAATGCACTATTGACGGTTCAATGCGGTTATTTTTGGGGCTCGTCTTTGTCTGCTAATACCCTCTTCAGTTAGGTTAAGGGGGTATTTTTTTGTCTGTAATATTCTTTGGGGCGCTAAATTGGCGCACATGCTTATTCCTGTCTAACCTTAATTAATCAGGCGATCAATATCCTCTCTAAACCTCGGAGTTGGTGAGAGACTTTGCAGTCGCTTACCCTAGTGATTGTTGCGTGTGGAGGTTGATATGCTAGTAGAAGACGGTAAAAATGGTGAGTACTCTATTGTTCTAGATGATGTCTTCGACTTTAAGCGTGTAGAAGAATTTAGAAGTTGCTATGAAGGTATTGATTTGGCGCAGTGTAAAAGTGTGAATATTGACTTTACCTACACGCGTTATATGGATAGCTCGGCACTGGGCATGCTACTGAATGTAAAAAGTTTTTTTAAGGACACTAGCGCCAGTATAAAAATTGTCTCGGTGAATGAGCAAATTAGAAAAATACTGACTATCTCTCGATTTGATCAACGGTTTGTTATTGAATAGTTGGTGGTGCTGAGAGCGTGAAAATATTAATAGCTGATGATCATTCTTATAACCGCGAGTTACTTAATTTTATTTTAGAAGATGAAGGGCACGAATGTATTGATGCTGAAAATGGCAAACTGGCGATAGATGTTTATAGCCGAGATCCTGATATTCAGCTGATATTGATGGACGTCAACATGCCTGTAATGGATGGCATAGAAGCGACTAAAATCATTAAGGCAAAAGCAGCACAGTCAAAAACTTTTGTGACAGTTATCTTTGTGACGGCCTTAGATAATGCCGATGTCCTTGTGCAGTGCCTAGATGCTGGCGGCGATGACTTTGTCCCTAAGCCTATCAATGAAAACATTTTGTTATCTAAGCTCAAAGCACATAGTCGTAATCAAGCTATGTACGATAGTTTAAAAGCTGCCAAAGATGATTTGGAATATCATCAGCGTTTGATGGATAGGGAGCATCGCATTGTTGAGCATATCTTTGCGAACGATGTAGGCTTAAGTGAAACATCTTGTGAAAATGTGGAATCCTATACCTCGCCGGCTTCTTTATTCAATGGTGATTTACTGTTAACAGCTCCGTCACCTGCGGGAGGTGTTTATGTCTTGGTGGGTGACTTTACTGGGCATGGATTATCGGCTGCGGTAGGTTCGTTACCTGTGTCGAGCATTTTTTATGATAGTGCAGCCAAGCAAGAGAGCGTGAGCTATATTGTACGGCTAATGAATACGCGATTAAGGCGTTTATTACCTGATGGAATGTTCTTTTGTGCCGCTTTATTATATCTGGAACCTTTGGGTGAGCGTTTACAGGTATGGGCGGGGGGGATGAATGACATGTTGTGTCGTTGTCCGGATGCTGATCAATTAATGAGGATTGTCTCTCAGCACATGCCTCTCGGTATTATGGAGGACGACGAATTTGATCATAGCCTAGAGCTGTACGAACTACCTGTTCATTCTAAACTGTATATTTACACCGATGGTATTAACGAGGCAAAGGATATTCACGGGAATGAACTAGGGCTTGCACGCGTTGAAGAAACTGTACTGCAAAGTACATGTGTTATTGATGATTTAGTCACACAGGTTCGCCAATTTACTCAGGGCTGTGAGCAGGCAGATGACGTGTCTGTTTTAGCATTAACGTTAGCGCCCGTTAAACACATTGAGAATAAAACAGGCGCTTATATTGATGTGGGTGCCGATTATCGCAACGCTCAGAGTTTTGCATGGGAGCTGGATATGCGGCTCGCGCCCGAAGATTTACGATCTAGCGATATTGTGTTGCAGATCGGAAAATTTTTAGGGACCATTCAAGGTATTGAGCTGCATCAAGATAAAATCTTCACCATTATTAGTGAACTTTATTCAAATGCCTTAGAGCACGGTGTCTTACAGTTGAGCTCTAAACTTAAGTCATCTCCTGATGGCTTTGATGAGTATTATCGTTTGCGTGCGCAACGTCTAAGCCGTTTAAAGTGTGATGCTTTTGTTAAGGTTAAAATGGCGTATATTCGTAGTGAGCAAAGCGCTAAAATGATAGCCGAATCCAGTGTGAATAAACTTTTAATAGTGATTAGCGACAGTGGTAATGGTTTTGATTATGCTTCTCTAGAGGGCTTCAGTAGTCTGGGGCAAGGTGAGGAGAGTTGTCAAGATAACGATAAAAGTCATGGGCGCGGCTTATCATTGTTAAAAACGTTTTGTGAAAGCCTCACCTATAGTGATGGCGGGCGCACAGCAACCGCTGTGTACCCGTTTTATTAGGTGACTTAGGTTTTATTGTGGCGGCTATTGTAGTGGCTATTATGAAATTGGCATGTCTCGAGCATTGCCTGTGAGATAGTGGCTAATTCGTGAGCATTGATACAATAAGGTGGCATGGTATAGAGTAATTTACCAAAAGGCCGCAGCCAAACACCTTGGTCAACAATAAAGGGCTGTATACGCTGCATATCAACGGGCCGCTCTAATTCAATAACTCCGATAGCACCTAGCGTGCGCACATTCTTCACGCCCTCTATTGCTTTAGCTGGGGCTAAGGCCTGAGTCAGTTGTTGCTCGATAGCGGATACCTGTTGGGGCCAATGGTTTTGTTCGAGGAGTGCAATACTCGCGTTGGCCACCGAGCACGCTAAAGGATTCGCCATAAATGTTGGCCCATGCATTAATACGCCACAATCGCTGTCACTGATGCTCTGGGCAATATCATCGGTACACAACGTTGCTGCAAGTGTCATATAGCCGCCGGTGAGGGCTTTACCTAGGCATAAAATATCGGGGGTAATATCGGCATGTTCACAGGCAAACCATTTACCCGTACGGCCAAACCCCGTTGCAATCTCGTCGGCAATCAATAAAACATTGTATTCAACGCACAGCTGTTTAATACCTTGCAGTGTTTGTGGGCTGTAAAAGCGCATACCGCCAGCACCCTGCACAATAGGTTCTAAAATAACAGCGGCTATCTCGTGATGATGTTTTTTTAGTGTGTTTTTGATGTCGCTTAAGTGGATATCAGGATTAAAGGTATTGCCCCATGTTGGTAAGGGAGCAGCGCAAAAATGTTGCTGAGGCAGTTGGGCTGAAAAAAGCGCATGCATGCCATTGTCGGGGTCGCACACGCTCATGGCACCAAACGTATCGCCGTGGTAAGCATGACTAAAGGCTAAAAACTTTTGCTTTTTGGGCTGTTTTTTGGCGAGCCAATATTGCCGCGCCATTTTTAAGGCAACCTCAACACTCACTGACCCCGAGTCGGCTAAAAAGACACGGTTTAGCCCTTCTGGTGTTAAGCGGATAAGGTTTTGAGCCAGTTGAATCGCTGGTTCATGCGTTAAGCCGCCAAACATCACATGCGCCATTGATTCAAGCTGTGTGGTTATCGCCTGATTTAAAGTGGGGTGATTGTAACCATGAATGGTGCTCCACCAAGAGGCCATACCATCAATTAATCGGCGGTCGTCGGCCAGTGTTAATGTACAGCCGCTAGCTGATTTCACTGCGTACAGTGGGTTATCTTTAGAGGTATTGCTATAAGGGTGCCATAGCGTGTTGCGATCGGCTGCGAGTAACGCGGTGTTATCCATGCTAGGTGTCATCATCTTAAGAAAAGGGCGTTAAGCCTAACAGCCACTGACTCTTAGGTGCAATAACAGGTGTGCAGCTTTTATAGGGTGTATCCTAATAGCGTTATTGGCTGACTGAGGTATGCATGATTCGTTATTTTATTCTGGATGTTTTACGCCGTCTCGATTGATTTTTGTGTGAGTGCGGCGAGAATATGCTCTTGACTGGAGGTAAGCTGTTTGAATTTAGCACGTACTCGAGTATGCAAATACGGTTTTTTAATGACTTGCATCGCGAGTACTTCAAGTTCAACGCACAGCTTATCATCGCTATTGAGTTGAATGGCAACCGGAATAGATGACTTACGGCCTTGGTAAGCCATATAAAAGGCATCGCTTTGTTGCAAGTTTCCACGTGCATTAAAGCATATACCGCCTAAGCTGATATTATCGAGATCTCCGTAAATAGGAGGCTCCATCGCGGGTGTACAGCAAATCTCTGCTGTGTTTTCTTTAAAGTGAAAGCGTTTTTGGCGACGGCGGTCATTGCAAAATTGCATGTGATTAATGTGTAACTTAAAATAAGGTCCATCATTGGCTTGCGCTCGCTCAATTAACTCACCTTCAATTTCCCAGTGTCGGTAGCTTCCCGGAGCCTTAATTACCGCATAAACGCGTTTAGGTAATACTAAGTGGTCACTGGGTAGTGCTGGGTGAGGCATATCAATACTGCAGGTATTGTTTTTGGCATGGGTTTTTAATAAAAGACTTTGATAACCTTGGCCATCATGCTCGGCTGTGGTGTACAAAATCAGTGGGGTGCGGCGGCGTCTAGCCTCATTGAGGACCTGCCATTTTTGCGTACTTAGCGATGCCGTAATAGGGTCTTCGCTAATGCTGCTACTTGGAAGCCATTGTAATAAAGATGCTAAACCCATGGGTCACCTCAAATGATATCATTGCGACTGTTTTTTGCCGTTTTGTCGTGTATTAAAGCTATTGGCAACATTCATGCCTATACACTATTTGAGCGACGATGGGCTATGTGACTTCTAGGGTTATTGCAGTTAGGACTAATCACCGTACAATAGCGTTTTTTTTGGAGTGAGTTGTTTTGTCATTTGTTGCCCCCCCTCACGATGCCGCGAAAACTGCGGCTATGGCCGAGCCCCCCATTACCCCAGTCGATGATAGTGTGACCCAAGTACGCCCTCGTGAGAATGGGCAAAGCGGTCCTATCAATTTACCCGAGGAGTCGCCGCTGGAGATGAAAAAACTGCAAAAAAAACTGCGGCGTTTGGTAGGCACTGCAATTACCGATTTTAATATGATCGAAGAAGGGGATCGCGTGATGGCGTGCCTTTCCGGTGGTAAAGACTCTTTTGCGATGCTGGATATTTTGCTGCTCCTTAAAAAGATTGCGCCTGTGAACTTTGACGTAATCGCCGTCAATATGGATCAGAAACAGCCGGGGTTTCCAGCCCATATATTGCCGGAATATCTCGATAGGCTGGGTATTGAGTACCATGTTGTCGAAAAAGACACTTACAGTATTGTAAAATCGGTCATCCCTGAGGGTAAAACCACGTGTGGTTTGTGTTCGCGCTTAAGGCGCGGAACTCTGTATGGTTTTGCTGAGCATATAGGGGCTACCAAAATTGCTTTAGGGCACCACAAAGATGATATTGTCGAAACGCTATTCTTAAATTTATTTCATGGGGGGCGCTTAAAAGCCATGCCGCCTAAGCTACGTGCAGATGATGGCCGCAATATGATTATCAGGCCATTAGCCTATTGTCGCGAATCTGATATCGAGCGCTACGCTAAGCAAAAAGGCTACCCTATTATTCCATGCAATTTATGTGGCTCCCAAGAAAACTTACAACGCCAAAATATTAAGGCGATGCTGCAAGGTTGGGATAAGGAGCACCCAGGGCGCGTGGATACTATTTTTACCGCGTTGCAAAAAGTCTCGCCTTCGCAATTGGCCGATCAAAATATTTTTGATTTCATTAATCTGAGTATTGATCGCACTGTGCCGCTTGCCAATAATCCAAAACATAACGACGGGATGAAGATACATACGGTGACGGTTGTTGATTAAATATTATGGATGCTAATAAGGGAAGGTTGCGAGTGATGAACAAGGCGAAAAAGGCACGCAATACGTATTGAGTGCCTTTTTTGTAGGTTTTTATGCGGGCTCGACTATGGCGTCATCACAGTTGATTTAGCGTGTTAATGTCAACTCTTTGAGCTCAAAGCCATTTTCATCGGCACGTAAGTAGTGAGTATTGTTGTGCCAATCCCCCAGTACCCAGCGACTATGCGGTTTGCCTTTTTCTTCAAATTGATGATGCGCAGGGCGATGGGTATGCCCGTGGATGAGCGTTTTTACGCGATACTCATCCATAATGGTAGCAACCTCAGATAAGGTGACATCCATAATATCTTCGGCTTTCATGGCGTTCATCGATTGACTTTTACTGCGCAAATCGGCTGCCATGGCACGACGCTGATTCAGAGGTAGTGCCAAGACCTGTTGTTGCCACACAGGGTTGCGTACCATTTTGCGGAACTGTTGATATTCCACGTCGGCAGTGCATAAAGTATCGCCATGCATAACCAGTACACGCTTACCGTATAGCTCGATGACAGTTTCATCTTCAAGTAAGGTAAAGCGACAGGCGTTAGCTAAAGCTTCACCGATCATAAAATCGCGATTGCCACGAATAAAAAACACCTCAACGCCACGCTGGCTAATGCTGCTAAGGAGGGTTTTTAGTTGACGGGCAAACGCGTCGTTGTCGTCATCACCAACCCAAGCGTCAAAAAAATCACCTAAGATGTAGAGTTTTTTAGCATCTTGCGCTTCGTTGTTTGAAAAATGTTCAAAAGCGGCGGTAATTTCTGGGCGCTCTGGGCTTAAGTGTAAGTCAGATATAAAGTAAGTAGCCATGTTTATGCGACTGTAACTCGCTCAATAACAACGGCTTCTACAGGCACATCTTGATGCCCGCCTGCACTACCGGTTTTGACTGTTTTAAGTTTTTCGACAATATCCATACCCTTGGTGACTTTACCAAACACAGCATAGCCCCAGCCTTGCGAGTTTTTGCCGCTATGGTTTAAGAAGTCATTATCAGCTACGTTGATAAAAAACTGCGCTGTAGCGCTATGGGGGTCCATAGTGCGCGCCATGGCAATGGTGCCCTTGTTATTCTTAAGGCCGTTATCCGCCTCGTTCTCGATGGTTGCGCGGGTAGTTTTTTGCTGCATATCCTCAGTAAAACCGCCGCCTTGAATCATGAAGTTGTTAATAATACGGTGAAATATAGTCCCGTTGTAAAAACCGTCTTCTGCATATTGCTTGAAGTTGGCTGCCGATTTGGGTGCCTTGTCAAAATCTAGTTCAAGCTCTATATCACCGTAATTGGTGTGCAGTGTAATCATCTCTTGCTCCTGTACGCGAGAATGCAATATGACCAGCCGTGTTTACTCCCTAAAGGTAGTATTTAGCTGGCTAACGTCAAAAGGGCCGCTATAATACGCGTTTTGCTTGTAAACCGGAACCTTACAGGCTATTTATTACGCATTTAAACAGGCGAGATATGACTGAAGCGGCCAAACCTACGAATTTTTTACAACAAATACTCCAAGCTGACCTCGATAGCGGCAAGCACGTTAAAATAGTGACACGCTTCCCGCCGGAGCCTAATGGTTATTTACACATAGGCCATGCAAAGTCGATTTGTTTGAATTTTGGCCTTGCGGAGGCGCTAGGTGGCGAGTGCAACCTACGCTTTGATGATACCAACCCTGCTAAAGAAGAGCAGCAATACATCGATGCCATTAAAGAAGATGTGCGGTGGTTGGGGTATAGCTGGGCGGGCGATGTGCGTTATGCATCGAGTTACTTTGATACGCTTTTTGAGTGGGCTTGCCAACTTATTAAGCAAGGCGATGCTTATGTCTGTGATTTATCTTCCGATGAAGCGCGCGCTTATCGCGGCACCTTAAAAGAACCCGGTAAAAACTCGCCCTATCGCGAGCGTACTGCTGAGGAAAATCTCGCGTTATTTGAACAAATGAAAAACGGCGACTTTGACGAAGGCGCCTGTGTACTGCGTGCAAAAATTGATATGAGCAGCGGTAATATCAATATGCGCGACCCCATTTTGTACCGTATTCGTAAGCAATCACATCATCAAACGGGCGATAAGTGGTGTATTTACCCTAACTACGACTTTGCGCATGGGCAAGAAGATGCCATTGAGGGGGTGACTCATTCAATTTGTACCCTAGAGTTTGCCGATCATCGCCCTTTATATGAATGGCTTTTGGAGCATCTACCGGTACCGAGTAAGCCCAAGCAGTATGAATTTGGTCGTTTAAATTTAAATTATTCGGTCACTAGTAAGCGTAAACTAAAGCAACTCGTCGATGAAGGGTATGTTGACGGATGGACCGATCCGCGTATGCCTACTATCGCCGGTTACCGCCGTCGAGGTTATACCCCAGCAGCGCTGCGTAAATTTTGTGAAATGATTGGCGTTACCAAAAGCGACGGGGTGGTGGATGTTGCCATGCTTGAGCATGCCATTCGCGATGACTTAGATAAAAACTCGCCACGCGCCATGTGTGTATTGAAGCCATTGAAGGTTATTTTAACCAATTACCCTGACGACAAAACCGAGTTGCTCGAGGCGCCGGGTCATCCTAATCACGATGATTTGCCTGCTCGTCAATTGCCCTTTGGGCGTGAAGTATATATTGATCAAGATGACTTCCGAGAAGAGGCCAACAAAAAGTATAAGCGCTTAGTATTGGGTAAGCGTGTGCGCTTACGCAGTGCGTATATCATTGAAGCGGATAAAGCGATTAAAAATGATCAAGGTGAGATTATTGCCGTTGAGGCGCGCATTATCGAAGGTACCGTCGGCAAAAATCCAGAAGACGGCATTAAAGCGAAAGGGGTTATTCAGTGGGTTGCCGCCCATGATTGCGCAAAATTTGAAGTGCGTTTATATGACAGGCTCTTTACGGATGCTGCCCCTGACAGCGGTGATAAAAACTTTTTAGACAGCATTAACCCACACAGCTTAACGACAGTTGATTGTGCTGTAGGCGAAAAAGGTTTGCTCAACGCTGAAGTCGGAACCACTTACCAGTTTGAGCGCGAAGGGTATTTTTGCCGTGATAGCCAAGCGCCAACCTTAGTGTTTAACCGCACGATTGGTTTGCGTGATACTTGGGTTGATAAATAGGCGTAGTCAATAAAAGCGCCAGCGGCGCACGTTACAGTGCGCGATTTAGGTATGTTTAATCAAGCAATAATACATAAAGGGAACTCCCATGAGTTTAGTGGTTTACAACACACAAACCCGCACTAAAGAAGCCTTTAGCCCAATAGATGCTAATAATGTAAAAATGTATGTCTGTGGGCCAACGGTCTACAATTTTGTCCATATCGGTAATGCTCGGCCGGTTGTTGTGTTTGACACATTATTTAGAGTACTGCAAAGCCAATACCCTAAAGTGACCTACGCGCGCAATATTACCGATATTGACGATAAGATTATGAAAGCGGCAGGCCAAAGTGGCGAAACCATTGCCGAGCTAACGGCACGCTATGCGAGCGAGTTTGAAAAAGACATGGCTGCGCTCAATAATTTACAGCCTACCATCGTGCCGTATGCCACCCATCACGTGCCCGATATGATTGCCATGATTGCTGAATTAGTGGATAAAAACCATGCTTATTCGGCGCAAGGCCACGTACTTTTTGATGTTAAATCAATGCCTGATTACGGCAAGTTAAGTAATCAAGGTATTGATGCTATGCTCGAAGGCGCGCGCGTAGAAGTGGCGAGCTATAAAAAGTATGCCGGCGATTTTGTATTGTGGAAACCTTCGAGCGAGGGTGAACCCGGCTGGGATAGCCCTTGGGGGCGCGGCCGTCCAGGCTGGCATATAGAGTGCTCGGCGATGATCGAAAAGCATTTAGGCAATACCATTGATGTGCACGGCGGCGGTCGCGATTTGATTTTTCCGCATCATGAAAACGAAGTGGCCCAAAGCGAATGTGCCCATGGTGGTGAGCAGTATGTGAAATACTGGATGCACAATGGTTACATTAATATTGGCGGCGAGAAGATGTCAAAAAGCTTAGGCAACTTTAAAACCGTACGTGATTTATTAGGCCGCTATAAAGGTGAAGTGATTCGCTTTGCTTTATTATCGGCGCAGTATCGCAGCGAGCTTGATTTTTCGGTTGATTTACTCGACCAATCAGCTGCCAGCTTGGATGGTATTTACGGTGCATTACGTAAAGTTGAGGCACTTGAAGAATCCTGCATTGAGCTTAGCCAAAGCGCGGCGTATCAAGCATTATTGGATGATTTGAATAGCCCGCAAGCGATTAGTGAATTACATCAACTCGCCAAACGGCTTAATAAAGAAGGCGATGAGGATTTGGCCTTAGTCAAAGGTGAATTATTAGCGGTTGGCAACCTCATGGGGTTGTTACAGCAAGATCCGGAAGAGTGGTTTAAATCCAGTGTGAGCGCGGGTATTACAGCCGATGAAATTGAGGCGCTTATTGCCGAGCGTTTAGAGGCGAGGGCCAGCAAAAACTGGGCACGCTCTGATGAAATACGTGATTTATTACAAGCGCAAGGCGTTGTTCTAGAAGACGCTAAAGCGGGTACCACTTGGCGCTTTGAATAGCGTCGTGCATTTTTAACCTGGGCCGGTAGCTATCGCTGACCGGCCTTTTTTATACCTAATAATTGATATATCTTTATGAGTGAAGTAACGGCGCACCCTAGCCATAATTTATTTTTTCGTATTCGCCATAATAAAATTTTTGAATGGTTTGTAATTAGTATTATTGTCTTTTCGGCCGTGGTTATTGGTGTAAAAACCTACGCAATACCACCGTTTGTCAATCAATTAGTGATTGTGCTTGATTGGCTGATTACCTTTATTTTCTTGGTTGAGCTGATAATACGGTTTTTGGGCGAGCCGTCCAAAAAAGACTTTTTTAAAAATGGTTGGAATATTTTTGATGCGACTATTGTTGCGGTTAGCCTGATCCCTATTGATGACAGTGAGCTGGCTATTGTTGGCCGTCTCATTCGTATATTTAGGGTGCTCCGAATGATATCAATCATTCCAGAGCTACGAGTATTACTTAATTCTTTGCTAAAAGCATTGCCTCAGTTAAGTTACGTTATGCTGTTAATGTTCATTATTTTTTATATTTATGCGGCAGTTGGGAGTACTTTTTTTGCCACGATAAACCCTCAGCTTTGGGGTGATATTGCTATTAGCATGTTAACTTTATTTAGGGTGATGACCTTTGAAGACTGGACTGACGTTATGTATGAAACGCAAGTGAGCTACCCATTTAGTTGGGTGTTTTATTTGTCGTTTATTTTTTTTACAGCTTTTGCTTTTTTAAATATGGTGATTGGTATCGTGGTCAATGTATTAGAGGAGGAACGTGGTAGGCTGGCGAAAAGTAAGGCCAATGAACTGGAGCAAGAAAAGACTAATCAGTTGCATGCCATTCGCTCGGAGTTGGCAGAGCTTAAAGCATTAATTAAAGCGCAACAGTCACAGACTTAAATTCACAATCGTCGCCGTTAATACTTATGCCTCTCACTCAATGGTTACAAATATCTCAGCATGATTCGATCGCCCTTTTGCTGCAACAGCATATGCAGTCTGTACTGGTCGAGCGGGTTGCGGGTGGCTTATCGGGCGATCATACTGAATTTGAAGAGTATGCACTGATTCAGTGGCTTGATACACAAGGCTGCTGGGCAGGCTTAGACTCTGTGTCGGCGAGTTTAGCTTTATTTGCTAAGCATTTTTTAACGCGGCGTGGCTTGTACCAAAGTCAACAATATTGGCGGACTAATGGATGCCGGTTAGAGTTTGGTTTGATGCGAATAACCGTAGTGTATTGCGTCACCCCCTCTTCACACACGGCGGCGGTCGCCATCCCTTTAGCCGATCAGGCAATTGCTGATTTTTATGGTGACCTTAGTGTGCTTGAAAAAGCCACGCAAGCTTCAGTTTATCGATTGTTGGCGGGTTTTTGGCGGCGCTATGAGGCTTTTGTCGCAGCCGATAGCGCTTATGCGGTATTAGGGGTGGAGCCAGATGCGAGGTGGGAGGTTATTCAAAGAGCCTATCGCCAGCTTGCTGCTAAGCATCACCCCGATAAAGGTGGCGACCCTGAACAGTTTTTGCTGGTTAAAGCGGCCTATGATCAACTCAAGGCGGTTAAGCGCACGACATAAAATACAGGAGGGCTCAGTGGGTGCAGGACTATATATTGGAAGCTTTCACCCAGATGTAATCGTAAAAATGAGCACCAAGTAGCACTTTATTGTTTTGATATGTTAAATCGTATGGCGATTATTGTGATCTGTTAGCCTATTCTAGTGCGCTTGTTTGGGGCCTAGCGTTGCTCCTTAGTATTACGCACACTTTTTTCTAATTAAAGCCCCTTTTTGGGTAACACAGTGATTTCTTGATTGCGACTTTTGGGCGCTTAGACTTATGAATATGAAATTGGCAGTATATGGATCCTTGTTGGCGGTATTGTTGGGCGCTTGCGTAGGTAAAGACCCTGTGCTCAATGCGCCGAGTACGTCATCGTCGAGCCCTGCTAGCAGTATTGATCACAGTAGCGTTGCCACAAGTAGTGTTGCCATAAGTAGTACTCCTATAAGCAGTACTCCTAGCAGTAGTGTATCAAGTAGTCTGGCCCAAAGCAGTTCGGTGATAAGTAATACGGCACCTACTGTCAACTGGGTGAGCCCCGAGGCCAATTATACGGTGATTGATGGCCTTGCTGCGGTGATGATCGAAGCGAATGTGGTCGATAGCGAAGATAATGTATCGAGCGTGACGCTGTCTATTAATGGTCAAAAACAAGCGATGCTAACGGGATCACCTTATCGCTGGCCTGCGAGTCTTATTGAGTCTTTGAGCGTCGGTGAGCATGCCCTAACAATAGAGGCCACGGATGAGGCGGGCGCTAGCACCGTTGTTGAGCGCACAATTACCGTTGACCCGTCCCAGAATGTGTTGCCCACCGTGACGTTTGTGAACCCTATGGCCGATGACTTATTGCCCCATCAATCGAGCCTGGATGTACGTGTCAATGCGGCCGATGTCGATGGTGATATTATCAGCGCGATATTATATGTGAATAGTCAGCAAGTGGCTGAAATCACACAAGCGCCTTTTGAGTGGCCTGCGCGCTTATTACCAGCACTTAATCAATTAGAGGAAGGCCTTTACACATTAAAAGTGGTTGTGACAGACAATCGTGGTGATACTGCGGAGGCGCAAATTAGCGTGACGGTATCGGAGCCTAATGATTTCCCTGTGGTCGATTTTGTGAGCCCTGCAAATGCCTTGGTATTGGCGGCAGGTGCGCAGATTGACGTGATTGCCGACGCGAGTGATAGCGATGGTCAAATTGCCGAGGTAATTTTGAGTATCAACGGCATAGATATTGGCGCGCCTGATAAGACCATGCCTTACGAGTGGTTTGCAACGCGCAATGCTGAACTTAAAGATATCCCGACAGGCGAGTACACTTTAAGGCTGACTGCTGTTGATGATAAAGGCGGTAAAGCACATGTAGAGCGCCAATTAACAATCACCAACGATGCCGATACTGCAGCAGGAGATCCTGCGCGCGGTCAAGTTCAATATTTTCAAAATTGCCTCGAGTGTCACGGTCAGTTTGGTGAAGGGACCAGCCGCGCAAAAGCGATTATGCCACTCAAAGCCAGTTATACCAAAAATGGCAAAAGTTACTCTTTGTTTTCTTTGATTGATGAATTAATGCCTGATGGTTATGTTTCAGCTTGTGCCGATCAATGCGCTAAAAATGTGGCTTCATACATGAAAGAAGGTCTGACCGCAGCGGCACAAGAAAAAAACACATTAAGCGCTGGTGATATTCAAACGGGTAAAGTGGAGTTTGAACTGCATTGTGCGAAATGCCACGGTAATGACGGTTTAGGGGGGGATGAAGATGTGGTTTTATTCCCTGTGCGCAGCGGTGACGACTATGCTTTATCAACGTTTTATTTTTATGCCAAGGTAAGCCTATGGAGCTTGATTGACTTGGGGATGCCCTATGGGCCTACAGGCTATCCTGAAGGCTATGCTGAAAAATGTTCCGGTCAGTGCGCGGCAGATGTCATTAGCTACATTAAAGATTTAGAAAGCAAGTTGACCGAGCAAGAGCTATTACAGGTGCAAATAGCGGCAGGTAAAAAGCAGTACGCAACGTATTGTGCTGGCTGCCATAATAACGATGGCCGCCGACGTGGTATTATTCCGCTTACGAATGCCGAGCGCAATAATGATAGCCTCGATGATAGTGATAAGCTCTTTAAATATAATCGTGATGCGATGCCGCCAAGCGACCCGCAAAGCTGTGGAGATCAATGCTCTAAAGATATTACAGTGTATATTCGCGCCGTACTGGATCAATGATAAGCACATTAGTTAGACACAAAAAAGCCGCTATTTCAGCGGCTTTTTTGTGTCTTTCAGCGTTTAGCTGCTGTTGTAAGCGGCCATGGTTATAAACGTTTATGACCGTGATGAGATTATGACCGTGATGAGATTATGGCTATGAGGGGTTGTTGCGAATCTTTTCAATCGTTTTAGTCGTTGAGCAGTCATTAATAAAATCAATAATTGTCACATCGCCACCGTGCTGCAAAACTTCGTCGGCGCCTACAATGGTTTCAATACGATAATCGCCGCCTTTGACTAAAACGTCGGGTTTAATGGCATGAATTAAGTTCAGCGGCGTGTCCTCATTAAAAGGTATTACCCAGTCAACGGCTTTTAAAGCGGTTAACAGTGTCATGCGATGCTCTAACGTATTGATAGGGCGACTTGGCCCTTTTAAACGCCGAATACTCGCGTCGCTATTTAACCCAATAATTAAGCGCTGCCCTAAGGATTTAGCCTTTTCTAAATAACTAATATGGCCAGCATGTAAAATATCAAAGCAACCATTGGTGAAAACGAGTTTTTCACCGGCGCGACGGGCCAGCGCAATATGCCTTAGCACTTGATCCTCTGGGCATTGGTAGTGCTGGCCTTGATGTAACAGTTGCTCATTCACTGCGCCTGCAAGCTCTTCAGGGGTGACCACCTCGGCGCCGAGTTTAGTGACCACAATACCGGCGGCCAAGTTGGCCACTTCGGCTGCGGTTTCATCGCTTTGCCCGAGTGCTAACATAACCGCCATGGTTGCAATGACAGTATCGCCTGCACCGGTGACATCACTCACCTCACGGACTTTCGCGGGAAAGTCTGTTTTATCGTTGGGAGTAATAACGGACATTCCCTGCTCACTGCGTGTGAGTAGCATGCGGTCGATATTGCATTGCTTGAGCAGGGCACGCGCACTGCTGGCGATCGTGTATTCATTAGCGTTATCGCCACCGGCTAATAAAAATTCGCTGAGATTGGGGGTAATAAGATCGGCGCCGCTGTATAAGCTAAAATCGAGTTGCTTGGGGTCAATTAATACAGTTTTACCCGCTTTTTTGGCGCAGGCAATTAATTGTGAGACGTGTTGTAAAGTGCCTTTATTGTAATCAGAAAAAACAACTAAATCATAGTGCGGCAGCAGTGTTTCGAGCTGTTGTTGTAAGGTCTTAGTATCACTGTGCTCAAAGGGCGTTTCAAAATCTAAGCGCACCACTTGTTGATTGCGACTAATGACGCGTAATTTGGTGATTGTGGGTTTGTTGCACGGTATAAGATGCGCGGCAATACCTTCTTCGGCGAGTTGTTGGGTAACGCGTGTGCCATTATCATCATTGCCTATGACACCGAGTAAGCCAACATGCGCATCAAGGTAGCGAATATTACGTGCAACATTGGCTGCGCCACCGAGCTTGCTATCTTGATGGTTGACTTTAATAATCGGTACCGGTGCTTCGGGCGAGATGCGCTGTGCATCGCCGAGCATATAATGATCAAGCATAATATCGCCCACCACTAAAATGCGGGCGTGGTTAAAGCGGTTAAATACAGAAATATCCATGAGGTTTCTCGGGCTAAAAATACTGTTCTGTTGATCTGTTTTTTATTACAGCGCTTGATCAAAGGCTTCGCAGAGCCAGTGGCCCATAAATAAATGAGCCTCTTGAATGCGAGCCGTTTCATCACAGTCGATAATAAGGCTTAAGTGTGCGATGTCTTTGGCTTTACCCCCATCGCGGCCGGTAAAGGCAATGGAATACGCGCCGAGAGTGTTGGCCGCTTGTAGGCCTAAATTAACATTAGGGCTATTACCTGAAGTACTTAAGCCAATGACTACATCTTTAGAGTCTGCTAGGCCTAAAATTTGTCGTTCAAAGACAGAATCAAAGGAATAATCATTGCTGTGTGCGGTGAGAATAGAGGTATCCGTGGTTAATGCAATCGCGCGAATGGGCGCGCGCTCAGCCTTATAGCGTACCATCAATTCGGCGGCCAAATGTTGACTGTCTGCTGCGCTACCGCCATTGCCAAAAAATAAAATTTTGCCACCGGCATTGACTGCTGCTTGGCATTGCTCAAAAACGCTAATCAGTGCATCTGCATGAGCGTCTAGCGTAGCGAAGAGTTGACGGTGTCGCGCGAGGCTAGCCGTATATGAATGACGTAAAGACATGGGTAAACCTTAAAAAATCGGCATCGTGCAATCATTGCACGAGTATTGTTTTGCTGGGTTGTTTGGAGCGCTTTAATGCGCCACGGCACTGACATTGTGGGCGTTATTGCTTATAGGTTGAGACCTAGCCTCGCGTCAGTTGCGCGCGGAGGTTCAGTATAACCTTGTGCCATTGCGCGCGTAGGTAGGCTTGAAAGTTTCCTTGGCTATTGCTGATTTTAAGTGTGCTGTAAATTTTGAGTGGCGAGACTGTGTTACGGGTACGATGAGTGACCTCAGGCTTATTAACGGTAATAGGTTGGCTTGCGCTAACCGGTGCCCCATCAATGATGGCAATTGTATTGTGTCCAGAATTATCGAGCTGCGCCACCCATTGCTGCGCCAAACTGCGCGTATTATTGTGATTGGTTAATGTCGGGTGCAGTTGAGCGAGAGTCGTACTACTCATAATGGGCGCTGTCGCATCAACACCATTGGTAAAGCGCATAAGCATGCGAGGGTGTTGTAAAAATAATGCGTTGTGATGGTGCGAGTCGAAGGTAAAGGCTGGGTGAGCTAGCGCTAATTGGTGGCCGCTGAACAGCGCAAATAATCGATTGATATTGGTTGCATTGGTAAGCAACGTCTCATCCGCAAACCAAATGGCCTCATAAGTACTAATAAGCTCCCAGTATTGCTCGACGATTGTTGCTATCACGCTCCAGCGCTCGCCTTTTTGTTGGTCGTAAAAAGTACATGCATTTTGGTAAGTATTAGGCGTGTCGCCACTGTAACTTAAAAAAGTATCAAAATGTGGGTGTCCGCTTTCGAGCCATGTAGCATGATGTGATTGATCGCTTACGCGCGCAATAATTAAAAAACGGTTATCCACTGCTGAGCCTTCTTTGGGTACTGTTAGCGTGTTAGGTGCTAGGCTACTCTGCATGATAGCCGCTGTGTTTTATAGCGACTTCGCTTGATAGCTGCATCGGTTAAATCATTGCGGTACGACAATGATGACTCGTGTCACATGCTCGCTTTTTAGGTGCTCTTATAGCTGCTCTTATGCTGCTCTGAGGATCCATAAAAGCGCCCTGATCGCTATGACGCGTTAGTATTTACGGTGTTTTGGTGTGAAGCGCAAACTATACCAGAGCACCGCCGCTGGCTACAGCTTGCGTTTTACGCTAATCTGCGCGTTTTTTATTCGTACATTGCCCTGTTTGTGGGGTGTGACGATACTACTTTGATGTTGAGTTATGCAATTATCCGATTTTGATTATGATCTCCCGCCACATTTGATTGCCAAAGCCCCCGCTCAAAAGCGCACCGGTAGCCGCTTATTGTGTCTTGATGGCGCTTTAGGTGAGCTGAGCGATCAGCAGTTTCCTGACTTGTTGGCTAAGTTGGAGCCAGGCGATTTAATGGTCTTTAATAATACCCGAGTTATTCCTGCGCGTGTATTTGGTGCCAAACTGACTGGCGGTAAAATAGAAATGCTCGTTGAGCGAGTGATTAGCGATACCCGTGTACACGCTCACTTGCGCTCGAGCAAATCGCCTAAAGCGGGTACGCAATTGCGCTTAGAGGGTGATGTTTTAGTGACTGTAGCTGGCCGTGAGGGCGACTTATTTGTGGTCGACTTCCCGTCTGAGCAACCAGCGATTGATGTCTTAGAGCGCATTGGCCACATGCCTTTGCCACCGTATATTGATCGTGCAGATGATGACAGCGACAAAGAGCGCTATCAAACAGTTTACAATCAGCACAAAGGTGCTGTTGCCGCGCCAACCGCGGGCCTGCACTTTGATGACGATATGCTCGCGGCTATTAAAGCAAAGGGTGTAAATATTGCGTTTGTCACTTTGCATGTGGGTGCGGGTACGTTTCAGCCTGTGCGCGTTGATAACATTAAAGAGCACACTATGCATGCTGAGTACATGGTAGTCGATGACGCTGCCTGCGAAGCGGTGAAGGCAGCAAAAGCTGCAGGTAAGCGGGTTATTGCCGTAGGCACCACGAGTGTACGTAGCTTGGAGACTGCCTCACTAGGCGGAGACATCAAACCTTATACTGGGGACACTGAAATATTTATTTACCCAGGGTTTGAATTTAAAACTGTCGATGCGTTATTAACCAACTTTCATTTACCCCAATCGACCTTGCTTATGCTGATCTCAGCGCTCGCAGGGTATGAGCACGTTCAGCAGGCTTATCGTCACGCGGTTGCTAATGAGTACCGCTTTTTTAGTTACGGTGATGCTATGTGGATCACTAAAAACCCCAACGCCAAAGACCAGGGGCCTTTGTAATGTCTTTTATGCAATTTGAGTTAGATAACACCAGTACCGAGCCTAGTAAGAACGCACGTGCACGTCGCGGACGCTTAAAGTTCCCACGCGGTATTGTAGAAACCCCCGCTTTTATGCCGGTAGGTACTTACGGTACTGTTAAAGGAATGACGCCCGCCGATATCGAGGCGACGGGTGCACATATATTATTGGGAAATACATTTCATTTAATGTTGCGCCCAGGCACCGAAGTCATTAAAGCCCATGGCGACTTACACGACTTTATGCAATGGGATAAGCCCATTCTCACGGATTCGGGCGGTTTTCAAGTGTTTAGTCTTGGCGCCATGCGTAAAATCACCGAAGAAGGCGTTGTGTTTAAGTCCCCCATTGATGGCAGCAAAGTGGAGCTAAACCCCGAAATTGCGATGCAGGTACAGCGTGATTTAGGCAGTGATATCGTTATGATCTTTGACGAATGTACCCCATACCCCGCCAGCGAAAAAGAAGCACGTGACTCTATGGAATTATCTTTGCGCTGGGCCAAGCGCAGTAAAGATGCGCATAGCGACAATCCCAGTGCGCTTTTTGGTATTGTGCAGGGCGGTATGTATGAGCATTTGCGCAAAGAGTCGCTCGAGGGCTTAGCGAAGATCGATTTTGACGGCTTTGCGATTGGCGGCCTAAGCGTTGGCGAACCTAAAGAAGACATGATGCGAGTGTTGCATCATTTAACCCCCATTATGCCAAAAGATAAGCCGCGCTATTTAATGGGCGTTGGTAAACCCGAAGATATTGTCGAGGCGGTGCGCCGCGGCATTGATATGTTTGATTGCGTTATGCCAACGCGCAATGCCCGTAACGGCCACTTGTTTGCGCATGATGGCGTGATCAAAATTCGCAACGCCAAGCATCGCCACGATACCAGTCCGCTCGATAGCGAGTGCGATTGCTATACCTGTAAAAATTTCAGCCGCAGTTATTTGCATCACCTTGATAAGTGTAACGAGATATTAGGTGCTCAGCTCAATACGGTACACAACTTACGCTTTTATCAAAAATTGATGAGTGATTTGCGTGAGGCAATAGGGCAAGATCGCCTCGAGGAATTTGTTGCGCAGTTTTATGCTCGTCAGGGTCGAGAGGTGCCGGCTTTTACTGATTCACCTTCGCCCAGCGCACAGGCGTAGTGAGCCTAAAGTGAGAAGCTGCACCGCTAAATGTTGCGGCTTCTTGCATTCGATTCCTTGAACTCAGTACTTTGTACCCCATTAACAGCATACTGCGTGTCAAACCGTTATAATCATACGCCAGAATGCTGTTGCTCTTTATGAAGGTCGTTATTCTGTGTAAAGGCTTGGGTCTTTCTCAGTGCTGGGCGCTTTTATAATCGTTTTTAATATTATCGTGGCCATGCGCCTTAAAACACAAGAATTAACCCACTGGATAGACTCATGAACCGCTACCCCTTATGGAAATACCTGCTTTTACTGGTTGTCTTGGGCTTAGGTATTGTTTACGCAATGCCCAATTTATATGCCCCCGACCCTGCCGTACAAATTAGTGGCTACTCTGCTGATTTTACTGTTGATGAAAAAGCCCTTAAAAAAATCACCACAGCACTCGATAATGCCAATATTGGCTATAAAAGTGCAGCCTTAGAAGAGGGCGGCTCGGCCTTGATTCGGTTAAACGCGATCGGTGATCAGTTGAGTGCGCAGCGCACCATCGAAGAGGCGATTAACCGCGGGACGAACCAAGGCGATTTATACATTGTGGCCTTAAACAGCGCGCAAAATACACCGCAGTGGCTAGCCGACTTGGGTGCTAAGCCTATGAATTTGGGCTTAGATTTGGCCGGTGGTGTGCATTTTGTGCTTGAAGTCGATACGCCTAAAGTCGTGAATGATCGTTTGCACGACAGTGAAGAGGTGATTAAAAAAGCGATTCGTAAAGCGCGTATTTTTAATACCAAAACCGCCATCGATAAAGGTGCTTTGGTGGTTACCGCCGAAACACAAGAGGCGCAAACACAAGTAGCGACCTTAATTAAAGATGAGTTGCCGCGCATGCAACGTAAGTCGAGCGAAGAAAACGGTAAATTTGTGGTTCGCGCCAATTTAGCGCAAGAGGCCATCAAAGAAATTGAAGATCTTGCCGTGATTCAAAACTTAAGTACTTTGCGCAATCGTGTTAACGAATTGGGCGTGGCTGAGCCGTTGGTGCAACGCTTGGGTCGTAACCGTATTATTGTAGAGTTGCCGGGCGTACAAGACACAGCGCGCGCTAAAAAGGTGATTGGTAAAACCGCAAACCTCGAGTTTCGCTTAGAAGCTAAACCCGATGCCGGTTTTAGTCAGCGCCAAAAATTTAATCATCGCCAAGAAGACATGCAAGCGCGCACAGGTGGCTCATACCTTGAGCGTCGCCCCATCATCACCGGTGAAAGCGTGACGAATGCAACACGTGGCTTTGATCAAGAAACAGGCCAGCCACAAGTGAATATTTCATTAGATGCCGATGGCGGTGCCGCCATGCACCGTGCGACACGGAATAATGTGGGCCGCCGTTTGGGTGTTTTATTTATTGAATACCGCCCCAGTACCCGCACTGTTACAAATGCTGATGGTGTTGAAGAGCAAATTGTTGAGCAAGTTGCGATTAAAAATATTATCAGCTTAGCGACGGTACAGAGTGCTTTGGGTCGCGAGTTTCGCACAACAGGCTTAAGCGAAAACGAAGCCGGCGAATTAGCATTATTGCTACGCTCCGGTGCGTTAGCGGCACCTATGGTTTTTGTTGAAGAGCGTACTATTGGCCCCTCACTGGGTGCCGAAAATATTGAGCGCGGGATATTATCTATACAGTTAGGCATGTTTTTAGTCGTTTTGATTATGCTGGCTTACTACCGCGTGAGCGGTGTCGCTGCCAATATTGCACTGGCGTTTAACGTGGCCTTACTGGCTGCAATTATGAGCCCCTTTGCAACACTTACGCTGCCTGGGCTTGCCGGTATTGTATTGACCGTAGGTATGGCTGTTGATGCTAACGTGCTTATTTTCTCCCGCATTAAAGAAGAAATAGCGGCCGGTATGCCCGTGCAAAGTGCGATTAGTACAGGTTTTGACCGTGCGTTTACCACCATCTTAGATGCTAACATCACCACTTTAATTGTTGCCTTAATCTTGTTTGGTATTGGCTCTGGACCTATTAAAGGTTTCGCTGTAACACTGTCGATAGGTATTTTAACCTCAATGTTTACCGCTATCGTTGTAACACGTGCCGTGATTAATTTAATTTACGGTGGTCGCGACATTAAGAAGCTATCGATTTAGCATCGATGATTGAATACTGCCTCTTTAATGTTCAGTGATCGCCTGAAGCTGTCACTAAGCCATCTTATTAATACTAGTGTGCGCCGACCAAAGCGGGCGATACACCTTGATTAGGAAGTCACACCATGAGTGATTTAAAAGTTTTAAATTTTATGCGTTATGCCAAAGTAGCGGCCATAACATCCATTGTTTTGCTGGTTGTCTCAATAGGCTCTTTAGCGGTTAAAGGGCTCAATTTGGGATTGGATTTTACTGGCGGCACCTCGATAGAATTGGAGTATGCGACCGCTCCCAATATTGAGCAGGTGCGCTCAGATTTGGTGGCAGCGGGCTACCCGAGTGCCGTTGTTGTCGCCTATGGTGCAGACACCGATATTATGGTGCGCATTCAAGGTGACGCGGCCAACTTGGCCGAGGATGTGAGTCAGGTACTTAATAGCGGTGAATATGATGTCACAATTAAGCAAGCATCTTTTATTGGTCCGCAAATCGGTGAAGAGTTGCGTGACGACGGCGGCTTAGGAATGCTATTTGCCTTGGGCGTTGTGATGGTTTATGTGGCATTACGCTTTCAATTTAAATTCTCGATAGGCGCTGTCGCGGCTCTGGTTCACGACGTTATTATTGTGTTGGGTGTATTCTCTTTATTGGGTTTAGACTTTGATTTGACCGTATTGGCGGCCATTTTGGCGGTTATCGGTTATTCACTTAACGATACTATTGTGGTGTATGACCGCGTGCGTGAAAACTTTCGCATAATACGCGATATGACCGTACCAGAAGTGATTAACTATTCATTAACGCAAACATTAGGTCGTACATTAATGACATCGGGTACGACGGTTGTGGTTTTACTTGCTCTATTTTTTGTGGGCGGCGAGATGATTCACAATTTTGCAACGGCACTATTAATTGGTGTGGGTGTGGGTACTTATTCTTCTATTTATGTCGCATCGGTTATTTTGTTGGCTATGAAAGTCACCCCCGAAGACTTAATGCCGCCTAAGGTTGAAGTTGAAGGTGAAGAGTTTGAAGAGCTACCTTAATAGTTGTCAGTAGTGAGTGAAATGTAAAAAGCGGCTGTGGCCGCTTTTTTTATCTGTGTAATAAAGTGACGCCCTTAGGGGCGAGGCAATAATAGTTTGTCTAATTAGACGTAGCGTTCTGTTTTCTCGGCAAGGCGCTCGAAGGGGCGCATGCTGGGGCATGTAACGCTTTGAGCAACGCAGGAGAGGAAGCAGAAAACAAGTATTATTGGATAGTGTATTTTTTCCTTGTCCCTTATTAAATCGCTTGAGGAATAATGGATTGGCAGCCTCGTTTAATCGTTACTATTGAGCCCAGCTCATAAGCTTCACCTGTAGTGTGCTGATGGATTATTTTCTGGGTGTTTATGGTTTGGTATTTCTCAATAGTGACGCTTAATCTTTATGCCAAGGCATAAAAAAATGCCGCGAGCGGGCGGCATTTTCAGAGAGGTATTTCTAATATAAACGCTATTCAATTCGACCCGTGCTATTTCGTATTATAGATAGCGTGACCAGAGTACTGATGTGCTGGCACGTTGACTGTTACAAGCTTGTGGATCGTTACCCCCGTTATTAGTCACATGCTCGTCGTTTATTCTTATTTTGCCTTGTAAATAGTTTTGAGCGACTACTTTTGTCTCACGCCGTGCTTCAGAAGACATGTTGCCCAATAATTGAAAATTGGCCCCTTGAATAAGGTTTACAGTATTGCCCGCAACAATGCGACCAAAGATATCCAGCGTACTCTGAACATAAAAATCGCCACCTTGATACGTAGGCTTGGGTGTATCGGCGTCATTTTGTTGGCCGATCATGAAGGCAAAATGCCCTGGGAAGGGTAAGTCTTTTTTGGGTGTCGCGGTGGCTTGGGTGGCTGACTGGCAGTACGCTGTTGGATAAGGATATGGAGCGCCATCTGTGGTTTTAAAGCGCGCTCCACCGGTAGTGCGTATCGTCCCATCGATTTTATCGCCGGTTTGAATAATATCGAGTGTGTAGTTTTCGTTACCGCATAGCGCCTCTACCGGTGCGTGAACGGGGGCCACTAATGCCATAGCTCCAGTAACCTGAGTATCACCAGCGGCCAAAAAGCTATTGATAAAGCGAGAGCTTGCGCCTGCGCGTATACGTAGATCCCGATCAAAATACAGCACGCCAGGCGGTAATCCGATAGCATTGGTGGTAATAACCCAAATGCCATCGGGGGCGTCTTTGGCTAAAACAGTCCGCTGATCGTCAGGTACCGAGTTTGGGTTTGCGGTTAGTTCGCCACCATTGGCTAATCTCAGTATAAATTGTTGGTCGGTGTCAGTGGTGATGCGTAAGTTAGGTAAAAATTTAATGCACGCACTACTGGCATCGCGCCCGAAGCTGTTGCAAAGCGTGGGGTCATTTTTTGAGGGTGCGGCACCTTCAGCGTGTAATGTGTTGAGGTTAATCTCATTGCCATCGTCAGGCTTGCCGGTAAATAAAATATAATCGCCATCGGCGATACCGTGAACTTTTTTGACTTTTACTTTAATTTTTTGGCTAGTGGCATCGTAAGTAAAAGCGTAGTTGGTATCTGGCAGGTATTGATCGGCATCGGCAATTAGGCTTGGTGGCACATCAACGGGTGTATAGGTATCAATAGCCGGCAATGAGGCTTTGACCGCTGGGCCGTTACCAATGTTTTGCGCATTATTGGCATTATTGCAGTTATTGATTTCTTGGCCTGCAACTAATAGCGAAAAGACCCTACCGTTTTGGCCGCAAGTAATCGCATTTACCGCAGTGGCTTTGTCGGATTTAAGGTTACGCTTAAAGTCGATATTATTGTAGCTGTAAACAGTATTCACAAAAGTGTTGTATCGTGTGATCAGGGTGTCATTGCCTGAAATAATTTCTTCTACGTTGCCGTTATTGATGGTGACATCGTTATGCGCTTGCAGCTTTTTCACGGTGGCCGACGAGCCATAACTAATATCGCGCATAGCTAAAATGTAGTCAATGTGCGGGTTGGTGTAGTCTTCAATAATAACGTCCTTACCCGCTTGAATATTAATAATTCGGGCAGAGGCGCTGATTCGAACATCGCCGTTAGCTTTTACAATATCGATAATGTCATTATTGCCTGTGCCTTGTAAGTGAATATCGCCAGTGGCTTTAATGTTAGTGACACCATGAATGGAGCTAGCGGCGCTAGGGTTACCAATTGAGCCATCGACAAACAGTGAGGTATTAGTACCTGATAGGTATGAGTCAATCGATTCATTGGTCAGGTCGCCTCTTAATGCTAGTGCCTCGGTGGCTGGGCAAGAGCCCGGGACAGGTGGGCGGGTATTGTAGGTGAGATCAAGAATGCTGGTCGCTTGAGAAGCTGTATCGATAGCCACAATAGAGACATCAATATCAATACCCACACCGGTGCTTGAAGGGTCGTTCACCTGATTGATCGTGATGCTTGAGCTGCGTAGATGTGCGTATTCATTGGGGAGTGTGTAGGGCAATGGTTGCGCTATTTTACTGTGCAACGTCGCGGTATCTTTACCGACAAGATAAAGCCTTGTCGCCTCGGCGAGCATCCATGCGGCACCTTGGGCATTAGTGACGGCATGCGAGCTGATTTGTTTGTGTTGGGTGGCTTTGACCGAATGCACAATACCTAAAGTCGATGCCGTTAGCGCCACGCCGACCAATAACACAATCACAATAGTCGCTATCCCTTGTTGTTTTTTAAGCGTCGTTTTCATGAGAAACCTGTAGAAGATTATTAGCTGACGGGGTTTGCAATACACAGCTCATAAGCGATCAATCTTTGTGTATTGCCGTTACCTGCTGTGGCATTTAGGCTATCGCTATTAAGACTGGCTGCGCTGGCATAACTTACGCGTAGACTGGTAAGTGCTTGGGTAGGCATCATGCCAAAGGGAGAGCAGTCTTTGGCTAATAGTTGAAAATCAAAAATATGTGTTAGCGCGACGCTGCGGCTATAAGCTGCATCTATGCGATTGATCACCGAGACACCTAATAACTCGTTGCTGGTGTTTGGGTTATTCCAGTTGGCTGTTGTGATATTGTTTAGGTTACCTGTCGCGGTACAGTTTGCGGTGCGAGCGCTGTCGGTTTTTTGCAGTACGAGTTCTTTGCCCACTCGCCCGCCGCCGGTATTGTGATTGGCTAGATGAGCATGGGAGGCTGGCCTTTCAATGATTCTTGCGCACTGTACGAGTGTACTGCTCGGGTTGAGTTGTGTTCTCCAGCGTACTTCTTGCGAAATCATGGAGTCTGTTGAGTTGGGTATTGTGACGATATGTGGAAATTGTGTAGGGGATGCCGCAGGATCGGGTTTGTTAAGTCCGTAACCTGCCGCTTGAATTTCCATTTGAATGCGTAGCATGCTTGTGGCTGTATTGCCGTTGTGCTGTGCATCAAGCACAGTATCTACTGACACTTGCGTGAGTGTTGTATAAAGTGAAAGGCTGCCTAATACCGCTACCATAGAGACGAGTAGGCCTATCATCAAACCAATGAGACTAACGCCTTTTTGGTTTTGTATTGCGTACATATCTTGCTTCGGCGCTAAGCAATATGAGTTTGTCATTGTGAGCCCTCCGAAGCTAAAGCGAATGGGTGCGTTGGCCCATACGCAATTCGACTGACTGCGTCGTATCGTTGTTATGTGTTTTCACAGGCATGGTGGCAGATACAACAACAGGCGCAGGTGCAGATATTGCCTCGCCATCGATCGTCATGCCTGTAATGGTTTTGTATTTCGTTGATTGCTTTTGGCATGCTTGAGAGCCGTCAAATTGAATATTGTCTGCGCCTTGTGGGTTGTAGGTGACTGGCATAAAGGCATTGTTACAGATCAGATTGGGGTCGCCATTAATGACTAAGCTTTTAAGTTGCGCCAAAATTAAATCTTGCTGTGCTAAATCAGCTTGGCTGCGTGTGATTTTGCCAGCTATTTGAGTGATACCAACACCAATAATACCTATTAATAAAACGCCAACAAGCGATTCGATTAAAAAATCACCATGTTGTTTTTGAATGCTTAGTATATTTTTGTTGGAAGTCATGACTGTCTGCATAGGGCGACCCTTCGTAAGAATAAAAAATGTCGGTATTAACTTAAAAACCAGGCGGTCTTTTGAGGCCGCTAAAGCCAATTGGCGCCATATTTACAGGTGGCTCCCATTGTTTTATTTCCTTTATTGTTTAGCTGGATAACACAGTCGCTAATTATATTTTTTTGCGGTGTTGCAGTAATGGTGTAGTGGGTATGACTGGAGGTGAGTGTGAACAGCATATCGGCGCGCTCTGAAGCTGCTCGCCAGCTGCTAAAAGCGGTTTCAATGGCATCTTGATCTATATTGGTATGTGTGGGGTAGCTCAGTGTTCGCTGATAAGCGCTTTCAAGTACAAGGCTGAGTGCCACAGTGTCAGCCTGGGCAGTTCTTAATCGGCTCTTTTCGATATAATTACTATAAGAAGGCAGGGCAATACTGGCTAAAATGCCAGCAATAGCAATGGTGATTAAAAGCTCAATAAGAGTAAAGCCGTGGGTACTTTTGATGTTGTACATAGTGACAGATAACCTTGTGCTAACCCCTTAAGGGTCGGTATGTAATTAAATCGTTGGTTATTTTGTTTTTTTAGAACACAAAGTTAGCATGAATCAAGTCACTAGAGAGAGTCTGGGTGATAAAAGGCAGGAATGTTTAGCTGAAGGGCATTTTTTTGGCGTTCAGAAATAGGGCAGGTGATGCTCGTATGATTCTGTCAATTTTATGCCGCTTTCATCATATGCCGCGAGTGTGTTTACCGAAGGTTGTAGGTATAAGCTGTACAGGCGTTGTGCTTGATTGACGGGCGCAAAAAAGCCCCGCGTATTGATGGTATCACGCGGGGCTTGGTGTAGGCTTGGCGCTGAGAGTTGGCGCCGCTGTTATGGGTTTACCACAGTCAGCTTAGAGTTAAGAAGCTTTAAAGGAGACGCTTTCTTTACTTTTACGGGGTTTATCACTTTGTACGCGTTTGGCGCGTGGCTTTTTAGGAGCTTCGCTATTGCGTTCATTTCGATCAGAGCTGCCGCCGACTTCTTTAATTTGGCTAATTTGCAGTTGCTTTTGGCAGACCCATACGCCGCGTAGTTTGTTCAGTAAGCCCGTTGGCATGCCTGCAGGTAGTTCAACCGTGCTAAAGCTATCGTTGATACGGATATTGTGAATATGCTGGCTACTGATATCAGCTTCATTGGCAATGGCGCCAACAATATTACCGGGGCGTACGCCATCACTGCGGCCTACTTCTAGGCGGTAACTTTCCATAGGTACCTGAGGCACCTCACGGCGCTTGCTGCGCTCGCCCCTGTCGCGGCCTCGGTCATTGCGGTCACGGCCTCGATCATTGCGATCATCGCGATCCTTAAATTCACGGGGTGTGCGTTCTGGGCGATCTTCTAAAAAGAGGGGGTGTTCGCCATGAGCCATCTTTGCTAAGGCTGCAGCCATCACCAATGGGTCGGCTTCGCTTTCGGTTTGTAGCTCTTTAAGGATATTGGTATAAATATCGAGGTTTTCACCGCTAATAGTCTCAAGAATCTGCTGCTTAAAGCGCTCTTGACGCTGAGCATTAATATCAGTCACCGAGGGTAATTTCATTTGCTCAATATCTTTGCCTGTCGCGCGTTCGATAGTGCGCAGCATGCGCATTTCGCGACGAGCAACAAACAAAATAGCATCGCCTGAGCGACCAGCGCGACCAGTGCGGCCGATGCGGTGAACGTAAGCTTCACTGTCGTAGGGAATGTCATAGTTGATAACATGGCTAATTCGGTCGACGTCTAGGCCGCGTGCAGCAACATCGGTCGCGATAAGGATATCCACTTTCCCACTTTTTAAGCGCTCGACGGTACGCTCGCGAATGTTTTGCGAGATATCACCGTTGAGTGCAGCGGCACTATAACCTCGGGCTTCGAGTTTTTCGGCAAGCTCAACAGTAGCGGTTTTGGTGCGCACAAACATAATGACGGCGTCAAATGTCTCAGCTTCTAAAATGCGCGTTAAGGCGTCGACTTTACTGACACCGCCTACAGGCCAATAGCGTTGGCGAATGTTAACACCCGTAGTTGTTTTAGATTCTACTTTGACATGCGCAGGATTTTGCAGGTAAGTATTGGCTACACGAGCGATTTCTTTTGGCATGGTAGCCGAAAACAGTGCAATTTGGCGTTTAGGAGGGGTGCGCTCTAGTACCCACTCAACATCATCAATAAAGCCCATGCGAAGCATTTCATCGGCTTCATCGAGTACTAAGTGAGTGAGGGATTCGAGGTTGAGAGTACCTTTACGCATATGGTCCATTACGCGACCAGGGGTGCCCACAATAACCTGCGCTCCACGCTTAAGTGCGCGAATTTGTTGTTCGTAGCCTTGCCCACCGTAAACGGGTAGTACGTGAAAGCCCTTGGTGTCTTTAGCAAAGCTTTGGAAGGCTTCGGCGACTTGAATCGCGAGTTCGCGTGTGGGTGCTAAGATAAGAACTTGTGGTTTTTTGTTGCTGGCATCGACCATTTGTAAAATAGGTAATGCGAAGGCGGCGGTTTTACCCGTTCCTGTTTGTGCTTGGCCAAGAATATCACGACCTTTAAGGACAACAGGGATAGCCTGCTCTTGAATGGGTGAGGGTGTTTCGTAACCAATTTTTTTAATGGCAGAAAGAATAAAAGAATTGAGGCCCAGTTGCTCAAAGGTTTGGCTAGGTTGGGTCATGCAAGGTTCCTGTGGTATTGCGGCTAAGTGCCAATTACCATAGCGAAGACCGCAATATAAGGCGTTTCAGGCAGCCGTAAAAACGGTACAAGCAAAGCTGTTGCCACACAATAATGTGCAGCACTTTTGCGCATAAAAAACCGTATAAAAATACGTGTCGTTAGCGAGCAAAAACAAATTTGAATGATAAAGCTGCAGGCTTAGTGTGTACGCATTTAGCGCAATGGTTAAGCCGGTCAAAAGCCCTACACCTGCAGCCCATGCGCAATGGCAGTGGGGTACTTGGTGCCTAGTAAATAAACAATGCCATATGTAGCAAAGTTGGGCTAAGGTGCTGTGAGGTTACTTGGTAGCAGCGCTATCCAAAGATTTTGTGAGAGAGCGCTGTTAGTTTTTACAGTAACAACACTTATGCGCTTCTACGCAAAACAAAACCGGTAACTTCACCCTCTACCCGCGCATGGCATCTGCCAGAGTGCGCTTTACTGTAATGGCATCAAGTCTAAAGAGGCGCAACTATACAGCCTTTGACGTACCCTGTCTAATATTTGTTCGGCCGATCCTTTTTAGGTAGAGCTAAGTGCACGCTCAATATCATCTGCGATATCGGCGGGTTTGGTGGCTGAAGCATAGCGTTTTAATACAGTGCCGCTGCGATTAATTAAAAATTTGGTGAAGTTCCACTTAATGTTTTTGCTGCCCAGCAAGCCTGGCTTGGCGGTTTTTAAATATTGGTAAACCGGTGAGGCTTTGGCGCCGTTAACATCGATTTTTTCGCACATGGTAAAGCTCACGCCATAATTTTTTTGGCAAAAAGCACCGATTTCAGTGGTCGAGCCAGGTTCTTGTTTGCCAAACTGATTACAGGGGAAACCTAAAATTTCTAAGCCCTTTTCGTGATATTGCTGGTGTAATGACTCGAGACCTTCGTACTGAGGCGTAAAGCCGCATTTGCTGGCGGTATTGACGACCAGAATGACTTTGTCTTTGAGGTTAGCTAATGGTAATGGCGAACCATCGAGCTGGTTGACGGTGTAATCGTAAATACTTTGTGTCATGTTGGGGGTCCTTTGATGGGAGTGTTGCCAATATACGTGATACAGGTCATTTTGGCTGTGTTCAATGCTATTTTGAGCGCGCTGGCAAAACGTATGGCGGCAGGCATTGTTGTGCCGTGAAATGCAGTGAGATATTGGGCGGTGAGATATTGTACGCAAGGCATTGCACGGTGCGATATTATGCCGTGTGCGCAAAAAAACCCACAGATGCTTGCCGTGCCTGTGGGTTTTGGCTGATGTAGTGGGTGACTATTTGGGTGTTCTTGGGGCTTTGGTTTCTTCGAAATGCATTTTGTTATATTGCTTGCGTGTATCAAAGCCAATAGTTTGCTGTTTATTAAACAGCCCCAGCGTTAAGTAACTCACCCAGTTTCTACGATCTAAATTACCTGCATAATTGTAGTTGAAGGTGCCGTCAGCATTAAGGGCGGGGTAATCGGGATAGTTTTCTTGTAGCACCTTGATGGCATTTTTGGCTAAATCATCTTTGTTCATCATGTGGTAAGCCTGAATCATGACGGCTAAGCCATCGGGTACGGCGGGCGAGCCTTGGTAGTTCTCGACAACCGCGCGACCTCGTGCGCCAGCGGCTAAGTAAGCTTTACGGCTAAAATAGTAATTGGCTGTGCCAATTTCGCCGCGCGCTAGTAAATTGCGTAGGTAAACCATGCGTAGTTGAGCATCGGTGGCGTACTCCGAAGACGGAAAGCGGTTGGTAAACTCCGCCAGCATGTTGAAAGCGTTAATGGCAGCGCCCGGGTCTCGGCTCGTATTGTCGGTCCCAAAAATAGAGCTTACCAATGAACTCTCTTTATTGAAGCTGGCGAGCCCACGCATATAATAAGCGTAATCGGCATTGCGATGCTGTGGGTGCAGGCGGATAAAGCGGTCAGCCGTGGCGATCGATAAATCGTAATCACCCGACTGGTAATGTGCGTAAATAAGCTCTAATTGCGCTTGCTCGCCAAATGTGCCAAAGGGAAAGTTCTCCTCGAGGAGCTCTAAAGAGCCTACAGCAGACTGCCAGTTTTTACTGTTTAAGGCGCTTTGAGCGCGCTCATAGAGCTGCTGTTCGGTGCTTTTTTGTTTGTCTGTGTTACTGGCGCAACCGGTTAAAGTGCTGCCTAGTAAAAGGGTGCTGATCAGTATAAATTTAAGGTGTGCTCGCATTAAGTCGTGCTCTGTATCATTATGTGCGTTTTTTTGCGCCCAGCGGACGGCGAAGGCGCAGTTTAGCCAGTCATAGGTAATAACTCAATGATACAAGAAATTTCCGAACAGGCGCGTGTCCCTGTAAATGCCAAAGGTCAACGGTTAGATGCCGTTGCCGCCAACTTGTTCCCTGATTATTCACGAGGACAACTACAAGGTTGGATCAAAAGTGGCGAGCTTACAGTAAACAGTTTGACTAAAAAACCCAATGCCAAGCTTACTGGGGGTGAATTGCTTGCATTGCAGGCTGAATTGCAAGATGTGAATGATTGGCAAGCGGAAGACATCGCCATTGATGTGGTTTATGAAGACGAGCATATTTTAGTGGTCAATAAGCCTGCCGGCATGGTGGTGCACCCCGCGGCAGGTAACTATACGGGCACGCTGCTCAATGGTTTGCTGCATCGCTACCCCGATGCCAAGCATATACCGCGCGCCGGGATTGTGCATCGACTCGACAAAGACACAACGGGTTTAATGGTGGTAGCTAAAACGTTGCAGGCGCAAAACCATCTAGTGCAGCAGTTACAAGAGCGCACGGTATCGCGTCGCTATGCAGCGGTGGTGACCGGGACTTTACTGGCCGGTGGTACGGTAGACGCTCCGATAGGTCGTGACCCCAAGCATCGTACTAAAATGGCAGTGGTTGATAGCGAAAGCGATCACGGTAAAGAGGCGATTACCCATTACGAGGTCGCCAAGCGCTTTAAGCATTTTACTTGGGTGGCATTAAAATTAGAAACCGGTCGCACCCATCAAATTCGTGTGCACATGGCGCACATGGGGTTAGGCTTGGTGGGAGATCCAGCTTATCGAGGTCGCGGTTTAAAAACCTCAGAGCTACACGCTGATGTGCTCACGTGCGTGCAGGGCTTTAATCGTCAAGCACTGCATGCTCAGGCGCTAGGGCTTATTCACCCAGTAACACGCGAGTTGTGTCAGTGGGAAGTGCCGCTGCCCGATGACTTTGCGCATTTGGTAACTGTGCTAAAAAATCATGACAGCTAGCCTGCCCTTGATTCCCACTTTGACGCCTATTTGGCCCACGCCTAAAGGAGTGCGCTCGATCATCACTTGCGCACAAGATACTGCGAATGCCGAGATTTTGGGTATGAGTGGGGTGTTGCCAGCGAGTGCGCAGGCAGCATATGGGCCTTTTAATTTAGCGCTACATGTAGGTGATAGCCACGCGAAAGTGAGTGCGTGTAGGCAGGCATTGGCCAAGCAAATGGATGTGCCAGCTTGGCAGTGGCTGAACCAAGTGCATGGCATAGAGGTGGTTGAGTCGAGTACTTGCGGACGAGTGCCCGACGCCGACGGGTGCTTTAGTACGCAAAAAAATGTAGCCTGTACAGTCTTGACAGCCGATTGTTTGCCGGTACTTTTTTGTAATACGCAAGGCTCGCAAGTCGCTGCGGCACATGCCGGCTGGCGTGGCTTGGCTGCTGGTGTTCTTGAGGCCACTTGCCAACATTTTGCGCATAGCGATACGCTGATGGCTTATTTGGGCCCTGCTATTGGGCCCCGTGTTTTTGAGGTGGGTGCGTTAGTGAAGAGCGTATTTGAGCAGGCGATAGGTGCCGAGGCGAGCACATGCTTTATAGCCCACCCACAAAAAAAAGAGCATTACTTTGCCGACTTGTACGCGTTAGCGCGCATTAAACTCATGCGCTTAGGTATTCAAAAAATATATGGCGCAACAGCATGCACATTGACAGATCACCGCTTTTATTCTTATCGTAGGCAAGCGGTCACGGGGCGTTTTGCGAGTGCTATTTGGCTATCAGGCTAATTGAAGTGCCAACTTACTAAAGCCTAGCTTACAGTGCTTGCCAAGCGCATGAGTGCATTGCAAAGGCTATAGGGCTTGCATTTGTAGCCTTCGTCGCCATAATTCGCGACATTCTTTATCTTATATCTTTTCTTTTTTATTTAAAGCCTAAGCCTTTAATGCCTAATGCGAGACTCTTATGAATTTAGAAACCGGTCCACTCACGATTGATTTATTACACCTTGTGTTAATTGCCGCAGTTATTTTTTTAGTGATCACTGTAATACGTATCAACGCGGTCACTAAGGCGATGATTAAAACCGGTACATCGACGCCGGTAGAGCCCAGCGCAAATCCTGAACCACAGCCACAGCCACAGCCACAGTCAGAACCAGAACCAGAGCCAGAAACCCCGATTGAACAACCAGCCAGTGCGCCGACGGTCGAAGCGCTAAATACTGACTCTGCGTTACAGCTGTTAGGCTTATTACAAAAAGAATCGCGCTTTATTGATTTTACGCAAGAAGATCTTACCGATCTGAGTGATGCTGAAATAGGTGCTGTTGCTCGTCTGATACAAGCTGGTAGTCAAAAAGCGTTGGCCCATTACTTTACCTTGGTGCCTATTGCTAGCGAGCTTGAGGAAAGCCCCATAGAAATCCCAGTGGGTTTTGACCCCGCGCATTATCGTTTGAATGGCAATGTTGTTGGTGAAGCGCCCTTTAATGGCACTTTAATTCATCGTGGCTGGCGAGTCACACGGTGCGAGTTACCCAAAATCGCACAAGGGCATGACACGACTATCTTAGCGCCGGCGGAGGTTGAGCTTTGAGTGAGCACAATCAGACCCGTTACAGCGTAGGCATTGATCTTGGTACGACCCATTGTGTTTTGTCCTACGTGTCATTAGATGAAGCCAATGCGTCACCAAAAGTATTACCCATTAGCCAACTTGTTAGTCCGGGCGCGATTGACGCACTCGATCAATTACCTTCTTTTAGCTACCGGCCCCATAGCGCGGAGCTAAACCCCGGTGATTGTGCCTTACCTTGGCAGGAGCAAAACACCACGCTAGTTGGTACAATAGCGCGTACTTTGGGAAGCAAAACCCCGATACGATTAGTGGCCAGCGCTAAAAGCTGGTTGTGTCATGGCGGTATTGATCGTCGCGCTAAAACACTGCCATTTGGTAGTGATGACGAAGTGGCAAAAATTTCACCACTGGAGGCGAGTGCTCAATACCTCGACCACCTGCGTGCCGCTTGGGACTCTCAATTTCCTTTGTCACCGCTAAAAGATCAAGATGTTACGGTCACCATTCCTGCATCATTTGACCCAGTGGCGCGCGAGTTAACCGCTGAGGCAGCCAAGCAAATAGGATGCGAACATTTAACATTGCTCGAAGAGCCCATGTCAGCGGTTTATAACTGGGTCAATGCGTGTGGTGATGACTGGCGCTCGCAGGTCAGTGTGGGCGATATTATTTTAGTGGTGGATATTGGTGGCGGTACAACCGATTTATCGTTAGTCGCAGTGGGTGAAGAAGAGGGTAAGCTAAGCCTGACCCGCATCGCCGTAGGCGAGCATATTTTGCTCGGCGGCGACAACATGGACTTGGCGCTGGCTTACCGCGTCAAGGCCAAGCTGACCGAACAAGGTAAAACATTGGAGCCTTGGCAAATTCAAGCCATAGGGCAAGCTTGCCGCGATGCTAAAGAAGCATTGCTCGGCGATAGTGATATTCAAGTGGTCCCCATTACTGTGCCTAGCCGGGGCTCTAAATTATTTGGCGGTACTTTACGTTGTGAGTTAACACGCGATGAGGTCACTCAAGTACTCACGGAAGGGTTTTTTCCTTTGGTGGATATCTCCGAGAGCCCACGACAAAGCCCGCGTAGCGCGTTAACACAGCGCGGCTTACCCTATGCACAAGATCCAGCAGTCAGCCGGCACTTGGCGGCCTTTTTGACGCGGCAAAAAAATGCACTAGATAGCGTGCCTGCGCACGAAGAAGATCCCTTTGCGATTTTTGCTGAGCCTCTTGGAAGCCCAGTCACTACACCACCGCCGAGTACTGAGTTTATTCAGCCTAGCGCTATATTACTCAACGGTGGCGTATTAAAGGCGCCGCGTATTAAGGCGCGTGTTGTGCAATTAATCAATCAATGGCTAATGCAGGCGGGTGCACCGGAAGCGCGTGTACTCGAAGGCGCTGATCTAGACTTGGGTGTCGCCAAAGGTGCGAGTTATTACGGGCAAGTGCGCCAAGGCAAGGGCGTGCGTATTCGTGGCGGTTTAGCCAATGCGTATTACGTGGGCATTGAAAGCGCTATGCCTGCGATTCCAGGTATGGAGCCGCCCTTAGAAGCTTTGTGTATTGCACCTTTTGGCATGGAAGAGGGCTCAATAGTCGAGGCTGGTGAACAAACTTTTGGTTTGGTGATTGGTGAGCCTGTTCACTTCCGCTTTTTTGGCTCGAGCACTCGGCATCACGATGGAGCAGGCGCGCTTTTGTCAAGCTGGGCTGAGGGTGAGTTAAACGAGTTGCCCTCGTTAACCATCGAATTACCACTGGCCGGTGGCCGAGCGGGTGATATTTTACCGGTGCGTTTATCTTCTTACTTTACCGAAATAGGAACCCTCGAATTAGAAGCCGTGGGCCTACGCGCCGATGGCACCATAGACTCGGCGCAACGCTGGCACGTTGAGCTTGATGTGCGCGATTAAAGCGTTAATGCAATGAGTAAACAAATAACATGAGTGAGCAAAAGCAATTTTTTGTCGGTATCGATTTAGGAACGACCAATACCGTTGTCGCGTATGCGGCCTTGAGCGATAAGCACAACGTTCAAGCGCGTAAAATTTTTGCTATTGAGCAGTTGGTTGCGCCGGGCGAAGTGGCTAAAAGGCCAATGCTACCGTCTTTTCGCTACCACCCAGCGGCTGGTGAAATTGCCGCTGCCGACTGTTTATTGCCTTGGTCGCACAGTACTGAGCTTTCTCATTACGAGGCTGTAGAGGGCGATATTCGCGGCGTTATTGTGGGCGAATGGGCACGTGAGCTGGGTGCTAAAACCACTGGCCGGCAAGTACACAGTGCTAAAAGTTGGTTATCACATAGTCAAGTAGACAGGCAGGCCAATATACTGCCTTGGGGTGCCGAGGATGTTAAACAGGTTTCTCCGGTTGTTGCCAGCGCAAGCTATTTAAATCATGTGCGCCAAGCGTGGAATTTCGAACACCCCAATGCGCCTTTAGAAGCACAAGAGCTGGTCATTACTGTGCCAGCTTCTTTTGATGCCGATGCGCGCGCATTAACGTTAGAGGCGGCGGCTTTAGCAGGACTTAAGGCTGTTCGCTTACTCGAAGAGCCGCAGGCGGTGTGTTACCACTGGTATGCCAATAATAAAGCAAGCGTGGGTGAGTTATTAAACGCTAAAAAATTATTAATGGTGTGTGATGTGGGGGGAGGCACAACGGATTTAAGCTTAATCAGTATCTCGCAAAATGCGCAGGGCGAGATTGATTTAGCGCGCGTGGGGGTGGGCGAGCATTTAATGCTCGGTGGGGATAACCTCGATTTAGCGTTAGCGCATATTGTGGAGAGGCGTTTAAATTTGCCCAAAGCACTCACCGCTGGGCAGCTCTCGCAAGTTATTGCGCAAACCCGTAGCGCCAAAGAACGTTTATTAGATAACCCCAAATTAACCGCAGCAACCGTAACACTCATGGGTGGCGGATCACAATTAATTAGCGCGGCTAAACGCTGCGAAATAAGCCGCGAAGAAATCACACACTTAGCGCTGGAAGGTTTTTTTCCACTGGTCGATTTAGACTGTACGCCACACAAACGCCGCAGCGCGGTGATGGAATTTGGTTTACCTTATGCGGCAGATCCTACAATCACCAAGCACTTTGCACATTTTGTTTATCAGCATCAAGACACCTGCCGCAAAGCCAACGCCGTATTAGCCAATGACCAACCAGCCGTGCCTGATTGTTTATTGTTAAATGGCGGGGTATTTAATAGTCAGGCAATCCGCTTGCGTACGCTCGAGCAGTTGGCTCAATGGCGCGGCGATGATATAACTCAGCTTGATAATAGCGAGCCACATTTGGCAGTTGCCTATGGCGCAGTGAGTTATTTGATGGCTCGCGCCGGCGGGCAAAAAACCATTAAAGGCGGCTCGGCAAGAGCCTTTTTTTTGGTGCTTGAGCAAGTCGATCAGCCAGCAAAAGGTGTATGCCTATTGCCTAAAGGTTCTGCCGAGGGAGTGGAGTATTTACTTGCCAAGCAGCGTTTTAATTTACGGCTAGATCAGCCCGTTAACTTTACTATCGCCTCTACGCGATTGGAGAAGCCTTTTGAGTTGGGGGCTGTGGTTGAGCTGACAGATGATTTTTTTGTGCTTCCGCCTTTGGTGACACAAATTGATGCCTGCGAGGTAAGCGACAGGCAGTCTATTGTGACGGAGAAAGGCAGTAAGTATTTGCCGGTTATGCTAAAAGCACAATTGACAGAGCTTGGTGTCTTGCAGCTTGAGTGCTTGGCGTACGCTAGCGTCGATACACTAAATTCAGCCGATACAGTTGGGTTAAATACCCACAATGCCCCGAGTTGGGCGCTAGAGTTTCAAGCGCGCGCGCAGCGATCATCGTCTTTTAAACGTGTTCATCTTCCGCATAATTTTGCGTTGGCATGCCAGGCGATTGAGCAAGTTTTTGGTGATAAAAATGCCAAGATATTAGCCTCACACAATGTGACACCTAAGCTATTGCGTAAGCATTTAGAACAGTTGTTAGGTAAGCGTGAAAGCTGGGATGCACAGTGTTTACGAGCGCTTTTTGATCTGTTGATCGAGCACAAAGATAAACGTCGCCGCTCAGTAGCGCACGAGCGCTTATGGTTTAATTTGGCAGGTTTTTGTGTGCGTCCGGGGTGTGGGGACGCGGCAGATATTTGGCGCATAGAAAAAATATGGCCACTCTACGAAGCGTTTTTAAGCTTCGAAAAAGAAACTCAAAGCTGGATTGATTTTTGGACATTCTGGCGCCGCGCGGCAGGGGGCTTAAGTGCACAGCAGCAGATACATATTTTTGAAGGGCTAGCGCCCTATACCGACCCACAATATATTGATTCTCGTAAAGTCAATGCAGAGGCTAAATTAATTAGCTATGACGATGTCTTAAGACTTTTAGCATCGCTAGAGCGAGTGCCGACCACTTATAAAATACAATTAGTCGATAATTTATTAACCCGCTTAACACTTAAAAACCCATCGGCTATTAGTTATTGGGCTATTGGTAGGATAGCGGCGCGTATTCCTTTTTATAGTGGATACGACTGTGTCGTGCCGGCTAAAAATGTAGAAAAATGGTTAGAGGCGTTATGGCCTCTTGATTGGGCGGCAGCCGACAAAGCCCTTGCCTTTTGCATTACGCTAATGACACGCATGAGTGGTGATAGAGCACGAGATATTAACGATGTTTGGCGTCAAAAAATCATAACGCGTTTAGAGCAGGCTAAAGCCCCTGCGATATGGCTGAATATGGTGGCGAGTCACGTTGTTCTAGAGGCTGCCCAAAATGAGCAAATACTCGGCGAATCACTGCCGGCGGGGCTGAGTTTTTTAGACGATAGCGACCGAACCTAACCGGCGCCATTGACTTTAATTGGGCTTAATAAGTTTGAAAAAATAACTATTCCGAGGTATGTAATTGGGCATTGATGAATCATTGTTTGGGCCGCTCAAGCCATCTACGACTTTATACCCCTCAACTTTATGTTTTTTGACTTTGTGCTTTTCGACTTGTGCTTCTGCAAAGTCTCATCTTTGCTTTCCCTGCAAGGCCTGACACTTCAATGCCCAGATAATAATCCACCAGTGCTCTATCAGGTGATTTTTTCAGCTTAGGCCAATAGGCACAAAAAGATTTAACTGACCAACCGATAGCGCTCAGGTGGTAATTATGACGAAAGCGAGAAGCCAACAGGTTTCATTAGACACCACGCCTTACTATCC
>NZ_LGAK01000014.1 GCF_001292705.1 Marinagarivorans algicola
GGATACTTTAAAGGCACGTGTACTCATATAAAAATTTTACGTAACTATTCGGCAGTATTTACAAAAATACTAGGTCTTTGTCCAGAGAATAGCGTCGCTAATGCGTAGATAGCGGTGACGTTTTGTTTCTTACACGCTGATAGATAGCTGCCGATTCGGCAGACATTGACCGTGCCTTCTATTGGCCTGAAGCAACCTGATATTTTTTATTGTACCTTAGTCATACAAATATCTCGCCCACCGGCATCGCTAAAAACCTACTAAGGTGTATTGGCCTTTGGGTAGTATTTTTTATCCAATTTAATCACATGAGTGTGATCGGAGTCGTCATACTGTATAAGTGTTTTACCTACATGACCTTTTCGGCCACTCAGTTTTTTAGTGCTACGCTCACGGGGCTTTTTTAGCGGTTATCTCTATTGAGGGTGGCTTACTAATGTTTTTACTGAAAATCTATATAGCGTTATTATTATTTGAGTTTTATTTGAGGTATTACATTGTCGTAATGTAGGACTGAATAGTTACGATATTTTAATTATCCTTTGTAGATCAACTCCATATTATTCGTCCAAGCATTACCAATAGGGGGCTATTTATCTATTTAGTACTCGATAAAAGCAAAGCCAATATTGCATTAGCTCGCCGTAAAGTGTCTGACATTGAAAATGACCTCCGTCGAGTATAAATCATCTTTATGGGAAACCGTGTGTTTCAAAATATTCAGTCATAGCTACCAAAGCTTTAACACACTGAGGGGCGAGAAAAAAATACATTATCCAATAATACTTGTTTTCTACTTTCTCTGCTGCGTTGCTCGAAGCGTTACATGCCCCGGCATGCGCCCCTTCGAGCGCCTTACCGAGAAAGCAGAACCCTACGCCTAATTGGGAAAATTATTATTGCCTCGCCCCTGAATTAATCATAAAAAAGGCCATTTAATCTGCAGATTAAATGGCCTTTTTTATTGATACACTTATGATTTAAACCTTTCAGTAACAATCTATATGGCTATAACATTGATGGCTATGATATTGATAGCTATCAGCCACTGATAAACGGCAATCAAAACTGATACGAAACTTTACCGTACCAGTAACCTCCTTCGTAGTTAGCCACACTGCGGCGCGGATACGGTAAGCCTACACTAATACGATTGGCAACGCCGGGCTCGTCTTCTATTTCATCGGGGTATTCATCAAAAATATTAGAGCCGCCTAGCGTCACTGTCCAACTCATATTCGGTGAATAACTCACCTCCAAGTCGGTATACATAACGGCATCAACTTGCTGAGAAACATTTAAAGGACCTTGTGGTGACGGCGTACCAGCAATGGTGCCACGCTCATCATAGTGATCACCAATGTAGCGAATACGGGCTAACACACTAATACTATCACTAAAGGCAGTAGTTGCCGAAAAGGTGAACTTATTATTGGGGTAGTTGTTTTCGATATCTTCTACAAAATCATCGCTCACCACTTGCGCACCATTAACAAGATTATTACCTTCTACCTCGACAGAGCCATACGTATAAGCAAAGACTAAATCTGTACTGTAATCATTACCCCACTCCACACCAGAGGTTAATACAACATCAACGCCTTGATGCAAAATATCTAACGCATTGGTATAAAAAGAAACAGAATCGATTTCGGCGCGATAAATACGACCATCAACTTCAATACGATAAGCATCGATCGCCAATGTCGTAGAGTCAAAGAGATCAGCAGTAAAACCAAAACTATAGTTAGTCGCTACTTCTTCGGTCAGCGCCTTGCCGCCTAGACTAGCCACTTCAGGACTATCGGCTGGTAACAGGCCAACATCAACTACTTGATTACTACCGTTAATTGTTGTGGTTGTACTGCGCAAATTTGCCTGCCCAGGTGTCGGTGCATGAAAGCCTGTCGAAATAGCGCCGCGCAAGGCAAACGTATCGCTCACACGATAACGACTCGCAATTTTCCAGTTAGTGGTGCCACCAAAATCCGAAAAGTCTTCATAGCGCACCGCATATTGCATTAATAACGCGTCGGTTGCCTCTTGCTCTAAGTCTACGTATACCGCGTAGTTGTCACGGCTATATTGACCGGCATCTTCAGGGCGAGTCCCCGCCAAACCACTCACGCCACCACCGACATACGCTGCTTGATCCCCGCTTTTTTGCGTGAAGGTTTCGTCGCGGTATTCAGCCCCATAAGCTAAAAATAAATCGCTATTTAATTGCGTGCCAAAATCAATATTGATATTAAACTCTTCTTGCTCGTAATCGCCGGTATTAAAAACGCGCACAGCATCTGTTCCGACTAAATCAGCATCACCGTTTAAACTATTATTGAGCGTGTAATCTAACGTGTTAGCACCGTTACTTAAGCTAGCGCTATATGTTGTTTCATTTTGAAACTTCCCTTTTAAGCCTAATACAAGGCTGTAATCGGTTTGTTCGCCATCTAAATAAGGCGTGTAACCTGCCGTTGTTTCGCGCTCGAGGTTGGTTGCGCCTTTTTCTAGTGATTCCACTAAGTCACTATTGCTTGGATCACGATAAAAAAAGCGATAACGTCCATCTGTTTTGGCATAATTACCAAAACTAAACAACGACATCGTATCGCTTAGGTCGTAACCAGCATTAAAAACAAAGCGCGTGCCGCTCGTTTCGGGTCGGCCCCATGTTTGCACCAAAGGCGCATCACCAAATACCGCATCACCACCAACACCCTCGGCGCCATTATCAATCAGCGTTTGTGCACCGGGGTTTTGGCGGCCACGCGATAACGCTTCGTTATCATTGGTTTCGAGCGATAAATTAATAAAACCCTCGTTACCTAGAGCTAAACCGGCATTGGCTGCCAACTTCCAGCTGCTTTCGCCTTCAAAATGATTGCCATAGGTAGCCTCTACGCTGCCACCTTCGGCGGCATCTTTTAATTGAAAATTAATCACACCGGCAATCGCATCCGAGCCATATTGCGCAGCAGCGCCATCGCGTAACACTTCAATATTTTTTAACGCTATGCCTGGGATCATGGCAATATCAGTACCGTGCGAACCATTATTAGCCGCCGGCGCAAAAAGCTGCACTAATGATGAGCGATGCCTGCGACTCCCATTGACCAATACCAATGTTTGATCAGAAGCCAAACCGCGCAATGATGTGGGGCGCACAAAAGCGCTGCCATCACCCGTTGCAGGTGAGGCCAAATACGAAGGCACTAGTGCATTTAAACTGTCAGTTATATCGGCGCCACCGCCAACACGGGATAAATCTTCACTGCTAAATACATCCACAGGTACTGGTGAATCAGAGACAGTGCGAGGTTTTGCGCTGCGTGAGCCTACAACAATCACCTCTTCGACATCGGCGCCGGGCTGCGCAATAGCTACTGTATGCGTCGATGCAGCCAATATTGCCGCCGTCGCTAGCCACAAGGTTTTATGTTTGAATTTAGGCAATACACCTTGTACGTTCTCGCTGACCTGACTACTTAAGGTGAAACCATCAAGGTCTTTATTCATCACTCTACTTTGTTTTTTACGCATACCATTTACCTTTGCTTTAGGAGTATTAAAAATTAACAGCAACTATTCAGCCAAGCTGAAAAACATCAATCTATAAGATGCTGATGTATTATTTTCTAGGCATTTAAGCGCCGAGCCTTGCAAGGGGAGCAAGGGTTAGACAGTGCAAGAGACAAAGTCGCAGGTAGCTTGAGCGGCCCAGACAATAATTCATGCCCGATTTCGGCACCGTTGATATAGTCACAATTAATCAAGGGTAATGACAATGTTGTTTTACACCATAAAAACACAACAGGCATACAGATACATCATGTAACATGACAGCCTTTAATGAAAGACCTTAAAATAGCTCCACTTAGTAACTATAAACAACATTAATTTTTAATCATAATATCTTATCAAATAAAACACACAAAATTATCACAATGACTGTGATATTAAGACAATAAATACTCAAAACAGTATCTTTAAAAAGTACAGACCATAAAAAGCCCAGGCAAGCCTGGGCAACAATAGAGTCAACTCATAACA
This sequence comes from Marinagarivorans algicola, assembly GCF_001292705.1. Taxonomy (GTDB): domain Bacteria; phylum Pseudomonadota; class Gammaproteobacteria; order Pseudomonadales; family Cellvibrionaceae; genus Marinagarivorans; species Marinagarivorans algicola. Next base: position 4,051 of record NZ_LGAK01000014.1, read on the forward strand.
TAAAAACTATCAGTCGGTATTAAAGCCGATACTGCACGCCAAAGGTAATGCGGCGCTCGCTGTATATACGCTTATCGACTAGATCTTCCCATTGCAAATATTGCTCTTCATGCTCTTCGAGCACATTAGTAGCCTGCAACGATAAAGTCAGGTTATCTATCGGGCTATAACGCACCGACATATCTAAAAAGCCTTGCGCTTTAGCGGTGCGAGCAAGCGGTGCGAGCGGTGCAACAACTTGCGGACTGATATAGCGCTCTGAACGATAATTATAAGCAATACGAGCCTCCCAGCCATGGTTTTCATAAAAACCTACAAGGTTAAATACATGCTCAGAGTTTTCCGAAACCGGTAACGCCCTATCGTAGTAATCGAGAATACCCGACTTCGAAGGCGACCACGTATAATTTAATTGCCAACCCAAACCCGAGAGCGATGTATTTTCAATAATATCATCGAGCTCTTGCTGATAACCCAACTCAATGCCCTGAGTACGACCACCGCCGGCACCGTTCACAAAACCACTTGTGGTGACTGTACCCTTAAGCTGATTACTCGCTGTATCCCAACCGCGCACTACGCCGTCTGAATCTGCAATATTAGGATCCTCCCACGTATCTCGCTTAATAAGAGAGTCGTAATCATAGGTAAAGGCCGCTGCACTGAGCATCGCTAGATCACTAAAGTACCATTCCCAGCTCACATCCATATTGGTGGTGCGCCACGGCTCAAGGTTGGGGTTGCCTACGGCATTAGCCGCTGTTGCACAAAAAATCACTTCGCCAGTATCAGTTTTTAAACCGCAACCTAATATACGATTAACCGAAACACCACCGGCCAGCATATCTGCATTATGGTTACTGATATTCGATGAATACGCTAAACGTATTTTTTGGGTTTGTGTAATATCAAAGGCAATATTTAAAGCCGGTAGCAGCTCGGTATCATTGCGCTGCGTAGTCAGCTGCCCCGCCGCCACACTCGGCGCCCCCGGGCCGGCTAAAAATGCCTGCCCGCCAATGGTAAATGTTTTTGCACTAGCGACTTCGGTTTGGTTAATGTCCATTTCAATACGCGATATGCGTAGACCAGCATTAGCACTATAAGGGATGCTAAAAACATCACCTTCAAAGTTAGCCTGTAAATAAGCATTTGTGGTACTTTCTTTAAAGGTATACGTTAATGCAGGGTCAGCTAATTGTGTTTGATTGCCGTACATACGCTGATGAAACTCCGAAGGCTTGCCCATCGCTTCAGGGTCAATCGCCCAATACTGATTAATACCTGTCACGTTGCTCGGTGCATTAAAACTGCGCACACTGTCAGCGATATCGGCAAAGGCGATAGTCGGCGTATAGCTTTCACCGGTTAATGGCGCCTGTGTATTCGGGTCTTTCCAGCGTGCCACAAAACGATCACCGTAATTATTGGTGTGCATGCCCACTCCCACCCAATTATCTTGCTTTACCTCACGCTCGCCAAAACGCAGCCCCATATCCAACGATACAAGATGCCCAGCGCTCAACTCTAAGCTCCCATCAAGACGTATCGCATCCATTTCGGCATGGCGGTAATAACCAGTTAAATTAGCCGAGGTTAAGCTGTAGCGGTTAACGTTTTCGCCCATGACTTCAGTGCCGCCGGTATAAGCCGCTAAGTTGCCGTCGGCATCACGTGTAAACAAGGCATCGGGGGTATTATTGCGCAATACCACTTGGCCACTCTCATTTAAAATAGGTGCGCCTGCAGCACTAAACAAAGGTAAATTCCAGTTTTGCGCTGATCTTGTATAACCAATACCTACAGGCACAACCAAAAAGTCAGCTTCTTGGCGAACCCATGATTGTTCACCCGTATTTTCATCAACGATTGATTGATGCGCAGAGCCAGGCACACCACTGTAACCCCAGGGGTTGACCGGTCCTAAATTTTCACCGCCCACACCTTTAACAAACGCATCACCTTGCGAGCCATTATTCATGTAAGCGTCTGTCACACTCAGTTCACTGTCTTCTTTACCTTCACCGTGCACATAACGCAACGTCGCGGTAAAAGCGCCGCCATTATCGTAATCTATTTGAATATTGGTATTGAGCGCTTCTTTTTCGAGCCAGTTTGTTTCGCTGTGAGCCATATTGCGGCGGCTTTGCCACAGCGCATCTTGCACCGTAATTAAAGACGCATCGCTAGTATCCTGGTCGTTATCAAACCTTAATGGGTGGTTTGTTAGGCCGTTAGGCACTGGATCAAACCAGCCCGTCACGCCTTGCCAAGCTTGGCTGGCTACAAAGCTCGCCTCGTATTGATGCTCGTCCATATGGGTATAAAAAACATCAGTGGTTAATTCAAAAGCATCATTAATCACCCACTGAAAACTGCCGTTCCCCCCTAAGCGCTCTCGATTTAACCAGCGATTAGTTGCCTCATGGCCTTGAAAAGCATAATACATATCATCGACTTTACCGCCTTTAGCATACAAGCCGGTTGCTGGGTTAAGTATGGCCGATAAATCATCGCGGTTAGCATCAACACCGGCATCACCCAAAGCAAAATTACTGCTTTCGGTTGCAGCAAAACCCCAATCTTCACCCGTTGAGCCCACAACATCATCGGCTAAATTGTTATCGGAATAACTTACATTTAAACTCGCCGCAAAGCGATTATCAAAATTAAACGCGGTAAACGCGGCAATGCTAGGGTCTGTTTTTTGGGTGAGTGTCCCTCGGCCGGCTTCGGCCTTAGCCGTAAATGTAAGCCCTTCATCTAAGGTGAGCGGACGATACGTTTGTAGATCAACACTCCCGGTTAACCCCCCAACCATGGTCGAGGCGGTAGGCGATTTAACCACTGTCATACCGCTGACCATCGTCGAGGGGATTTCAGCAAAATTAGGTTGCACGCTGGTTAATGTGCTGGCCGAAATCATATGTTCGCCATTGAGTGTGGTCATCACATTGCTATTACCACGAATCGTTAAGGAGGCTCCCTCACCACCAGAACGTACAATTTGTACACCCGCTACCCGCTGCAACGAATCGGTAATGGTGGCATCTGGTAGCTTGCCGATATCGGTTGATGTAATAGCATCGACAATACTGGCGCTTTCGCGTTTAATATCTAGGCTGCGAGCAATAGAAGCACGCACACCCAATACCACCACCTCCTCTATAGGCCCCGACACACCATCTTGTACCTCTTGGGCTTGTAACGTACTAACCGGCAGCATGGCTGCCGCAATACTGACAGCCATTAATTTATGACTAAAAAGGGATTTAATTGGCGCTTTGTGCTGTGCTGTAAAATAAGAATTTTTGTGGGTCATTGCGTTTACCTCGACAAATAACGTAGGTCAGCGCGAGTCTTTTTAAAATATTTTATGATTAAAATATTTTCATAAAAGGCCACGCTGCTCATTTTTTATTATTGACAATAATGAAGATTAATCACTTTTCAGCCAAACTGAAAAACTTCATCTAGTAGGGTGCTGTAGATAGGGCTGCAGGCAGTGCCGTAAACTCGACATTGTCGATAAAGAATTTAGCCTCGGTGGCTGTTATATCGAGCCCCTCAAATTGCACGCCCCAACCGGCAATAACATCATAAGGCGACACATCAACTTCAAGTATTGTACCCCCCGCGGCAAGCACAACAGGCCCAGCATCAACCCATGTTTGCTCGGCACCGTGTTTGACAAAAAGCTTACCGGTTACCGCAGAGCCTGCATTACTGACTTTTGCCATAAGGCGCAACTGATTAACACCACTCACATTAATGCTGGGGTACGTTTGCAGTACAACACTGGGGGTATCGCTCCAATCGGTTTTGGCCCCAAGGTCCATACTCAGCTGTATCGCGTTGGTTTCATTGACGCCTTCACTCTCAGAAATTGTGGTCGCATCTACCGTGACCCAATCAGCTTGGCCGTGCCACAAACCTAGCCCTTCAAAATCTTCATACATCACACCATCTAGTGCAATCGCATCGATATAAAATTCAGCATCAGTCGCCGAAAGGTCGAGCCCTTCAAATTGCACACCCAAACCACTCAGAGTATTTAACCCGCTAACATCTAACGAAAGCATAACGCCGCTAGCCAGATCAATAGCGCCACCATCTATCCAAACGCCACCTTCATCTTTGACATATAATTTACCTGTCACACCGGCGCCGGCATTTAATGCGGCAGCATGAAGGCTGAGCGTACTCACCGCACTAACATCAATACCGCCCTCAGGGTAACTCTGAATAACAACACCAGGGTAATCGCCCCAGTCAGTTTTGGCGCTAAGGTCAGCTTTAAAGCCCATAGAGCGTGCGCCATTAGCTGCCCAACGCAAAGTCGTGCCAGCACCGGATGTGGTTGTCCAATCCATTTGTGCATGGAAATCACCAATCACCTCAAAGCGATCAATCGCTATCTCGGTATTATCAGCGGCAACCAGTAGCGCTTCATCAATATAAAATTTAGCTTCAGTTTTACTGGCATCTATACCTTCAAACAACACACCAAAGCTCGAAATAGTATCAAAGGCCGGATCGCTCACATCTAATGCCAGCGCTACACCACCAGCAATTACCGCAACAGAGCCACCATCAAACCAATTACCGTCAACGTCTTTAGCCCAAAGCTTGGCTGTCACACTATCGCCGGCATCTTGCGCATTGGCCATTAATGTTAAACGTGTAGCATTGCTGCCATCTTGCGCAGTCCAGGTTTGTACAATAACGCTATTCGCCGCCTCGCCAAGCGTGGCCGATGCAGCAACCAGATCGACTTTTGCTTCAAGTGCAGAAAAGCCTGCACCTGCCCAAGTGCCTTTAGCCGCTAGCCCAGCAATAGGGTCGCTCGACCAGTTAACCTGAACACCAAAAATACCCGTACGATCAAAATTATCGAACATGCCTGGCGTTGTGGGGCTTTCGCCACCCGAAATTTTACCCGGTAAGTCGCCAGCATTAATGACGACATCAGCATTGTAGCGCTCCTCTATATAGGTACTGCCATCGGGGCCCCAAGTATCGCTGCTATTCCACGTCACAAAAAAGCTCCACCACGCATCAGCATCGGCCATAGTTTGGGTATTGGGCACATAGCCTGTTTCAGTCAAGGCAATCATTTTACGGCCGTTATGTTGCGCTAGTAGGCTGTCCCATTGTGCTTTAAAAATATTGTCTTCGCCGTTAGCGCTATTGTCATAACCGTCGTATCCGACAATATCGACATACTCATCACCGGGGTACCATTGGGCTTTGGCGTCTTCGGCCGCCGAATATACCCAGAGCAAATTATTTAATTGTCGATCGTTGGTAAAGTGGTTGTACATTAATTGCCACAAGGCTTTGAAGTTGTCGGCACCATGGGCGCCCCACCAAAACCAACCGCCTTCGGCTTCATGCAACGGGCGCCATAAAACAGGCACGCCTGCGGCTTGTAATTTTTCAAGTTCATCGGCAATAGTTTCTAAATCACCCATTAATGCCATGCGCTCTACACTATTTTCATCGCTAATAGCTTTGGCTAAATCAAAGGTGGTCGCTTCGGTATAAAAGCCTTTATACCAAGGCTGATCGGTCGTATCGCGTAAGTCCATGGGCGCATTCCAGTGCCACATAGCCGATAAAATAGTCCCTGTCGCACGCAGTGCTAACATATCTTCGGTAAGGCCTGTATTTAAGCTGCCATTAGCGGCACGTGTTGCGCTGTAATCCATATAATCAAAACTGTAAATAGCAGGTTTTTTACCGGCGGTCTCTACAATTTTATCGTGTTCTTGCGCTACATTAGTGCCATCATAAATCGCTTGTTGCTGACCACTTAAAATGCCTTGCGTGTATTGCTCTTTAAGATATGTTTTTAAATCGATAGCCTCTTGGGTTGCTGCCGCATTAACGGGCTCTGGCGATACCGCTAAAGGCACCGGTGGCTCTGCCGCAGGCGCCAGCAATAAACTATCGATACGGTAGTAGTTCCAACCATCAGCAACGCGTACAGTATGCGCGCCAGCATCAAATTTAAAAGTACCTACTTTGTGCTCAGTGATTTGCCCCTCTACGGAAAACTCGACGGTATTAGGTACATTATCGACAGTGACTAATGCATTTTTACCGCCATAACCCAAACCAATACCGTAGCGTACACTTAAGGCATAGAAGCCCGCATCATCAGCATCAATGGTAAATGTAAAGTCAACACCCTGGCCTGGGGTAAGGTCAGCCGTCATTTGGCCCGAGGCACCTTCGATATAATGCTCATCACCTGAGCCAACCAAAGTAGCGCCACCGGTTAATGTCGCTACCTTGTCATCTTCAACTTCGAAGGATAATACGCGGCTGGGGTTGAAAGCCACAACCGTTGCGCTCGCGCGTAGCTCTTGGCCATCACTACCGACATCAATATTACCACTGGCATCTAGGCCTTGTATTTCAAAGCGATAAGTAATAATGCCGTTTTCGGCCGTTGTAGGAGTGGTAAATACTAGGGTTTCCATATTCCATGTATAGCCATCATCTAGCGTAATATCTGGGCCTGCCGTTTGCACCCAACGCACTGTACGATCACCAATAGGCGAGCCCACAATACGCCCCGTTAACATAACCGTTTGGCCCAGTGGTACCTCGACACCTTTATCAGCAATAATGCCAATGGGCCTTTGCTCTACTTCATACTCGGTATGCGTATTATCAATTTTGCTTTGCTCAACCGCGCTGCTGCCGCAACCCATGGCCAACGCCACCATTACAGCGCTGCCTAAGCCTAGCGCGGGTTTGGCCAGCTTTAAAAAACTCAACATGGAACACCTCGTCAATATATTCATTATTTTTATTCTTCGCAGAGTCTCGCATATTCACGACACCCAAAGGTAATAGCATGCATAAAATAAGAACGCGCCATGCATCTCACTCAATAACCAATTAAACTTTATTTAATTAGTGAGGGCAAGCGTACCACGCAATATATCTACACATCGTTATTTGTATATTGTTAAGTAGTGCGCAAAGCGCAACCTTACTACGTTAAGGTTTATAGCCTGCATCAATACAGTATCTCTATACACTGATTAATCACATATAAGACACACAGTAATAGTTACACACTATGCACAGCTGTGCGAGTAAAAATAAAGCCCGTGTTATATTTTTAGCTTTTTACAACACCCGCATTAAACGTTAACCGGGCAGGCATATAAAGCATTTAAAAACTGACTTACAGTAGAACACAAAAAGCACATTGAAGCATTTGGCGCGCAGATCAACATTAAATAAAAATAACCTATTCTATAGGCATGTTTACTCACCGAATATTGACATCGTATTAAAAGTCGTTAGAGTACCGCACCATAATTTGGCGAGTAGCGCTTTGTGACTTAGCAGCTCTTTACACATACAACAACCAATGTGCGCATTAGTGGTTTTTTATTGCGTTATCGTCAATGTAAATATTATTAATAGCAACCGACTAGCAATAGCACCCGATAATCAAAGCACTGATTACCAAAGCCACAAGCCCCCAATGGAACCCATCAATAGAGGAGTAAAAATGACTTATTTAAACGCGAGAACAAACACTTAGTCTTTTATGCTTCTAGGCCTAAAAGACGCAACGCTTTTAGGCCGGTTAATGAATTTATTCTATACAACCGTATGCAATAAATAAAAAGCCCCGGCAACCCCGGGGCTTTTTTTGTTTTTAGTGCTGTGCTTTTATTTTTAGCCTGCATGACAAAGCAAATATATTCCACCTAAAGGCATCTCATACTATTCGCGAATGCGAAGGATACAACATGCCTGTTTATGTAGAATTTAATGAAAACAATAAAAACAGTGACGTGCCCATTAAGGTGTATACCCACGACATACACCCCAAAGCAATTACCCAACTAAAAAACACCGCAAGCTTACCCGTTATAGGACCACACATTGCTGCAATGCCCGACGTACATGTGGGTATTGGTGCGACAGTAGGCTCGGTAATACCGACTCGCAATGCCATTATTCCTACTTCGGTAGGCGTGGATATTGGCTGCGGTATGAATGCCGTACAATTATCACTAAGGGCAACACAACTACCCGATAATTTAGCGCCAATGCGCAGCGCCATAGAGCGCGCAATACCTGTAGGTTTAGGCGCACATAAATGTATTAGTGCTCGTGAAGCTGCGTGTAAAAGACTGGCGCCGGCATTGAATCTATTTTTGCCGCTAGGCCAGAGCTTAAAAAACACCTCAAAAAACCTGACACGCTTTGGGTAACGCAAATGGCGACTCTCGGCAGTGGCAATCACTTTATTGAAGTATGTATTGATGAAGCAGGTTTTGTATGGCTCATGCTGCACTCGGGTAGCCGAGGTATTGGTAACGCCATTGGCAGTTATTTTACTGACCGCGCACGCAAACAAATCAAAAACCGTGAACGTCAACTAGTCGATAAAAACTTAGCATGGTTTGACAGTGGTCAAACTGATTTTACCGATTATTTAACGGCTGCTAACTGGGCTCAACAATACGCACGCGTTAACCGCATGGAAATGATGAAATTAACGCTGCGTGCCATTGCCCCTTTTTTGCCCGAATTCACCTTGCAGCAAGAGGCCATTAATTGCCATCATAACTACGTGAGTACTGAACGTCACTTTGGCGAAACCCTGTACATTACCCGCAAAGGTGCCATTAGTGCACAACAAGGCGAGCTGGGTATTATTCCCGGTAGCATGGGGGCTAAGTCTTTTATTGTGAGCGGCTTGGGCAACGCCCAAAGTTTTTGCTCATGTAGCCATGGCGCAGGGCGTAAAATGAGCCGTAGTGCAGCACGCCAACAATTTACCCGCAACGACCTTATCGCCCAAACTCAAGGCGTAGAATGCCGATAAGACAGCCGTGTTATTGATGAAATACCAGCCGCTTATAAAGATATTGACGAAGTCATGAATAACCAAAATGACCTTGTCAAAATACATCACACACTCAAACAGGTCATTTGTATTAAAGGATAACCATGAGTGAAAATCTGAATTCAAGAAAAACTAAACGAGGTAAAAAGAGCAAAAAGCCCGTCGTTACCTTAACCCCCATACGCAATACCGTAGCGCTAAACCCCCTGCTCCACAAAGGCGGCCCACACCAAAAAAGTCACAAAGCCCTACGCCAAGCCAACAAAAAAGACTTACGCACCCAAGTGCGTAAGGCTTTTTCTTTTGTTTACATCGGTCTATTGGCCACCACGCTTTCGATGGCACTGACTGCATAACCCGCTACAAGCTCAGCATTACCTTACGCACCGCTAACGCGCTCAATTTGATTGTCGACATCTTTTAAATGACCCGTTTTTACCCACACTTTCGCCCCCTTTACACCCGCCGTTATAGCCACTGCATGGTGCATCGGTAAACGCGCCCAGCTATGACGACCGAGCGGGTCTTGTTGCTCTGTTATATCACCTTCAAGCACAAAAAGTTCTGCCCCGTCGAGCGCAATAAAATGAAGCGATGCATTAGGCCCAAAGTGATATAAAGCCACCTCTTCAATCGCATCTTTATACAAAGGTGTCACCTCTACGCCGGGCGTATGAGGTAGGGCAACTTTACCCATTGCATTCATTTGCAAGCGCACATGTGTTCTGTCTTCGGGTTGAAATTGCCACAACTTGACCATAATCACACAACCCTCTTTAGAGCCGGGCGTATGGCTAGAGGTTGGTGGGTTACGAATATAAGAGCCCACAGGAAAATCACCATGCTCATCCTGAAACACCCCTTCGAGTACAATAAATTCTTCACCGCCGGCATGAACATGCGGTGAAAATTGACTACCCGGCGCATAACGCACAACCGTAGTGGCTCGCGCAACTTCATCGCCCACACGATCAAGGGCACGCCGATCAACCCCCGCCATGGGCGAAGGCACCCAAGGTAAAGTTTGGCTATGAACGATTTCACGCTGGCTAAAATCGGCGGCTATTTTCATGCTGGTCTCCTAACATTATAGATAACGAATAATACGCAGTGTCTTTACGCATATTTTATATCGCATTTTTTATTGTACTTTTTTTACTGCATTTTAATAAAAAAAATTACGCGGCAATACTGGGGCGGCTCGCAATACGAGCCTGCCAAGCGATTAAATGCGTTAACTCGCTAGGCACTGCAATTTGTGCAAAACCGGCAAAGACCAAACCGGCGTGCAGTGTAATATCGGCTACGGTAAACTCTGGGCCGGCGATATACGTACTATTGGCCAAAATAGAATCAAAATAAGCTAAACCCGCCAAGGCTTTCTCTTTTTGCTTTTGACCCCATTCGTTATTTTGATAAAGCTCCAGCTCTGGGCCTAAACCATCGGTGGCATGGTGAAAGTAAGTTGCCACCGCATCTAATACCATTGACTCAGCGCGGCGCTGCATCATGCTAATCACAGCACGGCTTTTAGGTGTATCGCCGGTTAATGATGGGCCAGCAAACGCATGATCAATGTATTCAATAATCGCTGAACACTCAGAAATAAACGTGCCGTCATCCAACTCTAAAATAGGAACGCCACCTGCAGGGTTTTTGGCTAAAAACTCAGATGTACGATGCTGACCATTCATTAAATCAACAGGAATAAAAGTCGCTTGCTCAGTCGCGTTTTTTTCAGCTAGAGCAATACGAACACGTAGCGGGTTAGGGAAGTTTTCAACATCATAAATTTTCATGATTATTTCTCTGAGTGATTTAAAGTATTCAATGGAATATATACCTACTGATAGGTAGATTAAGAGAGTATACGTATCCTGTCAACCTGTTTTATGTACTAGCACCTTGTACCAGCACCTACAAAGGCTCTTTACACGCTATCGATAAATGCGTTAACAGCGCATACTGCGCCCTCCAAATAACCAGCATCGGTATCGGCAAATTCACTACCAACTAAATAAAGGTTTTTTTGCGCTAGCTCTTGTTGATGGCGACTTAAGGCAAAATACGGGTGCGCTGGCGACTCGCTAATATCGCGCTTAGCAGCCACGTATTTATCGGCGGCCCAATCTTTATAAAACACCGCTGTAGCCGGAGCCGCCTGCACACCGTATAACTGCTCAATTTGCGCCAAGCAGGCTTGTTTAATGTGTGCCTCAGTAAATTGCGCGCGATAACTCGCAGGCACACCAACAAAGCCAAATAATGCACTGGTGGCTACATCAACATCAACATTATCAGTAACAGTACAAACGCCAAACCCGCAAGCATCATGCATTTCTTGCATGGGCCCTTGCTGACTAAACGCCTGCCCCGACAAGCCATTTTCACGCCAAAAAGGCGATGCATAAGTGCTCACAAACTTAGCTTGAGCGGCCATCCAGGTCGGCACTTGATCTAAATCATTGATGAGTCCTGATGATGCCCAATGCTTAGGTGTTAAGTGCTGGGTAATCATGCGCGGCGGCAACGCTAAAATAAGGTGGTGAGCCTCAAAAGTTAGCCTTTCATCATCATTTTGGGCCGTCACAACCCAACAGCCATCACCTCGAGTGGTATGAATAACGGGGTGACTGGTTTTGATATTCTGACGATTAAGCCGACTATAAAGCGCATCAATAAGACGCGTCATACCGCCACGCACACGGTACATACTCATCACGCCAGCACCCGCTGTGCGTGTAGTCCCTTGAGTGCCCGGCTTTTGAAACAAAGCATCACCTTGGGTGTACTGCTCATCATATGGCAGGCCCAGCTCATCGAGTAAGCGCTGAATACCCTGCTGATGCGGGAAAACCCAGGTCGGCCCTAGGTCATGATAGTGTGCCGAGGTGTCGCTTTTAGCTCCTAAAACTCTCCCCCCTAGTTGCCGCTTTGCCTCTAACAATAAATAAGGTAAGCCTTTTTTTTCTAAATGCCAGGCAGTTAATAGGCCGGCAAGGCCGCCCCCGATGATGATATTTGACGTTTGCATGAGTCTCCTGAATCAGTCATTAAACTATCTACTGATAGGCAGTATTGGCGTGTATAATGGCCCTTGTCAACCATTATTCATACCAATAATGATGTACATCATTAGCGAGGACGTTATGACAAAAAAAGAAGAGCTACTACAAGCAGCACAAAATAAAGTACGCGAAGGCGGTTACAATAATTTTAGCTTTAGAGAGCTAGCCAAAGAGGTGGGCATAAAAAGTGCCAGCGTACATTATCACTTTCCCACCAAAGCCGATTTAGGTGCCGAGCTTGCTAAGCAATACACCAACAATTTTATACTCGCACTCGGTGATGTTAAAACCCTACATAATGCTGGCCATAACCCTATTGCAGTTTTTATCACTCAGTTTAAACATGCCTTACATCACGATAAAAAAATGTGCCTCTGTGGTCTATTAGGTGCTGAGGCCGATATTCTACCCCAGCCGGTGCGCACTGAAATAAAGCGCTTTTTTACTAAAAACCTTGACTGGTTAGAGCAAGCCTATTTATACCGCGAACCCACCAATAAGCGGCAAGCCAAGCAATCAGCTATTCAAACTATTTCATTGTTAGAAGGCGCCATGATGATCAGTATCGCCTCTCAAGATAACAGCGTGTTTGATAATGCCATTGCAGGGTTAGCCGATCATTAAGGGCACACCGTCAATCACTCAGGTATTGCCATGCTAGCCACTTTGCCGCACTGGCTAACATGACACACAAAAATACCCACTTCAGTACTTGTTGCCAGAGTGATTAACTGCCCGTTCGTATCCCACGCGCTACTTTTACCACAGGCAAGATAACCACCGGTTTCACTCGCATAGTTAGCCAGTAGTACGGGGGTTTTATACTGCGCGGCGATATTCGATAAAACACCTGCATCTATATCAAACCCCGAAGTCGATATAAGTGCACTTACTAGGTAAACATCAACATTCAGTTTAGCCATATCAGCGGCATGCTGTGGGTTGACAAAATCAGCGCATATAGCCAAACCCAATTTAAAACCCTTGATACTCAATGAATAATTTTGACTACCAGCAGAGCAAAAAACCTCTTCACCCTCATGTAAATATTGTTTGTTATAAAACTCCACATCACCTGAGGGAAATACAATAATAGCGCCAATACTAGGTTTATCACTATGCTCAGATAGCCGATCATTAGGGCGCTTATTAGGTAGCGGACATCCAACAATAACAACCATATTGTGCATCACTGCCGCGTTTGATAATTCACTGATAACGGCACTATTAGGTTGCAGCACCCGAGTTTTCATAAGCTCTAACTCATACCCTATAAGCGACAATTCAGGGAAAACAATAACATCTGCATTATGCCGTGCAGACTGAGCAATCAACTCAAGATGCATCGTTAAGTTTTTTTGCACATCGCCTTTAAATACAGTAATTTGAGCAAGGCTCACCGTAATACGCTCTGTTTTCATTTCTCCCCTACTACTTTTATATTACGCTACTGCTTTCATATTAATGCTAGGTTTTACTGACGCACTTTTTGAGATGAAACCTACCGCCTTTAAGCGCATGCTATAGTGCTAAAATTTGGACCGTTAAATGGCCATTTCCGCGCAATCTTCAAAGCTGAGTTTACCGCAAACCAACCCCGGTGTGGCGACGGTATTGGAATATTTGATTCTTAAATTTCCTTATATTGATGCGAGTATTTGGCAGCAGCGTATTGCCGAGGGCAAGGTGCATTACCACGATGGCACAGCCATAACAGCGCAATCTCCGTTTAAGGCGCAACAGCGAATTTACTATTACAGAGAGGTCGAGAACGAACCGATTATTCCTTTTAAAGAGGCGGTTATATTTCAAGATCAACATCTTTTAGTTGCCTATAAGCCCCATTTTTTAGCCGTAACGCCAGGCGGTGCTTATATAAATGAATGCCTGCAAAACCGGTTGCGATGCAGCACAGGTATTGCCGACTTACAAGCTTTGCATCGCTTAGACCGAGTGACCGCTGGGTTAGTGATGTTTTCGGTTAACCCTGCCACACGCCACCTATATCACCATTTATTTGAGGCACGTAACATTCACAAAACTTATCAGGCAATAGCAAACGTAAGGACTACCGAGGGGTTAACAGGCCAACAATGGGAGATTAAAAACCATATCGCGCAGGCCTCACCCAAATTTCGCATGGGCATTACCGAGGGGCCTGCCAATAGCCACTCAATCATTCGATGCCTACAGCAATGCACTAAAACGCAAAAGGCATTATTTGAGCTTAGCCCTATCACCGGCAAAACACATCAATTACGCCTGCACATGCAAACACTAGGCTGGCCCATACTCAATGATAAATACTACCCAAAACTGCAGCCGCAATCGGCCGATAATTATGCAACTCCTTTGCAATTACTCGCAAAAAGCCTCAAATTTATTGACCCTGTGACTGAACAGCCTAGACATTTTTGGTGTGAACATAGCTTGTCTCTATCATGAAATATGTGTACAGACTTAGCAGATGAGAAGTGGCATTATTGTTGGGGTATTTAAGCGCAAAAGGGCTAGGCAACAAAAGACTAGCAGTCAAGAGCGCTTATATAGTGCGCCGCCACCAGTATCTAATAGTCGCCTATTTTATGTCTTAAGTATTATTAGGGCTTAGGTATTATTAGGGCTTAGGCATTATTAGGGCTTAGGTATTACATCAATTAGCCAAATGCCACGCTGGCAAACACTAAAGTCATTAATACTGGGCATACAAAGCGAATATACTGGGCAAACCAATAATGCGCACCCGCGCTAGCTTGATGTAATTTGTTACCGCGCTGCCACATCCAACCCACAGTAATAAAGTAAAACAACCCCATAAGCGGTAATTGGTATTGAGTAAACAACATAATCACCAAGCCAAATAACCAATCAAAATTCAATATAATGGTACTTGCGCATATTAGCACCACTAAGCTAACCGTCCATGTCGCTGCTGTACGGTTTACTTTATGGCTCTCAACTAAAAAGGCAACGGGAATTTCGGTGGTCGAAATCGTTGAAGTCACCGATGCTATCGACATTAATACAAAAAAAAATAAACCAACCACTAAGCCAATATCGCCCATAGTATTAAATAGTGCAGGTAAAATAGCAAAAATAAGCTGCCCCTCACCGATTAACTTACCATGACTAAATACCTCAACACCGTTGTGCTGTGCCACGTAAATTGCCGGAATAATTAATAAACCCGCCAAAAAAGCCACACTAGTATCCAGCAAGGCTACGCTTGCTGTCAGTTTGGGTAAATTAGCATTAGGCTGTAAGTAAGAGCCATAAATCATCATGCAACCTACACCTAATGAGAGCGAAAAAAACGCCTGCCCCATTGCCGCAATAATTAAATGAGGATCAAGTATTTGACTAAAATCAGGCACTAAATAAGCCGCAAAGCCTTCGCTAGCCCCTTCAAGGGTAGCAATGTACGCAATCAAACTCATTAGCAATATCAGTAATAGCGGCATTAACCGACGTGACCACTTCTCAATGCCGGACTTAACCCCTTTCAAAATAATACTGGCAGTTAAAATAAGCATAAGCGGTGTAAACACAAAATTACGCATAACCGAATCACTATGTAAAAATTCGCTAACACCTTGAAGTCCCATAAACATAGCGACAGGTTCGATAGTATATGAAAGCATCCAACCTGCGACGATTGAATAAAAGCTCAGCATAACCACAGCACCCGCCAGGCCAATATAACCTGCGGCTGCGCCGACTTTGCGGTTTGTGCTTTGCCATGCATCGCCGAGTGCTGTTACAGGGTTAGCTTGCGCCTTGTGACCTAAATAAAGCTCGGTATATAGCGCAGGTAGCGCCAATAAAAAGATGACAATAAAATAAACGAGCAAAAATGCGCCGCCGCCATGATTGGCCGCTTGCGTAGGGAACCCCCAAATATTACCCAAACCCACTGCTGCGCCAGCAGCGGCTAACACAAAACCAAGTCGGCTTTGAAACCCATCACGCACTTGTGCCATACACCTACACATCTTTATAATTTTAGAGTACTGCGAATTAAACCATATTTAAGGCTAACTGAGTAATAAAATTGTAGTGCGCGTTGGTGAATGGCGTTAATCGCTACAATAATAGCCACTTTTTATTTCCGGCGGATTCAAGTCCGAAGCATTGCTGCCCAGCAGTGCATGATGAAGGTACCACCTAAAAGGCCTATTGAGGCGAGGCATGCCTCGCACATGCGGTAAGGCCAAATAAAACCCAAGACTTTGCCGGTGTGTTAAAACGTAAAATACTCTCACCCACTAACACAAAGAGTCTTCTAAGAGTGTCAGGTAAAAAATAGGTAATACCGCGTGAGCGCAACCATCCACTTTGACATATTTCAACTCAATCAACTGCGATATAGCCTAAACATTTAAAACTGAAATAATTACTGAAAAGCCTCCGGCGAGAGCTGTTTCGATAAGCCCTCAATAAAACCCTCATAACCTTCAGTGCCAACTATATTTTTATCAAAATCAAACTCATACTTCATCACTGCGCTTGATAAAATTGAACACTAGGTTATCCATTTTTTTTCGTCACACTCCACAAGCATGCTTTGCAGCTCAGAAAGAAGATACCGCCCAGTTTTTTACCATTGTTATTTTTACTGCCTATAGCAATTTATTTAACTAATTTTCTTGTGGCTATTCAACCAAGCTGAAAAATTAATCTGATAGGTTACTGATGGTTTATTCTCTGGGTATTTAAGCGCCGAGCCTTGCAGGAAAGCAAGGGTTAGGCAGTGCAGGATCATAAAGTCGTAGATGGCTTGAGCGGCCCAGACAATGATTCATTAGTACTCAATTCCAGCACTGCTGAATAGTTACATTTTCTTTATCATAAAAAATCATTGCCTTTTGCAACCGTTAGTTTTTAATAAAAAATTATTTAGCCATCGAATGAAAGATAAAATTTTAGAGCGCTACAGCTCATAAAATTCTAACTGCCACCCCAAGCTCTACACCCCTGCTTGATGCAATCCATTATTTTTTAGCAGCGCCCTAGCACTACTCAAAAAATATATTACATAGAGATTATTATTAATTAATTTTATGATTAAATTTTATAACTTTAAGAAATTAGTCATATATGATCGCTATCGTGTGCATTCATTTTTATTAACTAAAAAAGGGCACCTTCATGACATTAAGATATTTTTCGCGTCAAAACATCAAACCCATAAAGTCACTCACACATTTATTCGTTTTTATAGCAACCCTATTTAGCCTACCAACTTTAGCCGCACCCGAAGTTCATTACGAACAGTGTAAACAAACTTTTAGCTATAGAGGCAATCAATATAAGGGGACAACCAATAAAGATAACGGCAACACACAATGGTGTTACTTAAAAAGCCCTGTCAATGGTAGCAACTGGGGTAATGTACGCGAAGAAACCATTCCTCGGCAAATAACCATATCGGGCAATCAATGCTCGGCGACAAGCCAATACGGTTCCGAAGTTTTTCACGGGTGCAGCACCCAAGCTTACGGTGATTTTTGGTGCTACACCGACAGTAATGGCAGCAATCGAGAAAACTGTCGAATGGATGATCAAATCACAGATTTTTTATCGCATATTCAACCGCAAGAAAGCGAATTAATACAACGAGTTGCTGTAGGGTCATGCTTTAAAACCCAAGGCACCATGAGTCAAGCCATGAGCCGCATCATAGCATCTAAGCCCGATTTATTTATGTGGTTAGGTGATAACATCTATGCAGACACCACCAATATGAATGTAATGCAAGATAAATATGACAACAAAAAGAAAAACCGCGATTATCAGAAATTTTTAAACGCTAAGATTCCAGTATTAGCCACATGGGATGATCATGATTTTGGTGCTAACAATGCCGGCAATAACTACAGCAAGCGCAAAGAAAGCCAGCAACAATTTTTGCGCCATTTTGATATTCCCACCTCTGATATTCGCTATAGCCAGCAAGAAGGTATTTATAGCGCTGTAATGCAAGGACCTAGCGGCAAACAGGTACATTCCATTATGCTTGACGCACGCTATTTTCGATCACCTACTTTTAGAAATTATGGCACCTGCCAAGGCGACAACTCTACTGTACTGGGTGATGCGCAATGGGCATGGTTAGAGCAGGAATTAGAAAAACCCTCACAAATAAAAATAATCGCTTCAGGCATTCAGGTATTACCGCCGCTACATCGCAAGCGCAATTTAAATAGTTATTGCGCTTATGGTAATGGTCAAAGATTTAATGCCGCTATTAATAGCTTAAATGAAAGCAATGATTCGGGTACACGCTATGAATCATGGGCAGAAATACCACAACAACGAGAAAAGCTATTACGACTAGCTCAAAAGGCGATTAATAGTGGTAAGGCAAAACACATTATTTTTGTCAGTGGTGATCAACATTGGGGAGAGTTATTAGAAAAATCAATTCCTGCCAGCACCACTTATGGCCCCCAAGCCACAGTATACGAAATCACAGCATCGGGCTTTGGTCAAAACTGGCCCTATGATATTCCCAACCCTAACCGCTTACGTATTTGGGCTGATGATAAAGGTGACGGTGATTATCGTAAAACCTGTAAGCTACCTTTTAAAGCTTCAGGTAGAACCTATGATAGCTGTATTACTCAAGGTCAAAATACACCTTGGTGCTATACCCAAGTCAATAACCGTGGTGAAGGCGTTGCAGGCGCGTGGGGTAATTGCGCCCCCGAGGGGGCAATTACCCCAACAGGACAAGTGGGTAAGGTACCAAATAATTTAAGCCGTGTATCTACAGCAGATCGTCATATTATTAATAAATCAGGGAGTAATTACGGGCAAATTGATATTGACTGGACTAACGGCACAATTAAGCTATCACTACAAACCGAAACGCAAGAAATCACCTCTACGATCATTAATTTTTAAAAAATAGTATTAGGTATATTGTGTAGCGTATAAAATTTTTGATCTACTACCGCAATAAGTATGCTTAGCAAATCACCATATATTTAATAATTAAATGTATGGTGATTACATGCTGATATTTTTTATACATAAGAATACTGAAGAGCTATATTATTATCGTAAAATCAAAATTCATAAAGTAGAACAAAAAGGGCTTAATGCTTTGTAGCACTAAGCCCAAGCGATATAAATTGTCCTTTATTTATTGCGCATCTAAGGCGCCACGCATCACGTTATAAATAGCCGTGTTTTCTACCGTGCGCCCAACAAAAGCATGCGTATTAATATGACCCCACGAGGCAATAGGCACATCAACATTGGTATGACTGCCCCATAGCCAAGTCACCTCAGGTACTTTACCAGCCCCATTACTTTTACTCAGTTGTAAGCCACCAGTTTCATGATCTGCTGTCACTAATACCATCGTGTCGGTACGTTGCTCAGCCCAAGTAACGACTTCTTTAACTGCTTTATCAAACGCTAGCGTTTCATAAATAACACGCTGCGTATCATTAATATGACCAGCAAAATCAATTTGCGAGCCCTCGATCATCAATACAAAACCATTAGGGTTTTTGGATAGAATATTAATCGCTGCGGCGGCCATTTCATTCAGTTGCGGAATATCTTGCGCTTCATAGCTTTTTTGATTTTCATTGGCCAGAACATAGGGTATTTCATTTTCGCCAAATATGCCTGCGAACAATATTTCAGCTTTTGGGTCTGTTGCAGGCAGCGCCGTTAAAGCCGTTGCCAAGTCTGTTTTGTTTTTAACAAGGGTATAATTTGCTTTTTCTGCTTCGGTACTAATTACATCAACCTGATCAACTAATTTACTGCCGCATAGGGTCACGTTCGGCTTAACCTCACCATACATACTGGCCGATAAAGCCGCAAAATCATTTCGGCTAGGGCCGTGAGCGGCAAAGCTTGCTGGCGTAGCATGCACGCAGTGCGATGTGGCAACAATCCCCACCGATTTACCTAGGCTTTGAGCATACTCTAAAATTGTCTCTAAATTAGATCCGTCGCCTGGCTGCGCTTGCGCAATAGTCCCCGAATTAGTTTTACGGCCCGTGGCCATGGCCGATGCCGCTGCTGCAGAATCGGTATAATAATGCGCACCGATCTCAGGTAAATCTTCATGGCCTAAAGTATCTGCGCTAGCGGTTTTAATATCACCGCGGTGCTTGCCAGACTCTAAAAATAACGCCTCACCCTTATACGCACTGGTTACCGCTATTTGTGGGTACCCCATACCGTCGCCAATCATCAAAATAATATTATTCGCTTTTTCAAGCGCAATAACATCTACATCGTGTCCCGCACTTGCCGCTAACGGAGTCTCTTGATTGGTCGTCAGCGTTACGCTGTAACGGCCCACGCCCTCAGCACTCGCCAGTTGGCGCTTAGTGGCAGGCGCTTGAGTGGCATCATTAGTCAGTGTCACATTCATATCACCTTGGGCAACCCAATGATAAGTCTCAGCAGCATAACTACCATCAGCCGTGAGGCTTGTCGCCACATTGACCCCAGTAATAGTGTCATGGCCAGCTACCGCTCTTATTTTCTTCATCGATAGCGGTATGGCTTGCTGCCGCTCACCCAACACCGACACACTAAACACATAGCTACCCGCTGTTACCTTAGCCGACATTTTTCCCCCAGGAAACGCCGTCAAAGCCGATATCGATTCCTGTAAATTAATGTGTTTATTATCTAGCGAACCATAAACCAGAGGCGTCTCATCACCTTGATGCACATTAAACGCAATAGTCCTAGCCTCTAAAAAATTAACGACAGCCTCATACGTGCCCGCACCCTTATAGACAAATTCAGTGTCTTTAGAGTGACTCCAGTTGTTAAAAGTGCCTACTAAATACAAGGGTTGAGACAGGTTATCGGCATCGGTAGCACTAATATTTTCGATCAATAAACTCGGCGTATTAATGCCCTGCGAGGCATCCAAGGTAAAACGGTAAACTTGATCTTCATCACCTGTCACTGTGATATCCATATTCTGATTTTCAAAGTCATCATATTTTCGCTGTAGCTCCATGGCCGTATCAAATTGCACCTCGCTTGATACCTCTTTACCAATGGCCAAATCGCGCTCGGGACTCCAATCCGAGTCGGCAATTTTAAAAGCATAAGATCCAGGCTGCATACTAAATAAAGCAATATACTTACCGTCACCTTGATAATGCAATTGCGCTTCTGGCCGTGATGACCAGCTATTCATTGAACCTTTAATGTATAGCCGGCAATCCTTTTCCGAATTCTCGGACAACTCTTGCGCAGAGCATTTAAATGGGCCCAAATCAATACTACTGACAATAGATTCACCTGCGACTGTATCGGCCTCGACCTCAACTTCTTTAATCACTTCTACATATTCTGTTTTAGTATCATCAGAGCAACCCGCTATGCTCGTTACAATAGCTAAAAAGGCTATTTTTTTAGCTCTATTAATGATTTTCATAGTCTTCTCTTTAAAATAAATTTCGCTTCAGAACTTCAGCTTATCGGCATTTAAAAACTACAACTGCAATATGACAAGTTCATGATACTCGGCCGTACAATATTCAGTAAAAAGCTTAGCAACCACAATATAAGCGGCTATTAACTCTACCGAAATGTAAAAATAACGTATCAAATAATTAAAACTATTCACTTTATTTTTAATTACGGATATTGCACAGCAGAGCATATTTATTTAAATCAAAGCCAGATGAATACGTATGCAAAATGCGCATAACTAATTATTTACAAATTAATTATGACTAAATGATCATCATGATAAAATAATATTAAAATACCACCCATAAAAAAACCCGCCGAAGCGGGTTTTAAATACTCTCTAAAATGCGTTAAATAATCAACCCATGACAACCTGCACATCAACCGTAGTGCCTTCGGGCTGAGTAGGCACTACACAGCCTTCTACCGCGGTACCGTTGACGATTAAAGACTTGACGCCTTTACTCACGTGATCGGGGTTGGTGACAACAATGTTGTACGTTGCACCACGGAACTTACGAGTAAAGCTAAAGCCATCCCATTCTTTAGGCACACAAGGGTTTACACCAAGACCGGTATAATCGGGTTTAACGCCTAGAATGTACTGAGTGATGGCCGCAAAGTTCCATGCTGCTGTACCGGTTAACCAAGAGTTTTTGGCTTCGCCCGGTGTAAAGGCATCTTTACCGGCGATCATTTGTGCGTAAACGTAAGGCTCTACTTTATGTAAATCACTGATATCTTCTAAAAAGGCCGGCGTGATTTTGGCCCAGTAATCAAATGCGCGATCGCCGTTGCCAATTAAGGTTTCTGCAATCATAATCCATGGGTTATTGTGACAAAAAATACCGGCGTTTTCTTTGTAACCTGGTGGATAGGTCGAGATTTCACCGTATTCAATGTAGTACTTAGTGAACGCAGGTTGCTGCAATACGATACCGTAATCAGTATCCAAGTGCTCTTTCACCGCATCCATAGACTTATGAACCATGCCATCTTCAAGACCAATACCGGCCATACCACAAAAACCTTGTGACTCGATGAAGATTTTACCTTCTTCGTTTTCTTCACTACCGATTTTTTTGCCGTAGTAATCATAGGCACGCAAGTACCACTGGCCATCCCAACCGTCTTTCTTAACAGCTGCAATCATGTTGTCCACATGCACTTGTGCAGCGGCGGCTTCGTCTGTTTTACCAATATCTTGGCAGAGCTTAATAAACTCTTTACCGTAAAGTACAAATTGACCAGCAATCATTAGCGACTCTGCAGTAAAGCCTTTTTTGTTACCGGTGGTTTGGAATGAATCGTTAGGATTTTCACTAAAACAGTTAAGGTTTAAACAGTCGTTCCAATCGGCACGGCCAATTAACGGCAAGTTGTGCGGGCCCAAATTGTTAACAGTATGCATAAACGAACGCTTCAAATGCTCGAAGTGCGTGGTCGCTTTAGTGTCGTCGTTATCGTAGGGTACCATTTCATCAAGGATACTGTAATCGCCAGACTCTTTAATGTAATCAGTGGTTGAAAGAATTAACCACAACGGATCATCGTTAAAGTCGCCACCTACGTTAGCATTACCACGCTTGGTGAGTGGCTGATACTGGTGATAAGCCGAGCCATCTTCAAATTGAGTAGAAGCAATATCGATAATGCGCTCACGCGCACGTTCAGGTGCTTGATGCACAAAGCCAATCAAATCTTGGTTAGAGTCACGGAAGCCCATGCCACGGCCAATGCCTGTTTCGAAGAACGAAGCAGAACGGCTCATGTTAAAGGTTACCATGCACTGGTACTGATTCCAGATGTTAACCGAGCGATCAATGCGATCATCGCCAGTATCCACTTGAATAGTACTCAACAAACCCTCCCAGTATTGTGCTAATTTTTGTAACTCAGCATCCACTTTTTCATCGGTATCAAAGCGCGCCATTAAGGCTTCGGCTGGAGCTTTGTTGATGATATTTTTGCTTTCCCACTTATCTTCTGGCTCGACTTCGATGTAACCTAAAGTAAAGACAAAGCTTTTTTCTTCGCCTGGGGCTAGCTCAACTTCGATATAATGTGAACCACAAGGTGACCAGCCGTGTGCTACAGAGTTACGTGGCTTACCTTCAAATACAGCATCAGGGCGATCGAAATCGTTGTAAGTGCCTTTCCAAATGTCGCGGTCTGTATCAAAGCCATCAATGGGGGCATTAACGTTGTAAAAAGCGTAATGGTTACGGCGCTCTTTAAATTCGGTTTTGTGGTAAATGGTGGAGCCTTTTACTTCGACTTCACCGGTTGAGAGATTACGCTGCAAATTTTGCATGTCATCTTCTGCGTTCCATAAGCACCACTCAATAAATGAGAAGAATTTGAATTTTTTCGTCTCAGTGGTAGTGTTTTTAAGCTTAACACGTTGAACTTCGCACCAGCTTTTTAACGGAATAAACTGAGTGACTTCTGCGGCAATACCATTGCGCTCACCAGCGATTTTAGTATAACTCATGCCGTGGCGGCAGCTGTAGTTATCTAACTCAGTTTTGGTGGGCTTCCAACCGGGGTTCCAAACATCGCCGCCGTCATTAATGTAAAAGTACTTACCGCCATTATCAACCGGTACGTTATTGTAACGGTAGCGGGTTAAGCGACGGAATTTAGCATCTTTATAAAAAGTATAACCACCGCCGGTATTCGATACCAAGGAGAAATAATCTTCGTTACCCAAGTAGTTAATCCAAGGATAAGGTGTACGTGGGTTAGTGATCACATACTCGCGAGCAGCGTCATCAAAATGACCAAACTTCATAAATAGCTCCGTAGCTTTATACTCAAAGTATAAATTAAGAAAGAAGAAAGCCCTAAGGCAAGCCACCAAGAACAAACACAGCTTAGCGTGTTTGATGCGAGGCTGGCGATGAATATAGGCGCAAACCTGACACACCCATGAATAACGACGCTACTTTAAAGGATGCGAATATGCGCGGCAATGGCCTAATCGTGCTTAGAGCAAAAAACTTAAGTGCAATTTGACTATTAGGCGACGAATGGCGCAATTATCAGGCAAATTTCTCTCAAAAAAATCGTAGCTATTCAACCGTAACTATATAGAGACGCACAGATTGGGCGCTCTGAATCATTGCCTGGGCCGCTCAAGCCACCCATAGGCACTACAGAAGCGCTACATGAGTACTCCCAGCGCTTAAATGCCCAGAAAAGAATCCTTCAGCACGCTATCAGGTGAAATTTTTCAGCTTGACTAAAAACTAAGGGTCCGGCCAAGCAATACTCTCGCCGACTCATACCGAGTCGGCTTTAATGAGAGTCAACGCCAATAGCTGATACATTCACTCATTAAAAGGCTTTAGGCGCAAAGCCAGTTACAACACTCACGCCCACCTCTCGGCCTACCGCTGTGAGTGGATGCACCACCACAATGCCTCGCACTTGCTTTTTGAGCTTGCCCATGTCGGCTTGCTCTTGTTTGGTGAGTGCACGGTTAAAAGGCATTGCCTTAATACTTTGTGCTTTTGAGCCGGTTTCGCGTGCCTTTAGCGCCTTGTGAGCTGCCAATTCTGATTCATATTTTTTAATATCGCGCTCAAATTGCCGAATCATAGGGATATCTTCGCGCAACGTGGCGGCAGCATGCTTGCGACGCGCTTTATCGAGACGGTTGGTTAAATCTTGTAGGGCCTGTTGTAAATTCATAATGTACTCATAATGGAGACGGCGATATAGCAATGTGAACGGCTGCTATTACCTACCTTAAAAAGCGAGCAGCTTAACATTTACACGCGCCACTCGCCTTAGCCTGTGATCATTAAATGATGAAATAACAAGGCAGCGATCCAAACATCGCCTCGCTACTTTAGATCTATCGTTCATTAAATAACTACACATTTTATCAGGGCATATTTTGTCGAGGTGTAGTTTGATGATGTCGAGGCGTATTTTGATGATAACGAGAAGTCACGCAAAGCGACAAGATAGGACCACCGATACAAACTTAACAGCACCATGTTCATTAAAAAGTGCAGACTAAAGCCTAAAATACAGTGAAAAACCCCCTTTTACAGAGTGCTGGAATTCCCTCGTGTGTCAAAAAGTGGTATCTTCTTTGCCCGTCGGGTAGGCCGTGAGCACCGGCTTCTTGGGTAGTCGCTACTCGCGTTTACTCCTAGTAACACAGCGCGTGCACTCATTTGCACCACAACAATCCACCCTCCTCAAAGGCACCTTCGGACCATTATGAAAGAATTATCAGATATCGGCCTCATCGGCCTTGCCGTTATGGGCGAAAACCTCGTGTTGAACATGGCCAGCAAGGGCTTCACCGTTACGGCTTACAACCGCTCTACCGAAAAAGTGAAGAACTTTGTCGAAGGCCGTGCAGCCGGTCAAAGCATTCGCGGGGCTTATTCTATCGAAGAGTTGGTTCAATCTTTGGCCAAACCACGCAAAATTATGATTATGGTAAAAGCAGGCGCCCCTGTTGACGCAACGATTGAGTCGTTAATTCCATTACTAGACGAAGGCGACATCATTATTGATGGCGGCAACACGCATTATCCTGACACTATCCGTCGCGAAAAATACTTAAGCGAAAAAGGTATTCATTTTGTAGGTGCAGGGGTTTCTGGTGGTGAAGAAGGTGCATTAACAGGCCCATCAATTATGCCTGGTGGCTCATTAGAAGCGTGGGAAGCTATCAAGCCTATTTTCCAAAATATTTCAGCTAAGGTCGAAGACGGCTCTCCCTGCTGTGACTATGTTGGTGAAAACGGTGCTGGTCATTTTGTCAAAATGGTTCATAACGGCATTGAGTATGGAGACATGCAGTTATTGTGTGAAGCTTACCAAGTCATGAAAGAAGTCGTTGGTATGAGTGCCGATGAAATTCACGGTGTATTTGCCGACTGGAATAAGACTGAGCTTGATTCTTACTTGGTTGAAATTACTCGCAATATCATGGCGTATAAAGATGAAAACGACGAGCCATTAGTTGAAAAGATTTTAGATACTGCCGGCCAAAAAGGGACGGGTAAATGGACTGGCGTTATCGCCCTTGATTTGGGTGTACCTTTAACTTTAATTGCTGAATCGGTATTTGCGCGCTGTATTTCGGCATTAAAAGACGAGCGCGTTGCAGCCTCCAAAGTATTGACCGGCCCAACAAAATCTTTTACAGGCGACAAAACAGCATTTATCGAAGACCTTCGTCAAGCTGTCTTAGCCTCTAAAATTGTTTCTTACGCACAGGGTTACACCTTAATGCGCGAAGCGGCTAAAGAGTTTGGCTGGAACTTAAATTACGGTGGTATTGCAATGATGTGGCGCGGCGGCTGCATCATTCGCTCAGCTTTCTTGGGCGACATCAAAAACGCTTTTGATAAAAACCCTGAACTTAGCAATTTACTACTCGATGATTACTTTAACGACATTATCACCAAAGCACAGCAAGGCTGGCGTAACGTAGCGGTAGCCACCATTACCAACGGCGTGCCAACACCGTGTTTAATGGCGGCGCTCAACTACTTTGATGGTTACCGCACCGCACGCTTACCCGCTAATTTACTGCAAGCGCAACGCGACTATTTCGGCGCTCACACGTATGAGCGCATCGACAAACCGCGCGGCGAGTTCTTTCACACCAATTGGACAGGCCGTGGCGGCGACACTTCTTCTTCGACTTACAATGCGTAAGTTTAAGTCATGTAAAAAGGAGCCTTAAGGCTCCTTTTTTTTAGCAGGCAAGTATTAAAGCGCTAAAGAAAAAACAGCTTTTATTACACAGGCAATGCGCCCAATAGCATAAAAATAACATCACTATATGACAGGCTCAACACCGCTTAATGACTTTAAAGCTAACTTTGAGCAACCCTGATATTCGCTTGCTTAATACTCTCTTACGTAGCGCTGTAGTAGAATTAATCACAACAAAAAAGGCCGCTAATTGCTTAGCGACCCTTTTGAGTTAATCATAATGAATAGCTTACCAATTTTTAATTTTATCCTTTACGTATAGCCCTGTTTCAGTCAAGTCACTTTCATTCCAACCATTAGCACCATTAGAGCCAGGCTTTAAGATTGAGGCTCCTTCGGCTTTATCACTAATAGACCAGTTAGCATGACTGATATTATTGTCGTAAAGAAATTCCATCCAAGTATCAGACTCGGCTTTATCAAACGCACCATCACCACTGGCACCGACAGAACCCCACTCGGTTACAAATAATGGAATACCATTTTTGAGTGCAGTAATCGCGCGGTTACGCTCTTGCTGTTTATGTGAGCCCGCATAAAAATGCAAGGTATAAGCGATATTATCAGCATACGCAGCATTATCAGGGAAGTCGGCAGCTACAATAGGATCTTCTGATGCCTCATCAACAAATTGTGAATAATAAGGCGTACCCACAATAATTAAGTTGTCGGGGTCAATAGCGCGAATAGCCCTGATCACCGGTAACGCATACGCTTTAATTTCTGCCCACGTCGTTTTTTCATCCCAGCCGCAATTGGCACCAGAAAGACCGTTAGAGCAATCAGGCTCGTTGTATATTTCGTAAATCACGTGATTATTAGCGCCGTAAGTCGTTGCCATTTCGGCAAAAAACTCGGGAGCCAAGTTAGCAGGATGCTCTTCGGCATCATGAGTATGCCAATCAATAATCACGTACATATCGTTAGCAATAGCCTGCTGCACAATATCTTCAACGCGAGCTTTATTGGCACCGGGGTTATTTAAGTAACCATCACCTTCATTAATACCCATAGCCGCACGAATAAGTCTTGCATTCCAATCGCCAGATAATTTTTCAACCACATTTTGGTTATAAAACTTACTGCCATCACCATGGCTTGACCAAAACAAGCTCATGCCTGCAATACTGCCCGTTTGACCACCAAATAATACTTGGTTTCCTTCGGTTGTGATCGCGGGTACACCCACAATGTTATCGCTACCACTACCCACGGCGACGGCAGGGGTTTGGCTTGGGTCGCCACATACAGCACCGGCGTATACACCAATATCATCGACTTGAACGTTGGCAACAGCATTACCCGCTAATACACCAAAACTCATGGTTAAACGCGCTGAAGTGTCCGTCATTACCGCTGTAAAGGTGTGCTTAACATTTTGATAGCTAGTTGTAAGGTCAAGCTCTTGAGCATCAGTACTGAGTAAAGAGGCGTAACCAGGGCTACCACCTTGGTCAATATTAAAGCCCATAGTGCGCTCAGCACTCGCTTTTATACGAAAGCAAATAGTGTATTGCTCATCTTGTGTTAGCCCTATGGCATGGATCAACTGTGCATGCCAAGTCTCTGTAGAGGTAGTCGGGATAGTGACATTGACTTCGCCATCCCATGTAAAGGAAGCATTAAGTGAAGCATCGATATTCCCAGTAAACAGCGCTTGCCCATTGGCAAACGTACCATCACTATCGAGTAAAGTCCCAACACCCGCACTGCCTGCGCTAGAAGCTGCCATGCTTGAATTTGACACGCTAGAAACCGACGAGCTAGAGGCAATACTACTCACAACAACCGGCGGCTGACTAGACGAACTCGGAGCAACACTGCTTGACACAACAGGAGTGCTTGAAGCAACAGAGGTACTTGAAACAACAGAGATACTTGAAACAACAGAGCTGCTTGAAATAACAGAGGAGACCGCAGGTGGCACCGATGAGCTAGTAGGTGCCGCCGAAGATACTGAAACTTGGCTAGAGGCTGTAGGTGGCGTAGGGGTGGTACTACCACCGCCGCAGGCCGCTAAAGTACTACCAAAAAGCATTACCGATAAGAGTTTTTGTGGCGCAAGGCCAAAAGATTGCTTCATTCATTCCACCTGAGTAAGATCTGTCAGCCCGTTATATGCACATATATCGACAAGTTAGACTCAGTGGGTTAACGCAGCGTTGATGTCGCTTTTTGCATGCAGCTTTATTAACGCAGTGTCGTTTAAAAGTGTCGCACTGAGGCATCTGGGCTTATTATAGTTATATTGATACTTATAGTTATATTGATACTTATAGTTATATTGATACTTATAGTTATATTGATACTTATTATAGTTATATTGACACTTATTATAGTCATACAGATACTAACTCATTCCGCACTCGCGAGCGCCAACCTAAATCACAAGGGCTATTTTAATTTTCAAAAAATAAGACTCAATCACACTTTTTTTAATTACCTTTGACCACTCATCGAGCAACGCATGCGCTAATACATCAGTACTTCAACGTGATATATTTTTATAAATGCCATGACTTTACACTTATCACCAAAAAATTACCGCGCAAATGACGACAGCAAACAGCTTACAAGGCGCATACTGCCGGTGCATTTTTAGCCCATCAACTAGGCGTAACGCTACGCTCACATCTTCATACTGTACGATACAGGGGCAATTCAAGCCCCAAATCATGTCGCTTTAGGGTGCCCCAAAGTATTGCAAAGTATTGATTTCGGAGTAAAGGCAAGATTCTAATTTTTGAAATACAGCTCTAAATCGTACAGCGCTTTTGGTAAAGCACTGCAATGACGCCTATCTTGATATAAGGGACGAGGAAAAAATACATTATCCAATAATACTTGTTTTCTGCTTCCTCTGCTGCGTTGCTCAAAGCGTTACATGCCCCGGCATGCGCCCCTAAGCTGTGATAAAATTTTAAGCTAGCGAGACTTCTTTAGCTCCTGCTATTACGTTTATTTTTCTTGCCTCTTATTGTGATAAACCACCAATATCTCACTTATTTTTCAGTCACTATTTAAGTACTTTCCCCCCAAAAAAACCTCACCGCCATCCACCCTTTTACCTCTTTAGAATTGCTATTCGTAACTATTCAGCTCAACTGACAAACATCACCTGATAGGGTGCTGATGGATTATTTTCTGGGCATTTAAGCGTCGAGCCTTGCAGGGAAAGAAGGGTTAGACAGTACAGGAAACTGTCGATAGCGCTTGTATAGCGACCATGAATGGCTTGAGTAGCTCAGTCAATGATTAATGAGCGTCCAATTTCAATACCTCTGAATAGTTACAATTTTAATGGCTGGCACCGGTATTCGAAGGTAACATTGACAATACCAGATCTTTTATTTAACAAGGTATAAGAATGAACACAATAAAACTGTTGAGCAAAAATAACTTACTGGCTTTAGCCGTATCAAGTGCATTTATATTTAGCGCGTCGGCAAGCGCTAAAACAGTCAGCGATAGTGTTGTGGCCAAACAAAGAGCCACCCTAGAAGCCAGTACTGATGGCAAAGGGTTTGGACCACAATCCCCTCGTGATATTGATCAGGGTTATGGCTTAAACTTACGCAGTTTTTCAATGGCACCAAACCGTAGCCAGCTTAATTTATGTAATATCCACTTCCACAAAAACGCAGAGCACGCAGGGGGAGAGTTCACCACTTACGCTGGCAATGGTGATGGTAAAGGCTCAAATACTGGCTTTGTCTACGATGGCAAATTGACCGATGCTCAAATGAAACCTGTGCAAAACAAAATCTGCGCAGCTAAGGGCCACCCATTACAACCAGGCGATACGATAGAAGTACACTACGTGTATTCCTCTGCTCAGATTACTCCAGGGCCAACCCTAGGCGCTTGCTTGGCTGATAGCACCATGAACCCAGACCTTAGAGTAGAAGGACAAGTAATGGTACTAGCTAATGATAACAACGCACTTGACTTTAAAAAATTAACAAAAGTCAATAGAGTAAATGGTTATCATCAAGCGCCAAATATACCCAACAACATGGGTGTACCCGTTGAATATTTAGGCTCGACAACTGGGCCTTCATACAACGAAAAAGCCTCTCCATTGCAAGTCAGCTGGAGTGTAAGACCTAAAGTCGCTGTGGTAGATATCAATTCAGTCGGGCAGTGGTGTAATGACAACGTGTTTAATGAAGATCATGCTCATGGTGTACGTAACTTAGTCATCAACCCTAAGTTATTGTCTGTCATTAATTAATCGCAAGCTAAGCGATTAGGCTTGTGATCTACTCGTCCAAGTCTGTAGTCATTCCCGTGTAATATTTGGATAGTGATCTTAATTTCGGCTGGCTGTGGCGGTTAATCAATGTTTTAGGCCAAACCTACAGCGAAGACTTCTACCGACAGCCAGATTACGCTACTATCATTTTTCAATTCCACTTTTTGTGCCTAGCCATGATATTTTCGCCTCTACGACTTTCATTTTCACTGAGCATCCTTAGCGCTGCGCTACTTGTCACAAGCCCAAAGGTTTTATCTCAGGAGCCCCCCACAGTGGATGAAGCCTTCGAGCAGTGCCGATCGACTCTGCGAAAAAAGGCAGTTAGCAAAGGGTTTTCTACATTAATTACTAATGACATTATTAACACATTAGAGCCCCTTGAGCGCGTGATAAAGCTCGACCGCAGCCAGCCAGAGTTTACCGAAAGTTTTATTGGCTATGCGACCAAACGTATGAGTGAATACCGCATTAAAACAGGCAAGCGCATGCTGGCTGAGCATGCAGTTTTATTAGATAAACTCGCACGCCAATACGGCGTACCTGCACGTTACATTGTGGCTTTTTGGGGGCTAGAAACCAACTACGGCGGCTATAAAGGCAAGATAAAAACCTTAAATGCACTCGCCACCCTCGCCTGTGATCCGCGCCGCAGTCAATACTTCACCCAAGAGCTTTTTAATATCTTTACCCTATTAGATGACGGTCGCATTCAGCCCGATCAGTTACTGGGTTCTTGGGCGGGAGCCATGGGGCACATGCAATTTATGCCAACCACACTGATCACTTACGGTGTTGATGGCGATGGCGATGGCAAGCTCAACGTGTGGGGTAGCCTACCCGATGCACTCACATCCGCGGCTAACTATTTAAACAAAATTGGCTGGAATAAAGAAGAAATTTGGGGCCGCACCGTTGAGCTACCTAAAAACTTTGATTTTGCTCAAGTGGTTGTAGGCGATAAGTACCCACTCAGCCATTTTAAAAAACTCGGCATCACTAAAACCTACAAGCGTCCACTGTCTAATTATGATACGCAAGCTAAGCTCATTTTACCCTCTGGGCATTTAGGCCCTGCTTTTTTGGTGTACGCTAACTTTTCGATCATTTTAAAATGGAATTACTCACAAAATTACGCACTCGCCGTAGGCTTGCTCGCCGACCAGCTCGCAGGTATTAACCATGGGCTAGATCATTACAATGCCAAGCCGCACCCTTTCACCAATAAACACCTTAAAGCCCTGCAACAAAAGCTCTTAGAGCAAGACTATAAAATAGGTAAGCCCGACGGTATTTGGGGGCCTAAAACACGCAAAGCTATGCAGCAATATCAACTTAAAAATAACTTAGTCGCCGATGGATTTCCTAACGCCGAGGTCTTTGAGGCACTCGCTATTTCATTACAGTAATAGCCTAATCACCTGCATAAAAGGACTATACATAAAGCCGCAAGCTCAGTAATAACCACCGCAGTGTCGGGTAAAATACTGAGCCTATTCAAATTTCAACTGACCTAACCGTGAGTTCATCCAAACCTACTCCATCAAATACCCCTGCTCAAAACTGGGGTAATGCAATTCAAAGCCTAATGCTAATAGCGCTTTATTACTACAGCGCTTATTACCACCACGCCCGCTTGCCGAGGGCGTTAACGCATGGCTAGCCAACCCTAATTGCTGGGCAATAAATTGCCTCACCGTTTGTGAGCTAACCGGTGCGCTATCGCAGCCAAGCAACACTTTAGGGATAACACGGCCTTGCAATACCTGTTGCACCAAAAAACTTAAACAGCGGCCTGCATCGTGTTGATGAATACGGTTAGTAAATTCTGGCCCGCCGCCATGACCGGCTTGCACCTGTTTAATTAAAAAATCACGGCCAGGGCCATAAATCCCACCAAAACGTACACTGCAATACGGTAAACCGCTTTGCTCTAAGAGTTGCTCGGCTTGCAGCATACACTGCCCACTAAAGTGAGCAGGGCTTGTGGCACTATGCTCATCCACCCAGCTGCCGTCGGTTTGATGGTAAACCCCTGTGCTAGAGGCAAATATAATAAAGGGGCTAGATGGCCCGCTACTAGCGCCTTGCGCACCGTGCGTTAAACGCGCCAATAATGCTTGCAGCGGCGCGATATAGCCCTGCTGATAACCAGACTCGCCGCCGCCATTAGGCACTAATGTCACCACAATAACACTCGGTTGTAGCGCTGCAATTGCCTCTTGTGTACGCGCGGCCAACAAATCGCCTTGTATAAACTGAGCACCAGCAATCACCTTGGCACTACGAGCAATAGCTGTGATGGCGGCAGCTTGCGAGAGCGTTTGCAAGTCGGCAATCGCGCGCTGAGCTAAATCGCCTGCACCGGCAAACACAACCACGGGCACATCGCAGCTGTGCCGAGTCGTATTTTTTGCGGTGGTACTTTTTGACACCGTAGGCTGTGAAGCCGTATTTTGTGAAGTAGTGCTTAAATTTGTCATTTCAAAAACCCATCAAAACCTATTAAGATGCAATAATTAATAGCAACAGCAATATTAAAATTACTCATTCAGCCGGGACATATTTATGACACTCACCGAACTGCGCTATATTGTAACTCTTGCACAAGAGCAACATTTTGGCCGTGCCGCCGAGCGCTGTCACGTTGCCCAACCCACGCTCAGCGTTGCTGTTAAGCGCTTAGAAGAAGAGTTGCATACCGCCATTTTTGAGCGCTCCAAATCAAGCGTATACCCAACGCCAGTGGGTGAGCAAATTGTACGACAGGCACAAAGGGTATTAGAACAAGTTAATACCATAAAAGATATTGCTAGCAGTAGCCAAGACCACTTAAGTGAGCCACTACGTCTTGGGGCTATTTTTACCATTGGGCCTTATTTAATTCCACGAATTATTCCAGCCATTCGCAAAGCCGCCCCCAAAATGCCGCTATACGTAGATGAAACCTATACCGCCACTTTGCGCAAACGCATTCGCCAAGGTGAGCTAGACGCCATTATTGTCGCACTGCCTTTTACCGAGCCCGATGTGCTGACCCAGCAACTCTACGAAGAACCCTTTGTAGTACTTTTAGCGTGCGATCACCCGCTGGCCCAAAGCACTAGCATTACATCGGCACAACTTAACGACCAAAATGTCTTATTACTCGGCGAGGGCCACTGTTTTAGAGATCAAGTTTTAGAGGCTTTACCCGATTTACGCGAACAAGCCGCAGACCCTCATGGCCTCATTCGCACCGCCGCCGAAGGCAGCTCACTCGAAACCCTTAAGCACATGGTAGCGTCGGGCTATGGTATTACGATTTTGCCGCAATCGGCCACGGATAAAAACAATCCATTACTCACCACGCGGCCCTTTGCCGATATAACACCAACACGCGCCGTAGGCATGGCATGGCGCGCTAGCTTTCCAAGGCATAAAGCGATCGATGTTTTAAGGCAAGCCATTGTTGACAGCTACAAGTAACCGAATCACTCACAATGCTATAAGCCAACAACCTTATGAACCCATAATCCAGTAGCCCCATAATCTAGCAACCCCAGATAATTCAACTCAATAGCCAAAGAGGCCATCACGTGAGCGGTGAACCTACCCAACCTAGCGCCAACAATATTGCCCTACACAACATCCCCGTCAGCGCGCTCAAGGGCGTAGGTGCAAAACTTGGCGCCACTTTAGCCAAACTACATTTAAATACCGTACAAGACTTGCTCTTCCATCTGCCTGCGCGCTATGCCGATCGCACGCGTATTGCCGACATGAGTGAGCTGCAAGCACTACAACCGGCAGTGATACAAGGCGCTATTACCCGTAGCCAAATAGTGCTTGGTAAAAAACGTAGCTTGGTGGTGAATCTTGCCGACAACACTGGCCAAGTGGTTTTGCGCTTTTATTTTTTTACAGCCGCCCAGCAAAAGCAATTGGCCGTAGGTAATTGTTTGCGCTGTTACGGCGAACCTCGCCCTGGCGCACTAGGGCTAGAAATGTACCACCCAGAATATCAGAGCGTCACATCGCTTGACGATATTCACGGTCTGCAAGATACATTAACGCCTGTATACCCACTCACCGAGGGCTTAACCCAAAAGCGCATTAGCTTATTAATGCACCAAGCGCTTAATTGCCTAGATAGCAGCCCACCCACCGAGCTACTCCCCGCTGAAATCAGCGCACACTTTAATCACTGCACTTTAAGCCAAGCACTGCACCTTGCCCATAATCCACCGGCCGACGCCGACATTAACAGCCTCATGATGGGCACCCATTTATGCCTGCAGCGGCTCGCTTTTGAAGAGTTATTAGCTCACAATTTAGCGGTGCAACAAACTCGCCTTACCGAGCATCAAGACCCAGCACCAGCACTGCCAGCCGATGACACACTCAAGCAAGCACTGCTTAAAACACTCCCTTTTAAGTTAACTGGGGCACAAACCCGTGTACTTCACGAAATAGAACAAGATCTCAATACGCACGTCCCTATGCATCGCTTAGTGCAGGGCGATGTAGGCTCAGGTAAAACATTAGTCGCAGCGCTCAGCGCACTGTGCGCGTTAGGCAACAACTACCAAGCTGCCATCGTCGCCCCAACCGAAATTCTCGCCGAACAGCACCGTAATAATTTTGGCACATGGTTAGGCGCATTAGGATTTAAAGTAGCCTGGTTAGCCGGCAAAGTGACCGCTAGTCAAAAGCGTAAAGCACTCGAGCAACTACAAAGTGGCGAAGCAAATATGGCCGTGGGCACACATGCTTTATTTGAAGACAATGTGATTTTTAAAAATCTAGGGCTTGTGATTATTGATGAGCAACATCGCTTTGGTGTGCAACAACGTTTAGCACTGCGCAAAAAAGGCGGTGCACACTGCCCTCACCAATTAGTCATGACAGCCACACCGATACCCCGCACTTTAGCGATGACAGCCTATGCCGACTTAGAGCTGTCAGTCATCGACGAACTACCGCCTGGGCGCACACCCATTAACACGGTTATGATCAACCAAAACAAACGCTCACAAATTATTGAACGCGTGCGCGCCGCTTGTGCCGGCGGCCAACAGGCTTATTGGGTGTGTACACTCGTAGAAGATTCAGAAAGCTTGGCAGCAGTTGCCGCCGAAAAAACCTGGGAACTGCTGCAAGCCGAAGCTCCTGAACTAAAAATAGGTCTCGTTCACGGCCGCCTAAAAAGCCGCGAAAAAGAAGCCGTTATGCAGCAATTTAAAGCCGGCGACTTACATTTATTAGTCGCCACCACCGTAATAGAAGTTGGCGTTGACGTGCCTAATTCCAGCTTAATGATTATCGAAAATCCCGAGCGTTTAGGCTTAGCCCAACTGCATCAAATTCGCGGCCGTGTTGGCCGTGGTAGCCGTGCGAGTCACTGCGTATTATTGTATGGCCATCCACTGTCTAAACAGGGCCGCTCACGCTTAGAAGTATTACGCCACTCTAACGATGGGTTTGTAATTGCCGAAAAAGACTTAGAGCTACGTGGCCCAGGCGAGCTCCTCGGCACCCAACAAACAGGCGACATGCATTTTAGGCTGGCCAATTTACAGCGCGATAGCGCTATGATTGAACGTATTCATTCAGTGGCAAAAACATTACTTATAAGCCAACCCGATGTTGTAAAGGCGCTAGTGGGCCGATGGTTTAATTACCAGCAAGAATTTGTTAAGGCGTAACTTTTAAATATTTGTTACAAACGTAACGAGCAAGCATTTAATGAATAATGACTCAAAATACAATATTAGGCACTATATAGACAGTCGATCTTGACGACATCCACAACTAAATAACTCTTGATAAAAACTAACCATGCAGAGGTACCAAAATTAGGCGCTATATAAGCGCTCTCAGCGCTTAAGTGCCCAGAAAATAATCCATTAGACACTATCAGGTGAAAATCTTCAGCTTGGCTAAATAGTTACGATAAAAACAGCTATTTTTAGGGTAATCTAAAAAACAGCGTACGCTTTGGAAAAACCGATATAAATATTAAAAATAAAAGCGTTTAGGGCACCGTTGATTTATTCGTTTTATCGCTGATATTGCAGTCCATATTATTCAGACTAGATTAATAGCGCCTCGAAAGCTGCTCAGCTTACAAGACCCGTAGGCACATCCCCCAAGCATAGCCCGTAAACATAATCATCAATATATTGATTACTGATGATGGAATTCTGCCGTAAACAGCCCTCGCGATTAAATCCTATTTTTTCGAGTAATTTATATGAGCCAATATTATTCACCGAGCATGTTGCCACGAGTTTATTGAGCTTAAGCTCACTATGCGCGTAGTTAAAGCTAAAATAAAGATTGACCCGCTCGCTACATGTCAGTCAGAATCCATTTATTAGCACCTAATGCACTAAATTAATGATAGACATGACATTACACCAACAGCCGCATATAAAAAAAGCCCGCAAGCGGGCTTTTACACTATAGCAATGAGTACGCTAAATAAAGATATTACTCGACTAAACCACGACGCTTAAGTAATGCATCGGTAGTAGGTTTTTGACCTCTAAATTCAATATAGCTTTGCATTAAATCGCGGCTATTCCCCTTAGATAGAATCTCTTTACGGAATTTATCACCGTTTTCACGCGTTAAACCACCGTTGTTTTCCATGTGCGCAAACGCGTCAGCAGCAAATACTTCGGTCCAAAGGTACGCGTAATAGCCCGCCGAGTAACCACCGGCAAAGGTGTGGCTAAAAAAGTTTGACTTATAACGCGGTGGCACAGGGTAGTAAGCAATGCCGTGGTTTTTGAGTGCTTCGTTTTCAAACTGTTGCACGTCGGCAATTTTTTTATCTGAGCCAAACGAATGCCACTCCATATCGAGCAACGCTGCAGCAAGATATTCTGTGGTTCCAAAGCCTTGGTTAAATTTTTGCGACTCGAGCACTTTATCAAGCAATGCCTTGGGGATAGGCTCGCCCGTTTTGTAGTGCTTAGCATAGTTAGCAAGTACGCTAGGCTCAATCATCCAATCTTCATGTGCTTGCGAAGGAAACTCGACAAAATCGCGTGCCGTTGCCGTACCTGCTAGGCTTGGGTATTTTACATCCGAAAATAAACCATGAGCTGCATGACCAAATTCGTGGAACATGGTAGATACTTCATCAAATGTCATTAATGTAGGCTCACCAGCGGCAGGCTTTGGTATATTTTGCGCGTTATAAATAACAGGCTTAGTACCCTGTAAACCACTTTGACCCACATAAGCACTCATCCATGCACCACCGCGCTTACCTTCACGTGCGTAAGGATCCATGTAAAATAGACCAATAGCACTACTATCGGCATTAAATACCTCATAAACAGTAACATCTTCATGGTAAACCGGAAGATCTTTACGCTCTTTAAAGGTAATGCCATATAGCTTATTCATCGCAAAAAATAAACCATCGTGAATAACCGATTTCATTTCAAAATAAGGCTTAACCAAAGCTGGATCTAAATTGTACTTTGCTGCACGGACTTTTTCGGCATAAAAGGCCCAATCCCATGGCTTAAGCTCGAATGTTTCGCCTGATTCATTAATCACTTGTTGAATCGCTGCGGCTTCTATTTTGGCTTTTTCAACAGCTTTTGGGGCAAGGTCATCTAAAATGCCGTAAACGTTGTCTGTATTTTGCGCCATGCGAGAAGTCATCACATAAGATGCCCAATCTTTGTAGCCTAATAGCTCAGCCTTTTGCGCCCGCAAGTTAGTAACTTTAATAATAATTGGGCCATTTGTTTTAGCGGCACGATTTGCTGATGCATTAAAAATTTGTTTACGCAACTCACGATTTTCGAGACTACTTAAAATAGGCTGTTGTGTTGTATTAACCAACGTAATCATATAACCCGTTTTGCCGGCTTTTTTTGCTGCAGCAGCTAGGCCTGCAATTTCACCCTCAGAAAGACCAGCCAATTGTTTTTTATCGGTAACAACAATCACATCTTCTTTAAATGACTTTAAAATATTTTGCGAAAATGCCGTGGATAATTTGGCCAACTCTGCGTTTATTTTACGCATTTTAGCTTTTTCGCTATCGCTTAATTTTGCACCGGCAGCCACAAACTGCTTATAGTAAAAATCTACAAGACGCTGATCTTCGGCGTTTAATGTGTCTTGATTATCATAAATAGTTTGTACGCGCTTAAATAATGCACTATTTAAATAGATATCGTCTGAGTGAGCCGAAAATATCGGTGCCATCTTTTCATCAATACGCTGATATTCATCATCTGAGATCAAACCAGACAAGTTATAAAAAGCGGTGGCCACACGGTTTAATAACTCACCCGACAGCTCCATTTTAACCAGCGTGTTTTCAAAAGTCGCTGGTGCTGGGTTGTTAGCAATCGCTTGTATTTCGGCCTTATTCTGAGCAATACCCGCATCAAATACAGCTTCATAATCTTGAGTACCAAATTTATCAAACTCAGGCGCCATATATTCTAACGGGCTTGGCTTAAACAATACATTTTTAGTATTAAGATTTTGTACGTGTGTAGCGCCTTTTTTTACCATGTTTTGCGTCTCATGTGATGAGCAGGCAGACAGTGCTAGGGCGCTAGCAATTGCGGTGGCAATTAGTGTTTTACGCATAATAACTCCATAAAAATATTAAGCTGCAATAGGTTTTGCGAGCCGAAGAATTTTGTTTACTTACCAAAATTTGATTGAAAGACAGTACAGGTTTATCGGTACTCCGCAAGCCTTAGGGGTAAATAAGGGGCAATCGATTACCCGAGCACCACTAGCTGTATAAATATACTCACTAAAACCTGTTGATGACTACGGTTAGATTCGCAATAAAACCCACTCCATAAACACGCACTTTACAGGTGATAGCTGACTCAGCTTCAACCACTGTAAATCGCCATATTCGCCTTATCCGGCAAATGACAGAGCTACATTCTAAATCGTATATGAATTTGTCGCTAGTGTTAACCCTAAGGCTTCAAAGAGAAGACTAACAATACACTCGCTTAGACTTTAGCGCTGAACGTAAGTTTTGATGGGTAGCCGGTGGGCGCTTAAAATGGCCATGTATTGGCATTTTAAGGGTAAATAAGTATTGGCAACGCCATACAAAGAGTAATTTTTTGGAAAATAGCGGCCCAATTTAATACTAAAGCATTAAGATTAACGACTCATGGGGCTCGCATACACATTAAAGCAGCAATAAACTCGAACGGGGTTGGTTATCACAATATAAAAGCCCCTCTCGTAATGCAAGCCTGCTCGAGCCTTATAATATTCACTTTGGAGGTTATCTTGCTTACGACTGGCGTGTATTAATGGGATAGATTGCATACTAAAAACAGATCTAGCATAGATATCATTAAAATTGGCAACGAGAACAAAAATGCACACAAACCTGCACATCTATATGAATAGCATGCAGGTTTGAGTTACATTAATATTTATCTGACATCAGAATTAAGGTAGCTACTTTTAAAACCTAACAGCGGCCTTAACATCAAAACGAGAAACATCTGAGCCGAACACGTATTCGCCTGTAAAGTACTCTGCCGACAATGAGAATTTACTCGTCACAAAATAAGTCGCGTTAGCTTTAAGCCCTTTCCCAAAAAATAAATCTTCATTGAATTTTCTATGCTGATATTCTAAACCTAATGAAAGACGCGCGAGTGGATGGTACTTTGCACCAATAAAAAATCCTGATTCGCTGCTATCATTATCACCTTCTATGCGCCCTAGGCCTGCATCAAAACTCAAATAGGTATCATTATTAAGGTTCATCACTTTGTGCATTGCAAGATCATATGCATTGCCCCCATCGAGATCAGTATAACTAAAAACAACAGTTGTATTGTCATTAATATACCCTCCAAAACCGATAGTTTTAAAGGTTTCTGATTCACTATCTTGTTCAAGGCGGTGGGCACCTAGCTTAACAAGCCATGAGTCATTAAAAACGGCCTGACCCGATAATTTTAAGAGACTATGCGTACCTTCTTCAGGCAAGCCAAAACCATTAAAATTATAAGTAGTTTCAAGATCTGCATATCCAGCATCAATATATGATGCTTTATTTAGGAAGGCCGCTTCGGTCAGTGGTGCATTACGGGTGTCGATAGGTGAAAAATAATAGCGCCCTCTTAAACTGGGTCCCTTTCGGTCCGAAGTAATCTCTCGATCACCTATATCAAGGCTATCTTCTTGATTGCTATATCCTCCTTCTAATTCTATTTGATAATTATCGGCCAAAGCCGCTGAGCAAGTAACAGTCGAAATCAACGCAGTTAATAGTATTTTTTTCATAAGGCATCCTTT
This sequence comes from Marinagarivorans algicola, assembly GCF_001292705.1. Taxonomy (GTDB): domain Bacteria; phylum Pseudomonadota; class Gammaproteobacteria; order Pseudomonadales; family Cellvibrionaceae; genus Marinagarivorans; species Marinagarivorans algicola. The sequence continues at coordinate 45,782 of NZ_LGAK01000014.1, forward strand.
TAATGATATTAATACGAATAATTCGTAGGTGGCGAAAGGGTAGCGATCGCCTTATGAATAAAAGCTGAACAAATTAAAAGTTAACCGATCAAACAGTAAGGTAGTATGGTAATCATACAGCTTATTATGCACTGACTACTTTATAGAAATGATTCATTTAAAATTACCGACTAAAATCAATCGACAATACTCAACCATACAACAAGGTCGATAGATATAAAAAAGGCGGCTTAAAAAGCCGCCTTGAATAATACTAACATCATACTCGTTTCATTTATTGCGGGCGATTTAAACGCATGACCTGCTCACGTTTAACAGCAATAACGCCAGCATGCGCCTTTAAAGTCGCAACAGCATCGAGTATATTTTGATTTTCACTTACTTTAAATGCGGCAACTTGACCATCATGACCTGACACCAACTCTAGGCCTAGCTCATTCGCAATAGATTCGGCCGATTGCTGCTTCTCAAGCACGACTTTAACAATACGCGTTGGCGTAAATTTATCTGTAGCGCTTTTTTCAGTGACTTCGTCTGTTACCACTTCATCGGTTACAACCGCATCAATACGATTAGCCGATGAATGATTGATGGTAAGTTTTTTAGTTTTAGCCGGTTCAACGGTAAGCTCACCTTGTAGCTCCAAATCACGAATAAGTTTCTCATCTCGCTCAGCCTGAGTATCCGCAAACGCCGACAAAGAAACTATGACACTCATTAAACAAATAATATTTTTCATTTTTGTACCTCGTGTTTTTAGTGGCCGTAAATACGTAATGATGCCGCAGTGATTGAACCTAAACGACTATTATTGCTGGTCGTAATCTCTGTAAATTCGCGAGTTTCACGCTCAAACCCAAAGAATGTAAATTCACCCGAGTTGGTATCGGTAACTCTTAAGGTCCACGTACCACGTGAGTTTTCACCGTAAAAGGCATTACTCAAAAATACTGTATCGTTAAAGTCAGTTTGCGTGCCTAGCGCTTCTTGGAGCTCACGCTCTACCGGCTCACCCTGATCAAGAATATACATACTACGTGGTGTGAGCACCATACTGGTTGTACCAGAGGGGGAAACAAGCTCTACAGCCAAGTCAGCGTCACGGCCGTGACGAATACTTAGTTTCACCTGTACGGCTTCAACAGTTAGTGCATCGCGCACAACTATTGCTTGGGCTACACCATTAGGACCCTCAGGAATTTGACTTGCGGCACCGGCTTGGGCGGGGATAAAGTCAGTAACCTGTACTGCGGGTAATGGGCGGTAATTAGGAGATAACGCCATTGCCACTGCAGCACTTGCATCGATACGACCAAAGCCATACCAGTTATGGAAATTATAACCCGCGGCGTTGCGAAGCCAGCCGGGCTCTGCGACAAAATCACCAAGCCCAGTATCAACAATAATTGGCTTAAAGTTACTGCCAATTTTAGTCGCAGTTTTAGCGAGAATGTCTTTTGCATCACGCCAGCTTAAATTAGGGTTGGCATCAAATACTAAAGCAAACACACCAGAAGCTACAGGCGCAGCAGACGATGTACCATTAAAGGTCGACGTATAATTACAGTCAGTATTTAGCGGATGAGTGCCGTCATTAAAAGCAGCTGTTGCTGCAGTTTTTGCATAACCGGCATTACAGCCTTCAATATCAGTCGTGACCATAGCAGGGTTGTCTTCACCGTACTCGCCACCGTGCGCTGATACCCACACAGAAGCACCCACGGTTGAGTAAGACGAGAGTAAATCCCCATCACCTTGACCTTCAACGCTATTTTCTCCTGCGCTTAGTGCAGAAATAGTCGTGTGGTAAAAGCTAGCATTTGAAGGCTCACTCGCAGCTACCTGTGCAGGTAAACTTTGCGCCTGTGTTTTCGTTGCATCACGGGCATCAGCAGAAAAAATAATATCGGGCGTGTAGGTGGTTGAACCCTGACATCGTGGATCGTTAGGTATAAAATCACACCACCACGGTAGAGGGCCTGTCGCAGTACCTTCTCTCACAAAAGTAAACGCACTGGCAGGGTTACTAAGGCGAGAAAATGAATTACCTGCTGACTTTACAAAAACAATACCTCGACCGTTATTGTTACGACGAGTGACATTAGCAAGGTGCGCCTCTTCTTGAAGATTATCGGCACTATCGAAAGGGACCGGCCAGATAGGAGAAAAGCCATAGCTTTGATTAATAATACGGGCATCATCGGTTACACCAACACCACCGTGCGTTTCTAACCAAGACTCATAACTTTGGTTTTCGAGCCAGTTAAAGCCCATTAATCTTGCTAAAGGCGCAACACCACGGCCACCAAGGCCATTAAACCCACGCGCAGCGATCAAGCCTGCCACTGAAGTTCCGTGGTCACCGCCACTTTCAGTGCGAGGTGGTGTAGGGTCTGTAGGATCTGCGGCACCCACGATATAATTGCGCGAGCGACCAGGTAACACATTATCAATGAGATCTTCATGTACAATGGCAAGGCCCGAGTCAACAACTGCAACATTCACCGATTCACCCAGGATACGGCGTTTAACATGCGCTTGCGTTGTATTAATATCATTGCCTACATCACCAGTATTTTTCGCTTCAGCGGCTTGACCTGTATTTTGTAAATGCCACTGCATAAAAAATAGCGGATCGCTATCGCGATAGGCTTGTTCATCGACGAATAAATCGGAATAACGCTGAGCATCTGAATGAGCGCTGAAGCCCACCAAGCATGCGCTAACTAGCGGCAGTATAGTTTTATTGATACGCGTCATGGGTTTATTTACCTCTTACATTGCATTAATTGATATCACATGGGTTACAACCGCTATACAGAGCCGGCTTTAACCTGACTTATCAAAAAAGCACATCCGATGTGATTCATTGAGTAAACTGCATCGTCCTGCCCGCTTTTTAACATACCCATCACAGGAGCATTAATAAAAATTCTCCTTCATAGAATATAGCGATAGCAAAAAAATCATTTGCCAAAACTTTCAAAAAGACAATAAATCATCGAAAGTTAGTAGGTTGCTGATCATTAGTAGACGGACACCGACATAAATCACTCAATAAAACTTTAATAAAAATGTAATACCCCGCCCCAAAAGGTGGCAATCTCTAAAGTCATGATACTAAATAACATGGTATTTATTGCCGTAAATCCAATAAGGCGCACTCAAAACGATCAAGAAACAAACAAAAAAACAAAAGCAATGGTATTAGCGAGATTATCATATGACATTATCACCGCCTCGATAAATTATTAGACACTCAATAATAAAGATCTTTTGTGTAACCATAATCACCATGGCTCAAAAAGATCTACCTCCCCGTATAAGACCTCACTCTAGCGCAACAACTATGGCACCAAGCCCATTTAATTAACCAGCTAATATAAATTACTTTGGCGTGCCGACACAAAAGTCGATAAATTTTAATCTCATCTTTTTTTAAAGGTGCCTGCCTAAGTAGGTGACTGCAGGACTTGAGTAATTGATTCGCGAGCTATCTGCTAGCTCTTAAATTCAGAAAACCCAAAAAATATCTGGGCCATTCATTCGGGGTCTTAGTTAGAAGGCAAGGTACCCACTAGCGCTACAGGCAAATACTTGCGCGCCCCCTGAATGGGTAGCACAGGTGGCGCCTCCGCATACCGCTCACACCCTCATAAACACAAATAAAAACGCCATATATTGATCACTTGCGCGCCACTACATTCAATGCAATAATGCAAATACGAATTATTATTATTTAGATTTATTTTTAGGAGTATCCCGTGAAGAATTCATATTTCCTCGGCCTTGTTATTAGCGCGCTTATTGGTTCAGCTCACACTACAGCTGCAGAGGCACAAGCAACCATTAAAGCCAATGCTCAAACAATAAATGCTCAAACAATAGAGGAAGTGTTAGTTGTGGGTGAGTTGGGGCTTTATTCGGCGACTAAATCAAACACTCCTATTATGGAAACCTCACGCTCTATCTCTATTGAAACCCGTGAACAACTGCGCGACAAAGGCGTGATGCGATTGGATGAAGCCTACACCTATTCGGCGGGGGTATTGGGTGAGACATTTGGATTGGCAACGCGCGGCGATTGGGTACGCGTTAGAGGGCTAAATGTACCGCAATACCAAGATAGCTTGCAGTCGTTATTTGGTAACTACAATAATGCCCGCGCCGAAGTATACACCTTAGAGCAGGTCGAAATACTCAAAGGGCCTGCCTCTGTACTTTATGGTAAAGGCTCGCCGGGTGGAATTGTCAACATTGTAAGCAAGCGGCCACAAACCGAAACGCAACACGAAATGATTGCCGAAGCCGGCAGCTTTAACCATAAACAAGTAGCCGTTGACTCGACCGGCGCTATCAACAAAACAGGCACATTACTGTATCGTGCTGTAGGTGTTTACCGCGATAGCGACACCCAAGTTGACTTTGTTGATGACAATACCGTCGTCATTGCACCATCGCTAACGTGGCAACCTAATGACGAAACCCGCATTAGCCTATTGGCCAACTATACCAAAACACGCAGCGATACCGCTGCGCAATTTTTGCCGCTTTACGGCACCTTATTGCCCACCTCGAATGGCCAAAGCATTGCCAGCGATGTGTATTTAGGCGAGCCTGACTTTAATCAATACGATACTAATACCCACTCACTCACCCTTATTGCCGAGCACTCAATTAACGAGACGTGGGGCTTGAGTTTTACAGCACGCGCGACTGATGCATCGGTAGACTACCAGCAAGCTTGGCACGCCTTTTTAGGTGGAGAGCGTTATAACTATGCACAATTTCCCGATGACCTTATACCACGCTCTTTTTATCGCAGCGAAGCCTCTTCAAAACAATTCGCCGGCGACCTTCGCCTAAGTGGCCAATTAACAACGGGGAGCATTGAGCACAGCTTACTCATCGGCGGGCAATACCAAAATGTCCGCACCGAAGATGACTCAGCTTACGCCTGGGCGCTTGGCTTTAATAGCGCCAACCCCACACTTTCGGACCGCACCTATTGGCTTAACCCGTTTGCGCCGGTGTATGGCAATATTCCTAACGAAGCCACACTGCAAACTTATTGGGTTGATGCACCGGAGCATCAATATAAAGATGCCGGCCTGTATATTAGCGATCACATCACTTGGGGGCCGTGGAATCTTAATGCAGGGGTACGCTATGACAGCATTAGCGCCAATGAAGGTACTAGCACGCAAGATGATCATGCCGTGAGCACCAGTGTGGGCGTGCTTTACGAGACAGCCATTGGATTGCGGCCTTACATTAACTGGGCCGAATCGTTTGAGCCGGTTATTGGCGGCAACGGCAATACTCAAAACCCAGCGCCTTTAAACCCACAAGAAGGCGAGCAAACAGAAATTGGCGTTAAATACCAACCGTCGGGGCGGCAAGCCTATGTCACACTAGCTTACTTTGATATTGAACAAAGCAATCTTAACGATCCACAAGCGCTCGCCGGTGCAATCCAGCAACAAAGTGGCATGGCTAAAATCGATGGTATCGAGCTAGAAAGCTTAATGCTTTTTGGCGATTTTAATTGGGAGCTCAACCTCACAAAGCTAAATACCGTCGATACTAATGGCAATACGTTTGCGAGTGTTGCGCACAAACAGGCCTCTACATGGTTAGGCTATCGCCAAGCAGCTGGCTTTAAAGCAGGTGTAGGCGTGCGTTATGTAGGCCAAAGCTTTGATGGCGCAGACAATCATCGCACACCCGCTTATACTCTCACCGATTTAATGCTGGGCTACAGCTACTCACAATGGGATTTTAGCCTTAACATCAAAAACGCCAGTAATAAGCAATATTACTCTACATGTTTAGCACGAGGAGATTGCTTTACCGGTAAAGAACGTATGGCCGTTGGTCGTATTGGTTATACTTTTTAAATCATAATTATGCATTTATGATTATAAAGCGATACCGAAATTGGGCGCTCAAGTCACCTGTGACTTTGCGCCACTCGATGTTGTGCTTCAACACTGTCGACCCTTGCTTTCCCTGCAAAGCCCAACACTTAAGTGTCCAGAAAATAATCCATCAACCCTATATAGGTAAAACGGCTTAATATCTTTTAATCACTGAGTAACGAGTCACATTGACACCGATCTTAGCGTAACATGAATATTTTTTGAGCACCGACAAGTATTCGCGCCTCACAAGATTACCGAATATTTGAAGAGCAATACATTTTTTAACCTCCCTTTCACTATATTTATATGAGGTACCGGCATGACAATAACTTCACTTTTGCTTATTGCGCTAAGCATGACGCTATTACGCTTAACATGGCGAAAAAAAGGCCGCGCTTTTCTCATCACTAAAGTGTGCATTTGGACGTTGGTGATTGGAGCGTTAGTTTTATTGTCAACTACTGTAGGCCCAGAGTTTGGGATGGCCTTTGGTTTCATGGCTGTGAGTATTGCAGGGTTTGCCCTTGTACTTATTAATGGTGATTATCAAAGCACACATAAACCCGCAAAGCGTACCGCGACTCATAAGGCTACTAGCCATAACAGCGCGTTAACGCCCCTTATTTTAAAGCATCGCGCCGCATTATTGATAATAACAGGGCCATTAGCCTTATTGGCTACTTGCTTGGTAACGCTATTAATGGTGAGTTTGATGCCTGCACAACTTGACACCCAAATGGCCAGTGCAGCTTTTTTGTTTCCCTGTCTTTATGCCCTCACAGTCTACTTCTTATGCGCTCAAGCCCAACCCTTTAAGCATGCAATGATTTTGCTGGCGCTCTCGGTTATGACCGGCGCTTATCTTTATTTATAATGTTATTAATTTGAGTAATATATGGCCTTTTCATCAAGCACTGTTAAAGCATCACTATCGTCGCATTCCCTGATTGGCGTAACGACTGGCATTCTACTTTATATTATTTGCCTTACCGGTACTATTCTAGTGGCGGCCCATTATTTTGAGCGTTGGCAACAACCTGCTGTAGCCGAGTATTCTAACTATTCTTACGCAACCGTTAATACGGCTATTGACGCTTTTTATACACAAACCCAAAGTACACCTGAATCACTCTATGTCGTGTTACCCACTGAGTCCCTGCCTAGAATTCATGTAGCCGGTGGCCAGCACGAATTTTTTGTCAAAGAAGATGGTACGCTCGATGAAGCCGTTAAAGAAGGCTGGATAAGCACTGTGCGCGATATGCACTACTATTTATTACTACCTCATACGGTAGGGGGCATCATAGTAGGCCTACTCGGTGCGCTGATGCTGGGGTTGTGTGTATCGGGTATCGTTGCACACCCACGTATTTTTGTTGATGCTTTTCGTTTGCGCTGGAACGCCCACCAACGGCTAGCCCAAGCCGATTTACACAACCGCCTATCGGTATGGGCACTACCGTTTCATGTAATGATTTCAGTGACTGGGGCTTTCTTTGGTTTGGTGAGTATATTGGTATTGGTAGCCACATCTACACTCTATGATGGTACTCCAGCTGAGCTTACCGCCGAAATTTACGGTGCAGACCCTACAATCAACGCCCCAGTTCAAGAGGCTAATATCAATAAAGCGCTCACCTACATTCGCCAAAAATACCCACAGGCTACGCCTTTATATATCGTTATTCAGCAACCTAAAACACCACAGCAATTTATTGAAATAGCCGCTACTATGCAAGGCCGACTAAGTTATTCCGAGATATTCAGATTTAATACTCAGGGCGATTACCTCAATGCACAGGGGTTAACGAATGGTCCCCTACCACGCCAAATTTTGTACTCAACATATCGTTTACATTTTGGTCAGTACGGGGGGAACTGGGTGCTCATTGGCTACGTATTACTAGGGTTGGCCTCTACGTTGGTGACTGCTACAGGTATTAATATTTGGCTGGCTAGGCGCAAAAAGCACGATATTATAAACCCCTTGTGGGTAGCCGCAGTATGGGGCTTGCCTCTGAGCTTGGCTTTATCGGCGTTGGGGAGTTTATTCATGCTGCCGGTGTTGGCATGCTTTTTTATGAGCTGGGCATGGGTGACCGGACTATGTATTTGGCAGCAACATCAAGCTTATGTACCTACGCTATTGCGCACAGCCTGTGCGGCGGTCTTAATATTTATTCCGTTCGTGTTTTTTGTCTTGCACCCCGATGCCTTACAGTCTGTTTTTTATAACGTATTTAATGCAACGATTGCTGGAGTAGGCTTACTGATTGCTGCGCCGCTGATTTATCGACGGTTCACGAATGCTAAACATGACAACCCATCATCAGTCGCTGAACATTGACAGCAACGCAAGCTTTAAGCGAAAAAAACAGAGGCCTATCTCGGTCCTCTGTTTTTTACCTTACTGTCATTATTCAGCGGCACTAAAATTGGGCGCTAATAAATCAGCATCCTATCAGGTCTATTTTAGTGCTTTGGCTGCTGCCATAATTAGCTCGTTATCAACACGCACTTTATAATTAGGCGAGATAAAGCTAAAGGTCACCAGTCCATCTTTGTTAACTAGCAGCGCCGCAGGTGCTGGTAATAAATGATGATCTTGGCCAGAGCTCTTCTCTAAGTCAATTCCATAGGTTTTATATTTTACGCGTGTCACAGCATCGACTTCAAAGGCTAAGCCTAACGCTTTAATCGCGGTAGCATGACTATCAGACAGCAAAGTATAGCCGAGTGAATGCTTTTCATCGGTTTTTGTAAGCTCTTCGGGCTTATCGGGGCTAACCGCAATTATTTGAAAGCCTAGCTCTTTTAAAGGCTTTTCTACTTTGCGTAAAGCGGCTAAGTGTAAATTACAGTAAGGGCACCAACCCCCACGGTAAAAAACCAATAGCGTAGGCTTTTGCGCCATTGCTTTATTTAAGTCAAAAGGCTTGCCCTCGGGCGTTGTTAAAGTGATTTTGGGCATCTCTTGGCCGATAAGAATCGGGCGGATTTCATCAGCATTTTGAGCCGGTGCACCGGCTTTATAGCCGTCAGCACTCACTACACTTGCAGCTCCTAGCAATAGCGCGCAGCTCATCGCCGCCACCACTTTTAACCCCATAACTTTACGCACGGCTTGATAAGCACTGCTTTGTACACCACGATAACACTCAACTACTTTCATTTACCTAGCTCCACATGCAACACTTGATTGCATTATTATAAAATATTACGACACTGTAGTACGACTGCTGTCGCACTACACTACTGAAAACCCAATGCTACAACATAAGCCTCACCAAATAGTTCACATTTTTATCACTATTGAGCCCGCGCAATAAGCGAAAACATAAGTCACCGCTTAACAGCCTATGAGCTTAGCGCTCTTTAAACCACTGACTTACTAAAAAGTTCATTCGCCGCACTCGTTATTGCCTAAGTACAATATTCAGCTTTTCAGTCGCACGATCCCCAGAGTTCTTACATGAACGTCTTGACTGTCGCCACGACCTCTAAGTCACACCAGCTTTTATCACTGACTGCCGATAAAAAAGTATCAAAAAATGAAGAAATAAATTGCCAAAACAAAAAAATAGGTATAAATAGCATACTTACAAACATCATCTTTGCTTTACCTAACTTACGTTAGCTCAGCACCCAATGCACCGTCTTTTGATGAAGCAAGCAGCGCCCACACTAACGCTTTATTTTTACTTCGCTTAGTAGCGATTTAGACGACACCTTTAATGACAACAACCCTACAACCTCCCCCAAGTAGCGCCTCAGCCTTACCGCAAGCATTTATCAATATTTTAACCTCACTGGTACGCAGCCCTAGCGTGGTTGGCGCTGAGCATTCTTTTTTTAGAGTACTTCAGCGTGAGCTAGAAGAGCGCGGTGCCAATGTTACTTGGTACGAAGGCCTATTGGTCGCCCAAGGTAAAAGGCCCAATAGCGTGTTTTTTTCGGCGCATATTGATCGCCATGGTTTGGTGTGTACTGGACCTAACGAGTTCCAATATGCCGCTTTTGTGGCCGGCGCACGCTCCGATCTATTAGGCAATTCAGTCGATGAGCAATTAATGCAAAAAATTGTTCATCGTTTTGGCCAAGAGCACGTCTTTGCTTATGAGCCTTGGTCGGGTGCTTACCGGGGCAAGGGCAAGGTTACTAATGCCTCTATTTGTGAATACCGTAATAATTTAATTTTTGAATTAGAAGGGTTAGAGCATTTAGTCGCAGGCACGCCTGTAGCATTTACAGACACCCTTAAAATGACCGAGCATACACTGGCGGGCCAACTCGACAATGTGCTCACCGCAGCCGCTTTGGTGTATAGGTTTGAGCAAGGCTTTGAAGGCACCGCGTTTTTTACCGCGCAAGAAGAAGCCGGCAAAAGCTGGCGCTATTTATTAGAGTGGTTTAGGCGCTTTGGTGGCTCAACTAACCAACTTATTGTTGTAGATACCAGCCCCTATCCTACCTTTGAAGCCGCTAACGATCAGCATTTGGTGTTGCGCAACAAAGATGCCAATGCCCACTTTAATACTGCACTAACACAAAAATTAGCCCGCACCTGTGCAGACTTAAACTTTCAAGTGCAATACAAAGATGCCTATGTAGAAGCGCACAACAAAACCTTAATCGCGAAAGGTGAACAGCCTACATCATTGGGGTCGACAGAACTTGGGCGTATTATTTCGGCCTCTCATGGTTTGGTTGATGGAACAACACTACAAATTCCCACCTCGGGTTATCACACTATGAGCGAAACCGCCCCCATTGCAGCTGTAAATGCTTTTTTAGCCGTTATTCAACGCATGAGTCAGACTTAACGCTCCCTATAGTCAGTATCGATAACCCTTGGTTAGCCACCCATTTAGTAGGATTTTTATGTTTAAAACACTGATTGTCGTAGACGATAATAGCCACTACGCACAGCTCAATGCCGCCTTTATTAGCTTTGAGCAATACCTGAGCGACTACCCCAAACTCAATGAGCCTAAAACGCGAATTATTAACCTATGCAATACACAACAGTATCTCAGCAAAGGGTATTATTGCTCTTTGTTAGCCGAAGCCCGCAAGCATGTTGCACTACCTAGCGTTAAAACCATTAACCGCTTACGCGATGAAAAAGACAATCAAGCTTTTTCACTGATTCCTTATTTCCCTAAAAATGTAGTGGTCACTCATACCCCGCAAACCGTATTGGCTTTTTTTGGTCAATGCCGCGATGTGCGCTTTCAGGCTTTATGCCAAAAAGCCTTTAAGCAATTTAGCGCCCCGATTTTAGGCATTACATTTTTTAAACAAGATAATGAAATACAATTAAAAATCACACAAGAAGCCTTTACCGAACTCAACCCAGAAGATCAAACACGGGCACTTGAGCAGGTTGATCGTTTTACGCAAACTGTTTGGCGTACCTATCAAGGCAAAAAACAAAATCGCTGGGACTTAGCCATTTTGGTTAACCCGCAAGAAGAAAACCCACCAAGCGATAGCGGCGCAATTAAGCGCTTTATTAAAGCAGCCGCCAAACACGGTATTACCGCACAAACAGTCACCGCCGAGCAGCTCGACAATATTAATCGCTATGATGCACTGTTTATTCGCGAAACAACTGCGATAGATCACCACACCTATCGCTTAGCCTGTAATGCTGAAAAAGAGGGCTTAGTAGTACTCGATGACCCGGTATCGATTTTGCGCTGCTGCAATAAAGTATTTTTGCACGATGCTTTTAGTTATCAAAAAGTACCCAGTTTAAAAACTGAGATTATTAGTGATAACAGTGATAAAACACTGCTATTTTTAGAGTCAAAATTTGACTACCCGATGATTTTAAAAATGCCAGAAGGCTCTTTTTCGCGCGGCGTATTTAAAGTCAAAACCCAGCAAGAACTCAAAGAAAAGCTAGCGCAATTACTCGCCGATAGTGCGCTGGTACTGGCACAGGAATATTTATATACCGATTATGATTGGCGCATTGGTATTTTAGGCGGGCGGGCGCTGTATGCTAGTCGCTATTTAATGGCGCGCAACCACTGGCAAATTTACAATCATAGCTCTAAGCGCTTTAGCGCGGGCGGTTTTGAAACACTGCCTACCTTTGAAGTTCCCAAAGTAGTGCTCGATGCCGCCTTAAAGGCTGCCAAAACTATTGGCAACAGCCTGTATGGCGTAGATGTAAAACAAGTGGGCGACAAAGCCTATGTGCTAGAGGTAAACGACAACCCCAACATCGATCACAAAATAGAAGACGTCTACTTAGGCGATGAACTTTATATGCAAATAATGGCCGAGTTTCAACGCCGCTTAGAAGCGCGTGGACGCTAATACTATGAGCAACACCTTATGACTAACGCCATAATCAATAGCCACATCATTAACAACAACACTGACAACAATACGACTAACAACAACGCCATTAACAACAACGCCATTAACAGCATCGTTATTAATAACACGGTAGTCAATAATATAAGCTACCGCTTGGCCACTGTGAGTGACCTTAAAGCTTTATTGCATATTGAATACACCTGTTTTAATAACAGTCGCTTAAGTGAGCGCAGCTTTAAACATTGGCTTAAAGCGGCACATGGTATTTTATGGGTTGCCCAAAGCCTTCAAAGCCCAGACGCTGTATTGGCAAACGAGCACCAGTCGCTGGTTGGTTATGCTTTAGCGTGGTGCCATAAAGGCACACGCCTTGCTAGTATTTACTCGCTGGCGGTATTACCCAGCGCTGCTGGGCAAGGTATTGCCCAGCAGCTTATGCACCAGCTAGAGCAAGTTTGCTTTAGCTTAGACTATTTACATTTGCGCTTGGAAGTGGCTAAAAATAATGCCGCTGCTATCGCTTTGTATCAAAAATTGGGCTATCGCATTTTTGGCGAGTACTGTGATTATTACGAAGATCATACCGACGCGCTACGTATGCAAAAAAGCATTAAAGCGGTGCAAGGCTGTGAGCCGTTAAATGCAATACCCTGGTATCAACAAACCACCGATTTTAGCTGTGGTCCTGCGTCGTTATTAATGGCTATGGCCAGTCAAGACTCCAACATTGCCCTTGAACAATATCACGAACTTGACCTGTGGCGTGAGGCAACCACTATTTTTATGACCTCGGGGCATGGAGGTTGTCACCCTATAGGATTGGCCTTAGCTGCTAAAAAACGGGGTTTTGATGCGGTTGTTAGTTTAAATACTCAGCAGCCTTTATTTATTGATGGGGTACGCAACGACGATAAAAAAAATATTATGACTGTCGTACACAACCAGTTTGTCGCGCAGGCGCAGTACAACGCGGTGACTCTAGACTATAACGAGCTAACACAAGACCAACTGCAAACTTGGCTAGATGAGGGCTACGCTGTCATTATTTTAATTAGCACTTATAGGCTAGATGGTAAAAAAATACCGCACTGGGTGACTTTAACCAATATTGACGAGCGCTGCCTTTATGTTCACGATCCCGATTTAGATGAAGCCCACCAATTGGCTATAGATTGCCAGCACTTGCCCATTGCACGTTTAGATTTTGAAAAAATGTCGGCTTTTGGCAGCGGAAAATTACGTACAGCGATTGCGATTAAAAAGCAGCCCTAATCATTTGCCTAAACCTAAGCCCTATTATTTAATATTTTTTGTTATTGAGTAAAGCTTTTATGCCAACAACTATTTTACCTAAAAGTACTGGCCCGCACCGTATTCATACTGTATTAATGGGGCGACAATTTAAACTCGAGGAAGCCAACGATCTACTTGTTAAACAAAAAGGCGCTGTACGCTACCGCGATGCCTATCAGATTAACTTAGCGCAAGGTGAAGCTTGGGTATTTAACTATGGCGTTGTTGTATGCTGGAATATTGAAGAAACAGCGCGCAAAATCTTATGCCGTGAACTATCAACCCTAATGACTGAGCATTTAGACGGCTACGAGACTGAGCAATTTCATTATCACATCACGCAAAATAATGAACACAGTCAAAGCGATAATACGCCCATAAAAAGCACCAACACCCTCACTATTCATAATGATTTTTTGTCGCTACCTAACAACAATCCTTTATGTCGCCTTGCTTTAAGTCATGCCTTTGCGCAGTCAGCTAAACTAAGCTTTTTTGAAGATACCGCACAACAGGTTATTCAACAAAATAGCTACATTTCTAAAAAACTAGCCGCAACTGGTAAAATCCCGCTCAGCCGCAATAAATTGGCTAAATTGCGTGGCGTGCTTTTTGATACCAGTAGTGATATTTCACTACACTTTAATTTATTGGACACACCCGAATTTTTTTGGGACTACCCAGAGCTCGAGTCCGACTATCAACAGCTAGCTAAATATTTAGATTTAACTCCGCGCATCGAGATACTCAACCATAAATTAGCCACGATTCACGCGTTGCTCGATATGCTCGCTAGCGAGCAACACCATAAGCATTCATCGTTTTTGGAGTGGATTATTATTGTGCTGATTATGATTGATATTGTGATTTATTTTTTCCCTAAATAATATAAAAAAGGCCTGCTTAAAAGCAGGCCTTTGACTATTACTGTTAAGTGATATGACACGCTACAAACTCAAGACTTTTTCGCCACGAGCAATGCCGGTGACACCCGAGCGCACCACTTCTAAAATAGAGGCTTCGCCAACTGCCTGAAAAAAAGCATCGAGTTTATCACTATGGCCAACCAGCTGAATAGTATACACAGACGCTGTAACATCCACTATTTGGCCGCGAAAAATATCAACACAACGCTTAACCTCGGCGCGTTGCGAGCCAGTCGCACGTACTTTAATGAGCATTAATTCACGCTCAATATGGGCACCTTCGGTTAGGTCAACCAATTTTACAACATCAACAATTTTATTAAGATGTTTGGTAATTTGCTCAATAACATGATCACTACCAGCAGTCGTAATTGTCAGGCGCGACAGTGTTGCATCTTCGGTAGGAGCGACGGTTAGTGTTTCAATGTTGTAACCGCGCTGCGAAAACAAACCCACAACACGTGATAAAGCACCAGGCTCATTCTCGACTAAGACAGAAATAATATGCTTCATTAGGTACGCTCCGTTTTACTTAAGAACATATCACGCATAGAACCATTGGCCCCTGAAGGGTCATTGGGCGGAATCAACATAGGGTAAACATGCTCTTGAGGGTCGACTTGGATATCCACAAAAACAACACGATCTTTCATAGCGAACACTTCGGTTAATTTTTCTTTGAGCTCTTCGCGTTTGCTAATACGCACGCCCACATGGCCGTAAGACTCTGCCAATTTTATAAAATCTGGCAGTGACTCCTCATAAAGGCTTTCGGAATGACGACCACCGTAGTTCATATCTTGCCATTGCTTTACCATGCCTAGGGCTTGATTATTTAAACAAATGATTTTGACGGGCAAATGATATTGCGTGCAGGTGCTCAGCTCTTGAATACACATTTGGATACTGCCCTCGCCGGTGACGCAAGCGACCACAGCGTCGCGGTGTGCATACTGTACGCCCATGGCTGCAGGTAAGCCAAAGCCCATCGTGCCGAGCCCACCCGAGTTGATCCAGCGCCGCGGGTATTTAAACGGGTAGTACTGCGCCGCAAACATCTGATGCTGGCCTACATCACTGGTAATGTAGGCTTCACCTTTGGTAACTTCATAGAGGGTACTAATAACCTCTTGAGGTTTAAGCGCTTCACTGGTGGTTTCGTAACGCGGCTTAACAAGGATGCCGTGCTTAGCGCGCCATTCGTTAATTTGTGCCCACCACTGACTGAGCGCTTCGGTATCCATGGTTTGCTTAAGCTCGTCGAATATTTGCAGCATATCATTAAGTACGCTGTCGACGGGCCCCACAATGGGTACATCAGCACGGACAGTTTTAGAAATCGAAGCGGGGTCTATATCGACATGAACGATTTTAGCATCTGGGCAAAATTTATCGGTCGCGTTAGTCACTCGATCATCAAAGCGTGCGCCTATGGCAAAAATAACATCGGCATTATGCATGGCAAAATTGGCCTCCACCATGCCATGCATACCTAGCATACCTAAAAACTGCTTGTCATCACCTGGGTAAGCACCCAATCCCATTAGTGTATTAGTCACTGGGACATTGAGCTTTTTCGCTAATGCGGTCAATGGCGCACTCGCATTGCCTTGTATCACACCGCCACCAGCATAAATAATGGGACGTTTGGCTGCTAGCATAAGCTGCATGGCTTTTTTGATTTGCCCTGCATGGCCACGAATCGCGGGATTGTATGAGCGCAGCCGCACTGTTTCAGGGTAATGATAATCAAACAGCACATCAGGAGCGGTCATATCTTTAGGGATATCAACCACCACAGGTCCCGGGCGACCACTGGCCGCCAAATAGTAGGCCTTTTTAATAATCGCTGGGATTTGTGCGGGATCTTTGACTAAATAGCTATGTTTAACAATCGGGCGCGAGATACCGACCATATCAGTTTCTTGAAAAGCATCCTCCCCAATACGATCGCTTACCACCTGACCGGAAATTACCACCATAGGAATGGAGTCTAGGTAGGCCGTTGCAATGCCTGTAATGGCATTAGTTGCGCCTGGACCCGAGGTCACTAAGCAAGTGCCTGTGCGGCCGGTAGAGCGCGAGTAAGCGTCCGCTGCGTGCGTTGCTGCTTGTTCATGACGCACTAAAACATGGTGCACGCGATCTTGCCTAAAAATCGCATCGTAAATGTGTAGCGCTGCGCCGCCTGGGTAACCAAAAATGCACTCAACGCCTTCATCGGCCAAAGCGCGCAATAGCATATCGCCACCAGATAGTTGTTCCACCTTGATATTCCTCTGTTGTCAGCATCGCCGTCCAAATTAGCAGCGCGCTGGTAATACGGTTAATCATCAAATAATATTCATCACTACATCTCTACAGTCTATTCAATAATAGACGCTTCGTTTGCGCAGTCATGGAAGAAGTCGCGCCAATACAAAGTCAGCATAGGCTTATAGCCCACACTTACCCAGCGGAACCTAGGGGGTGGCAGGTTCCCGCACTTTAAATGGTTAGAACGCACCGTGAGCGCTCTGGGGTAAAACATACTGAGGTTGGCCAGCTTTTACCTACCATCGGCGAATACAGCATTTTTACAGCTGCGCCCCTAAAGTTCAAGCACGACCCCCTCCCTTTTAGCAAGTAAATTCCAACATACGAAAAAATGCCGCACAAGATTGCTAAAGCGTATAAGGAAAAATCAAGATTAAGCAATTTTATATCATTATGCGCCAATCTTTATCTGAATATGCCAACGTATCACAGTGACGCATAGATAAATAATGTGCGCATAGGCCACCGATAACGTGCGCATAGACCAATCAGTGGCGCACCAACAAAATACTAAAGCGGCCGCTTAACCTGCAATGACGCGTAAATTTTAGGCATAACTCAAATTACGCTCAAATTAAAAAAGCTTAATAGCGCTTAGGGACGTATTAGGACGCACACTGTATTTACACACTTAAACACATGCTTTAGGCTAGCCAATCCTAAAAACTGCGATACCGAAGACCATGGGCGCCAAAAAGAAAAAACAGCCAACCAATAACACCATTGCCACCAACCGCCGCGCAAGGCACGACTACTTCTTAGAAGACCGCATTGAAGCCGGTTTGTCACTTGTTGGCTGGGAAGTCAAAAGCTTACGCGAAGGCAAAGCGCAGCTCACCGATAGCTACGTGTATTTTCAAAATAACGAAGCGTGGTTAATGGGTGTTCAAATTCAGCCACTGGGTACAGCCTGCACTCATTATGTGACAGATCCTGTGCGCTACCGCAAGCTATTGCTTAATCGCCGCGAAATTGACCGCCTGCAAGAAGCAGTTAACCAAAAAGGTTACACCGTAGTGGCCACCAACCTGTACTGGAAGCAGCACATGGTAAAGTGTGGCATTGCGCTGGCCAAGGGTAAGCAACTGCACGACAAGCGCAATACCGAGAAAGAGCGTGACTGGAGCCAACAAAAGCAACGTGCCATGCGTGCACACAACCGCGAGTCTTAACCGTGAGTCAGCACTTTGTAGGCCTTACGGTTTCGCCCGAACAATTGCAAACCGCCATAAATCTTAACGCCCAAGCCGCGCTAGATGAGGATATTCAAAGCGGTGATATCACCGCCGAGCTCATCCCACAAGACACACGGATTACAGCGCGCGTGATTACCCGCGAACAAACCACACTGTGTGGCAGCGCATGGGTCGATAAGGTCTATGCTTTATTGGCCGCGCAAAACCAAAGCCAAGCCAAAATCACGTGGCACCTCAATGACGGCGATAGCGCCGCAGCTGGCAGTGCACTGTTTGATATTACCGGTCATGCCCGAACACTACTAACCGGCGAGCGCGCAGCATTGAATTTACTGCAAACGCTGTGTGCTACAGCACACACCGCCAAGCGTTACGCCCAGCTTACCCAAGGCCATGCCATTACCTTACTCGATACCCGCAAAACCCTACCGGGCCTGCGCATTGCACAAAAGTATGCAGTGGCTGTGGGCGGCTGCCATAACCATCGCCTCGGCCTGTGGGATGCCTTTTTAATTAAAGAAAACCATATTGCCGCTTGCGGAGGCATTAGCCGTGCTATCGCTCAAGCTCGCACACTAAAACCTGGCAAGCCTGTACAGGTAGAAGTAGAAACCCAGCAAGAGCTCAGCGAAGCCTTAGCCGCCAAAGCCGATATTATTATGCTCGATAACTTTAGCCGCGAGGACACGCAAGTCATCTTAAATACACCAGCACCTGATAGTGTCTTTGAGGTATCAGGAAACGTTGAGCTTAATAACTTTACCCCCATGGCAAGCTGTCAGCCTTATCGCGTATCGGTAGGGGCGCTGACTAAGCATGTTAAAGCGGTTGATCTGTCGTTCCGCGTGATTGCCTGACAGCAGGCATAACGCATCACCATTATGCGCTTGCCCCCTTGCTCATCCCATGCCTTTGTTTAAGCGCTAAGTAGCCCATGCCATCACGTCATACCCTTGCACGCGACTTTTACCTAATACTACTGTATGCCATTATTGTATGGGCACTGATGGCCGTATTTGCGTGGGACAGTATTTGGCAAGCCTTGCAGCAAAAAACCAACATTGTTGCCGCCGTGATGGGGTTGGGCTCTTTTGTGGCCGGAGCCACATGCCTCGGCGGCGGTGCCGTCGCCTTCCCAGCATTAACCAAAATGATGGGCATCGACCCTTTTACTGCTAAATCGTTTTCACTAGCGATACAATCAGCAGGCATGACTTCAGCATCGCTATTTATTTTAACCGCCGTCAAACAGTTGCCCTGGCGCTTTATGGCATTGTACTTAAAAGGGAGCCTCGCAGGTTTGTTGGTTGCATTACTGTGGCTAGACCAGCAAATAGCCGCCAATGATATCCGTATTATTTTTACTCTATTTTGCTTAGGCTTTTTGATTGTATTTATTTTAGCCAATAGGCACGCGGTATTTGTGCGCAGTCATATTAATACTCACACTTACAAAAGCCAGAGTGTCATTATTACCTTTGGCCTAGTGGGTGGTTTAAGCTCTGGACTGATGGGCTCGGGGGCCGACTTACTCGCCTTTTGCGCGCTGGCTATTTATTTTAGATTATCGATTCGCATTGCGACCCAGGTAAGCGTACTCATGATGACAGCCAATTCGCTGGTAGGCGTTGCCGTACAATTTTGGTGGCTCGATAACGCCCCAGCACTCACCGCCCAACTGTGGTATGCCGCCGTACCGGTCGTTATTATTGGCGCTCCCATCGGGGCACTCGTGTGTAAATATATATCACAAAGGT
The DNA here is from genome assembly GCF_001292705.1 of Marinagarivorans algicola. GTDB lineage: Bacteria > Pseudomonadota > Gammaproteobacteria > Pseudomonadales > Cellvibrionaceae > Marinagarivorans > Marinagarivorans algicola. Next base: position 65,527 of record NZ_LGAK01000014.1, read on the forward strand.
TATTGTTTGTTTTTGTGATTATACTAGTCACCATTGAGGTCATGACTACCCTATGGCTAATCCCGGTTGAGAACAGCAAGATCAAGTACTACGCCATCGTTTTTATTTTTGCATTAAGCGGGTTATTTTTAAGCCACTGGTACCCGCATAAACATTTAGATCATCCCCAATCGTCATGAGTGGCACTATATTTTGCCAAACAATACTCACAATCAATACCCCCTAAAAGTAGGCTTAACTATGACTGAGACACACACCAAAACCCCTGCCCAAAAAGCCCTAAAGCTGTTGCTGATTTTGGCAGGTATAGGCCTTGTGGTTGCCGCCCTGTTTGCTTTTGCCCCTAAGGGTTTTGACTTAGACTTGAAACAAGTGGGCCAGGGCAAGCCTGCGCTTGTTTTTATTTATGATGCCAATTTAGGAGTCAGCTCGCAGCAAGCCGCTATTATTAACCAAGTACGCGATGCCCTAGATGCAAAAACAAAAAATAGCATGCACTTTTTAATGGCCAAAATAGGCCGACCTGATGCGAAAACTTTTATGGAAAAATACACGGTGCGTGCAGCTGATTTAGTTCTGCTTGATAAAAGCGGCAATGTTATTAAAGTTACGCGCAGCTTAGTCGACGCCAAGGGTGTTACGGCAATGATTAACGAGGTAGTGTTAACGAAGTAATAACTAGGAACGCGCTATAACTTTCAGTCATCACTGTGCACATAGCGCTAACGCTTCAATGCATGAACTAGGCTGTAAAACCTAGCTCAAAAACGCCGCTAAAATCCGTGTGTATGGGTACAGCTAATCGCGTGCTAAACGCAGCGCATTCAACACCACAATTAAAGAACTCGCCGACATACCAATAGCGGCCATCCAAGGCGGCACAAAACCTGCTGCCGCCAACGGTAACGCCACTAAATTGTAGCCTAACGCCCACGCTAAATTCTGTTTAATGATGCGTGTAACGCGCTGAGAATGGGGTATTAAACTGACTAATTGGTTTAAGTCATTATTGAGTAAAATAGAGTCAGCCTGTAAACGCGCTAACTCACTTGCCTCGCCCATAGCACACGAGACATCGGCCGCGGCTAATACCGGAACATCATTAATCCCATCGCCTACCATAAACACTTTTCTGCCAGCCGCTTGTAACGACTGTACATACGCCAACTTATTCGCCGGCGTTTGCTCACTTAATGCTATTTTAATGCCGAGGCTGTGTTGTAGCTGCGTGACATTGGGCGCCCTATCACCACTTAACAGATGCACCTGTAGACCTCTGTTTAGCAACTGCTGTACGGCACTTGCACTCGTATCGCGCACCTGATCTTTCAAACAAATCCAAGCGATTAACTGCGTGTTTTTAGCCAAAGCAAGCCATTGGCCAGGCCCTGGGTATGTCTGTGTAGTATGCTCACAAACAAAACTCAATCGACCTAAACGATAAGTATTGCCATCAATCACACCTTGCACACCTTGGGCAGTGATGTTTTTTGCGCAGATTACTGTGTACGGGGTGGCGATATGACGAAAGGCCTTGGCGATAGGATGACTACTAACTTGCTGTAAGGCCGCTGCAATTGCGAGCACATCGGCTTGCATTAAAGCGCCGCTAGGGCCGGCATCATCGAGTAGCTTAACTTCGGCAATGTGTAATTGCCCACATGTTAACGTCCCGGTTTTATCAAAAATAACATCCGTAATATGGCCAAATTGCTCCATCGCAACACCCGATGTCATTAACACCCCTTTTTTACGGACCGCGCTTAACGCGCTAGTCAGTGCAGTCGGTGTCGCAAGCGATAGTGCGCAAGGGCACGTTACTACTAATACCGACAGCGTAATCCAGAGCGCTTTGGCCGGCTCTTGGGTAAACCAAAAACCCGCCACACATATCGATACGATTAATACCGCTGCAACAAAATAACCCGCAATATAATCAGCAATAGCCACTTGCTTTGGCCGCTCGGCAGCCGCTTGGTCGACTAAGCGCTCAATATGCGCTAACCGCGTCTGCCGACCAATAGCCTCAACACTTACCCACAACCCTGACTCAATATTTTGACTGCCGGCAACCACATAGCTACCTACAACTTTATGCTGTGGCTCGGCCTCACCCGTTAATAGGGCTTCATCAGCGCTGCTATGGCCTTGCTCAACACGGCCATCGCAAGGAAAGGTTTCGCCCGAGCCGATCCAAATATGATCGCCTTCTTTTAAACTTTTAACCGGCACTCTTTGCGGCTCGCAGGTATCGTTTTGCGCATAACCACTGTCTTTTTTAAGTGCGGTTAAAGGTACTAATTGCTGTAAATTACCGGTGCGTAAAAAATTATTAAACCGCACCCGCTGCTCTAAAAAGCGCCCCAGCAACAAAAAAAAGGTAAACATTGCAATCGAGTCAAAATACACATCGCCGGTTTGATTGACCGTGGCAATAGCACTGGCAACATAAGCGAGTATAAGCGCTAATGCGACAGGGACATCCATAATAAGATGACGCATTTTTAAGGCGCGCCAAGCGGCTATAAAAAAGGGATAGCCACTATACAGCAACACCGGCGTTGCCATAATTAAGCTCGCCCAACGCAACAAGCTTTGTAAATGAGCTTCAATACCCTGAATAGTACCTGCATGCAAGGCAATGGCCACCATGCCTGCTTGCATCATACCTAAGCCAGCAACACCCAAACGCAAAATAGCTTTGCGCTGGCGCTGCTGCCAATCATTTTGATAGTTGCGGGCTGTATTGGGGTTAAGCTGAAAACCAATACGCGCAAATTCGGCAAAAATTTTACTCAGTTTAATATGCTTTGGGTCAAAGCGAATCACCCCTTGATGACTACCTGAGTTGACACTGACAGAAGCTACCCCAGTGAGCTTTTTTATATGCTGTTCAATCAGCCATACACAGGCAGTGCAGGTGATCCCCTCGACCGTAATAGCCGCCTGCAATAAAGCTGGTTGCTGTAAGTCGGTTACCACAAAATCTTCTTGGACTTCTAGCAAGTCGTAAGCTTCAAAGGCTGCACGCTGCACTTGAGTGGCCTCGGGCTTTACACCTTGCTGCTCACGATATTGATAATAATTTTGCAATCCACCATCAACAATCGCCATCGCAATTGCTTGGCAGCCGGCGCAACAAAAAGGCTGCTCTTGCCCATCAATAAGCGCCGAAAAACCCGCTACACTCGGTAGAGCACAGTGAAAGCACGGCGGTGTGCTTGCCGAAGAGCGCTCAGTGAATGTCACTGATGGGTGTCTTTGCGACCCTTGAGCGATTGACGGCTGAGCGCTAATAACAGATGACGCCGATACGTTGTTTAACACTTTTTTTGATGCGGTTATTGGCATTAATGAGCAACAGCCTTTAATTCAACACGTGAGACACCGTCGGTGGCATCAGCCAAATTCACCTCGCCAGGAATACGCCATATATTTAACGAGGCTTTTTGCTCATAGGCCTTATGAATGCCCGCCGGCGCTGGTATCGCTTTTAGTGGCTGTGGCGCGAGCGCTTCTTCTAACGTGCCTTGCAATGCAAAATACCATCGACCCTTTTGCATTGATGTTAAATCAGCTCTAAAGCGCTGTGTATCCACTTGCTTTAATGGCAAGCTAAAATCTAATGCAGCATCCGCCGGATGCGAAAAAGCAACCACTAGCTGTGTTCTTGAAATGGCTTGATTTGCATTAAACCACAGTTCACCCGTCTGCCAGTCAAACGTAATAACGCCACCGATTTTTAACTTCACGGCTAAGGCTTGCTCTTCAAAGCGGTGATTAATCATACGGCCTTCTTTGTAGTAATTATCTAAGACACGGTCGTCGGCGCCGTTAAAGGCCGTGGTAATCATAATAGGCACCGTCACAATCAAAGTTAGCATCGGCGAAACTAACAGCCAAAACCATACTTCTCGGTACCAAGGCTTTGCAATCTCTTCGGTGTGCATGGTGCACCTCATTTATCTCAAAAAAGTGTATAAGCGCTATTATTTACGCGGCTTAGGGGCCATAAAAACGGTCTTTTCTTTGGCCGCTATTTCGGTATTATCTTGTGCAATAATATGAATCGTTAAGGCATGAGACTCCGAAGTAATGAATTTTTTAGGCACCGCAACGCGAATAGGCAGAGTAAACACCTCTCCTTCGGCAATAGGTACCGGCTTATAGTTTTTTAATTCAAACGGTAGCTCGCCATGAAGTTCTATACGGTAAATATGTGTTTTTCTATCCATATTATTAATTTTAATGGTATACACATTTTGCACCTCTTTGCCTTGCACGCGATACATACTCGCACTGCGATCGCGCAATACGTCAACGCCCAAAGGGCTGCGGTTATAAATGGTGTAAGCGAGTAAACCGATCATTACAATAACAAGGGAAAAATAACCCACAAGCCTTGGGCGAATAAATTGAGTATGACCGTTTTCTAGCTGATCTTCTGAGGTAAAGCGAATTAACCCTTTGGGATATTCCATTTTTTCCATAATGGAATCGCATGCATCAACACACAAACCACAGTTAATACACTCGTATTGAGCGCCATCGCGAATATCAATATCGACCGGGCATACTTGCACACACCACGAGCAATCCACACAATCACCTAAGCCTTTCGCCTTGTAATCTTCACTGGCTTTACGCGGCCCACGCGTCTCGCCACGCGCCTCATCATACTGTACATACAGTGTGTCTTTATCGTACATTACCGCTTGAAAGCGTGCATAAGGGCACATGTATTTACACACTTGCTCACGTAGCCAGCCTGCATTTAAATAAGTAAAAGCGGTAAATAAGAATGTCCAAAATATCGCCACCGCAGGTGTATGCCATTCAATACCACTTGCGCTGATTGATGGGAAGAAGCCCCCGAGCAAATCGCGAATAGGCATAAAATAGCCGATAAACGTAGCGCCAGTAATAAAAGCAATCAATAACCACAAGGCATGCTTGGCACCTTTGCGCATTAGCTTTTCGAGGTTCCAGGGCTGTTTATCGAGTTTTATACGCTTATTTCTGTCACCCTCGCATATATCTTCAACCCAAATATACATTAAGGTCCACACGGTTTGCGGGCAAGTAAACCCACACCACACACGCCCCACCGTCACGGTCACAGCAAACAGTAAAAAAGCGGCAATAATTAATGTCCAAGCCAGCAATATAAAGTCTTGCGGCCAAAAGGTCACAAATAGCACATGAAATTTATGCTCAGTTAAATCAAAGAGTACCGCCGGTCGATCATCAATCACCAGCCAAGGTAGCAATAAAAAACCCAGCAATAAAGGAATGCCTGTGTAACGCCTAAGGCGCTGAAAATACCCTTTTACTTTTCGGGTATACACCTTACTATCAGATTCATATAAGTTAATGTAGCGAATGGGCTCTTCACCCTCACTGTGAGATTGCTCAGAAGACTGGGATTCGCTCATAAAAACACCTAGATACGAGAGGCACCGAATAAAAGGCGCGAGAGGGGCATATTTAATGTCACTATTCAGCCAAGCTGAAAAAATCACCTGATAGGGTGTGACGGATTATGTTCTGGACATTTAAATGCTGGGAGCGCTTATATGGCGCCCATAAATGGCTTGAGCGGCCCAGACAATGATTCATCAGTATCCAATTTCGGCACCTCTGAATCGTTACGATTTAATGTAAATAAACTAAAAAAAGCGCGCAATGCGCGCTTTTTTTAGCAACACCCGACGATTTAATGCGATAGGCTGTAAACATAAGCGGTCAGCAAATGAATCTTATCCTCACGTAGTAAATCTTCTTGTGCGGGCATGCGATTAACACGGCCATTGCGTACCGTATTAGCGATTGTGTCGCGCTCACTATCATACAACCAAATATCATCGGTTAAATTAGGCGCACCCATCACAATTTGGCCTTTTGCGTCAGCCCCGTGACAAGCACTACACACAGCCCCAAAAACCTCTTTCCCTTTGGCCAGTTGCGTAGCGTCGTGATCTAAATCAGATAAGCTCAGCACATATTCAGTCACCGCCGCTACGCCCTCTTCACCAATGGTAGGGCCCCAAGCTGGCATGTTGGCATTGCGACCTTTAACGATACTTTCGCGAATTTTGTCAACGCTACCGCCGTGTAGCCAGTCGTTATCGGTTAGGTTAGGGAATCCGTAGTTACCGCCACCGTCAGCACCGTGGCATACTGCACAGTTATTGGCAAACAAACGCACACCCATTTTCATGGCTTCGGCATTCTGACTCAGCTCTTCAACGCTCATTTGGTTATATTTTTCATAGCTATCTTTGTATTGCTCTTGTGCCTTTTCTTGACGTGACTCTAATTGGTTAACCGATGTCCAGCCTAAAACGCCTTTAAAAGTTCCTAAACCAGGATAAAGCACTAGATAAATAGCTGTAAAAATAATCGTACCTATAAATAATTGAAACCACCATTTAGGTAACGGGTTATCGTATTCTTCAATGCCATCATAAACATGGCCGGTTGTTTGATTGGCTGGATCTTCATCATCGCGCTTAGCCACTTTGCGATTAGCAAAAAGTATCCAAGTGCATAAACCAATGCAGGTGAGGGTTAAAACGATAACCCACAAACTCCAAAATGTACTCATTGTCGTTAGCCCTAATTCTTTGTTTCGTCGGCAGAGTCTGTTGTTGCAGACGCTTCGTTTGGCTCATCCGCAAAGGGAAGCTGAGCCGCCTCTTCAAACTGTTTACGACGTGAAGGGGAAAAAGCCCACCAACACACCGCAATGAATGCAATCGCTACCAATACGGTAGCGGCACTACGTAAAGTATTGATATCCATACTGGTTACCGCTTATGCGTGAGCAAAGTGCCCAGCTGCTGCAAATAAACGACAAGCGCATCGATTTCAGCCTTACCTTCTACTGCTTGTTTAGCGCCTGCAATATCTTCATCGGTATAAGGCACACCAACAGAGCGCAAGGCTTTCATTTTTTTGGCTGTGTATTCACCCGATAGCTTATTTTCAAACAACCAAGGGAATGCTGGCATATTGGATAAAGGCACGACACTACGAGGGTTGTACAAGTGCGCTTTGTGCCACTCATCGCTATAGCGTAAACCAACACGTGCCAAATCTGGACCGGTACGCTTAGAGCCCCATAAAAATGGATGCTCATACACACTTTCTCCAGCGACAGAGTAATGACCGTAGCGTTCAACTTCTGCACGCAACGGGCGAATCATTTGGGTATGGCAGACATGACAACCCTCGCGAATATAAATATCGCGACCTTCCAACTCTAAAGCTGGTAAAGGCTTTAGGCCGGCAATCGGCTCGGTGGTTTCAGGTAAAAAGAATTGTGGTACGATTTCTACCAAGGCACCAAAGCTAATGGCGACAACCACTAATACACTCATCAAACCAATGTTTTTTTCGACGATATCATGATTTTTCATACTCGCACTCCTTATGCCGCTTGAGGCGTAGCTTTAGATTCTTCGGGCTGCACTTCAAATTTCATCGTGCGAATAGCATTGTAAGCCATAATAAACATACCACTTAAAAATAGCGCCCCCCCTAAAAAGCGTACAAAGTAACCTGGACGGCTAAACTCTACGGCTTGAATGAAACTATAGGTTAGGGTGCCATCAGCATTAAATTGACGCCACATCTGGCCTTGACCAATACCATTGACCCACATAGCTGCTACATACAACACGGTACCAACAGTCGCTAACCAAAAATGTACATTAATAAGTTTTACGCTGTGCATCTCTTTGCGGCCTGCCAAAATAGGCAATAAATGATAGATAGCACCAATCGTAATCATCGCAACCCAACCTAAAGCACCCGAATGTACATGACCAATAGTCCAGTCGGTATTATGTGAGAGCGCGTTAACTGTTTTAATCGCCATCATCGGGCCTTCGAAAGTGCTCATGCCATAGAACGACAAAGACACCACTAAAAAGCGCAACACAGGATCGGTTTTTAATTTATGCCACGCGCCTGAGAGTGTCATCATGCCGTTAATCATGCCGCCCCATGAAGGTGCTAACAAAATTAAAGACATCACCATGCCTAAGCTTTGGGTCCAATCGGGTAAAGCGGAGTAGTGTAAGTGATGCGAACCAGCCCAAACGTATAACGAAATCAACGCCCAAAAGTGAACGATAGAGAGCTGATAAGAATACACAGGGCGACCTGCACGCTTGGGTACAAAGTAATACATCATGCCCAAAAAGCCTGCGGTCAAAAAGAAGCCTACAGCGTTATGGCCATACCACCACTGAATCATGGCATCCATGGCGCCGCTGTACGCTGAGTATGATTTCATAAACGAGACCGGTACTGCCATGCTATTGACCACGTGCAACAAAGCGACAGTGATAATAAAGGCACCAAAGAACCAGTTAGCCACATAAATATGCGATGTTTTACGCTTAACAATAGTGCCGAAGAACACTATGCCATAAGCTACCCACACCAAGGTAATCAAAATATCGATAGGCCACTCGAGCTCGGCATACTCTTTAGTTGAGGTATAGCCTTGTGGCAAAGTAATGGCTGCAGCCACAATCACCAACTGCCATCCCCAAAAAGTAAAGGAAATTAAAGGTCCACCAAACAGTGCCGATTGACACGTCCGCTGCACAATAAAGTAAGAAGTCGCAAACAGGGCACAACCACCAAATGCAAAAATAACAATGTTAGTATGCAGAGGACGTAAACGGCCAAAATGACTGTAGGGTTGAAAAAAGTCGTTTAGTTCTGGCCACACTAACTGTGCAGCAATTAGAACACCCATACCCATACCTACAATACCCCATAGAATGGTCGCTAGTGCAAATGACCGTACTACATCGTAGTTGTAAGTAGGCGCTTCGGATGTTTGCGCCGAGTGACTACTCATATGTTTTTCCCAAGTTTTAAATTAAAAGCAAAATAGAACAAAAATAGAACAACCATAAAGCCTGCAAAACCTATCACTTAAGATAGTGTAATTTTTAACTTTTGCAGGTTTTCGTGCTAACAGCTAATACGATAAAAAGGCTAAAGCCCAAGCTCTCATCAGGGTTTGGTTAACCTGAGTCACTTGGGCTAGTACACGCCTTGCATACACAGGCTAATAGCACTTTTTGATTTATACGCACAGCAGATATATTGTCTTAGCCAACTCACAGTGATTACCTACGGTGATGAAGGCATACCCCATAATAGAGTACCTATTACTCACAATAAGAAGGGTACTGGACTTATCGCTAAAGCTCTTGATAAATATCAAAAGACTGTGCGATAACGTTTAAAAGCTCATGCGTCCGCCAATAGCCAGTGAACGCTGTTCGGCACCAATGCCGATATCACCCGTTACTGAAAAGTTTTTATTAAACCAGTAAGCGCCACCAAAATTGGCACTGGTCTCACCATCAAAAACGGTTGAGTGCTCAACTTCAAAATACGCCTCAATACCCTGTACTACGTAACCGCGAATACCACCACCGAGCACTAAACCTGAATCACCGGAGCCATTATCTGGCGATACATTTTGAAAACCTAATAAACCATACACATGTGAAGTGGCTCCCCAAGCCACCTTATAACCACCGCTCACGTTCAAAGATGAAGAACCGCATGCCTCATCGCCCGATACGTCGGTAAAGCTGCCACGAGCAAAAAATTGGTTACCAAAATCGTACGAGCCATTAATATTGAGGCCGTCTTGGGTACACTCTTTATTACTGCCGTTGCCTTCATAATCATCAAGGCTTTGGGTGGTGTACTTAACACCAGCATAAGTATAGGTTGGGCGCACTTTTTTAGCGGGCTTCTTTTCATAGGTTTGTGCAACAACCACTTGACTACCAGCTACCAACAAAGAACTGGCCATAAGCGCACTGAGTAACTTTTTCATGGTATCTCCTAATATTGAAATAACGGTATTAAAATAATGTGCGACCTTTTTGCGCTGCAATACGCATACGCAAAGAATTAAGCTTAATAAAGCCTTCCGCATCTTTTTGGTTATACGCGCCATCATCATCTTCAAAAGTAGCGATCTTCTCGTCAAACAAACTATTTTCAGAGCGGCGACCTACAGCACTCACGCTACCTTTATAGAGCTTCAGACGCACATCGCCATTCACAGGCGTTTGCGATTCATCGATCGCTTTTTGCAACATAATACGCTCTGGGCTCCACCAATAGCCGTTGTAAACCAGCTCAGCATACTTGGGCATCAAGGAATCTTTAAGGTGAGCCACTTCACGATCTAGAGTAATAGATTCAATAGCGCGATGCGCTTTTAGCATAATGGTGCCTGCTGGGGTTTCGTAGCAACCACGAGACTTCATACCAACATAGCGATTTTCAACAATATCTAGACGACCAATACCGTGTTTGCCGCCCAAGGTATTTAACGTTTCCATAACCGTTGCAGGGCTCATAGTTTCGCCATTGATAGCAACGATATCGCCTGATTCAAACGACACCTCAAGATACTCTGGCTTATCGGGCGCTTGCTCGGGTGATACGCTCCAACGCCACATATCGTCTTCAGCTTCTGCCCAAGGATCTTCTAAAATGTCGCCTTCATATGAAATATGCAATAAATTGGCATCCATCGAATACGGAGACTTTTTCTTTTTATTAAAATCAACGGGGATGTCATGCTTTTCGCAGTAAGCCATTAAACTCTCGCGACTACTTAAATCCCACTCACGCCAAGGTGCAATCACTTGTACACCAGGCTTCAGGGCATAAGCACCTAATTCAAAGCGGACTTGATCATTACCCTTGCCCGTTGCACCATGCGAAATTGCATCTGCGCCGGTTTCATTGGCGATTTCAATCAATCGCTTAGCAATAAGCGGGCGAGCAATCGAGGTGCCGAGTAAGTATTCACCTTCGTAAATAGCATTCGCACGAAACATAGGATAAACATAATCACGTGCAAATTCTTCACGCAAATCATCAATATAAATTTCTTTAACGCCTAGAGCCTCTGCTTTCGCGCGGGCGGGCTCAACTTCTTCGCCCTGACCAATATCAGCGGTGAAGGTAACGACTTCACAGCTATAGGTTTCTTGTAACCAACGGACAATCACGGAGGTATCAAGACCACCCGAATAAGCCAGAACAACTTTATTTACCGACGACATAGGGGCTCCAAAGGTAGAAAATTGTGACAAAAGGTGAAAACGGCGGCATTGTAGCGGGTACAGCGCCGAAATAACAGATATAAGAACGAGGTTTACCCGAGGAAACCACCTAGCAGGCCTTAAAGCTCACCAAACTTATTGGTCAAATTAATGTCCAATCCAGCCGGACACCCTTATATTAAGTCAGAGCGCTCCACATGACCGACTTACTGCACCTAAATCTAAAACGACCTGCCCTAGCACTCACTTTATCGTTAGTGCTCTGGGTGGTAAGCGCTTCAGCAGCGCCGGCTCTAAGCAGCACTCACAGCAGCCGAGCTGACTTTGGTCGCAATGCCTACCCCATTTGGAGCCCTCTCTCTTTTTTTGAGCGGCAAACCATTGGCGAGCGGCACGCCGCAGAAACTGGTGACCCTGATGCCCTTCTAGCACTATATATTATGGCTTCTGGTCGCCATTCTCTCGATGACTATAAGCGCATTAAGCAACAGATTGACCACTATGTAAAAACCCTTAAAGACCATACCGACGGTGTACTTGACCCCTGGCAACAAGGGGAAATCTTAAACCGCACCATGCATCACAGCTTTTTTAGAAGCCCCGAACCCAAAGATGATGAAGACAGCCAAAGCAAACCACCAAGCAACTACAACCTCGATCAATCGCAACTGACCGGTATATTCCAAAACAACCTTTTTAACTGCATCAGCTCTAGCCTGCTTTATGCCGTATTGGCCCGCCACCTAGGCCTAGAGGGCTTGGGTGTTATGCTGCCATCCCATGCGTTTATTCAGTTAAATTTCGAAAATGGTAAAACCGCCGAAGTCGAAACTACCAGCCCACTCGGTTACGACCAACATCACGATGCAGAGTTTTATCAGCGCGCAGCCGATAGTTGGTTTAATCCACGCGGCTTAGCCCCTTCAAGCTACAACGATTACCTCGATCGCGAGCTGATTTCTTTTTGGCAACTCGGTACGCGCAACATGCTGCACCAACACACACACCCTGGACGCATGAATGATGTCAATCGTGGTCGCCTGGCCGAAATCAGCGCCTTTCTCGACCCAAGCTATGAAGCGGCTCAAATCAACCGCATGCATTATTACACCACCGAAGCCTCAAACATGGCCAAACACCAACAGTGGCCGTCACTCGCCCGCTTTTTTAGTCACGTTATGGAAAACCTCACAATAGATACTGAACGCTTTAACCACAACGAACCACTACAAAATAGCTTTTTTTGGCTCAATCTATTGGCCATTGATGCTTACGCCCAAACACAGCAGCTGGCACCAACGCTCAGTTATATTCAACAAAGTATGAATCTCGCTTTTAATAGTGAACGCTTAGAGCGCGCACAAAATAAAAGCTTAAGCGCGTTAAACACATTACTGAAGCACTTTGTTGCCGAGCAAGATTTTAACAGCGGGCTCTATGCCATCAATGCACTTGAATCTTATAGTAGTGAACACCCTCATTTCGTAAAGAGCCTCAATTGGTTTTACAATCAATGGGCAAAAGCATTGTGGGACCAAAAACTATGGGGTGATGCCACCGCAACACTCGAAGACTACCTTGCCCAACCCTATTTACCCGCCAACCTTAAAGATACCCATAACAATTTAGCCGGCGCCTATCAAAACTGGATCATCGCAGAGCTTGAGCTGCACAACCTTGATGGCGCTAAAGCCATTACCGAGCAGTGCGAAATACAACATTTTGGCTTAACGCTATGCCAAAAGGCCCGAGACGAAATTACCGTTTATGAAACAGTGAACCCTAAAAAAGCCACTAAAGCTGCGCCAGCTCAGTTGCCAGGCACATAGTACGCATGCAGGTAAAATACGACTAAAAGGTAATGCGACCGCAAAACAATACGCCCATGCGGGCTCTTATCGTATACTTCAGCGATTATGATTACACCGCTATATTATTGCGCCGCCACAACACCTAACACACCCGCATGACTGACCCGCTCACTCCGCAGCCTCCCTTGTAGCCAGTTTTTTCAACCGATCAAAAATAAGCGTCTCGCACGTGTCGAATTATTAAACGCTTATAACCACCATAACTATAAGCGCTTTTCAACCTTCGGCTTCAATCCATTAATACGGCTTAAATACAACAAGAAGACATAAGTCGCCCTCTAAAATTCATGAACTCATCACAAAAAAACAAAAAAATAGCGGAAAAAGACTTAACTAAAAATAACACTCAATAACTTGGTATATTTATTGTATGCTTGATAAAGCTATGCTCTCTTGGGTTTAAATAAATACCGCAAAAAAACAACACCTTCACATTAAAGCCTCTTATTACCACGTGCGCACCATTAAGGGTCATCGAAAAATTTATTCCGCGATTATCTTTTAGCACCCGCGGCTCGCATAAAAACACCTGAGAGGCAAGGCAGGCAACTGTCATCGCCACACCCACCCTTAAAAATATGCAAAAAACAACCAGGATTTCACAGATAGCAAAATAACAATACCCAAAACAGCAAAAATTGATCGCACCGAAACTAGCGCACCGTTTTTAACATCAACACCTGCTAACCTAACACCTCAATAGCACTGATTTTCATGCTATACATTAAAAGCAGGTGCGGCGGTGGTACAACCAGAACCGCCGTCATTACACTCATCATTATAATCAACATAATGACCACAACTACACTACACTCGCCGCTATGAGGCCCATTTATTAGCAATGACTTACAACAGCGCCACTTTTATTGCCTATTTAGGCGCGAGTGTTTTCTCGATTATTTTGATTTTTGCTTTCGCCTCTCAATTACGTACAATCGCGCTGCGCCCGGCATTTGCACTAGCGGCAGCAGCGCAATCTACTTGGCTGCTCAGCGCAAGCTATACCCTAGCCAACCCTAATGCTGAGTGGCTCCATTACACACATCTATTAGATACAGCACAGCAATTTTTCTGGCTCTGGGCACTCATACAAGCCATGCAAAAATACTGTCAAAAAGCACTACCGATCAGTATTAGCAGGGGGTTTATTCCTCTTAGTGTGGCTATTTTTAGCGCGCAGCTGCTGCTTAGTCGCACCAGCGAAGTTCCCCTGAATATCATCTTTTCTATGCCAAGCGCTATCATTAACCTGATTGGCTTATTGTTTATACATCGGCTGTATTGCAGTGCGAGTAACGCACGGTTACTAAAGCTTATTTGTCTCGCCCTTGGGGTAACCTTATGCTACACCTGCTATCACAGCATTATTCAACTCAGCGGCTTTAATGATGCGCCTGCTCTTAGCAGCACTCGCGCAACAATTACACTGATCTCCAATCTAGCACTGCTCTTTGGCGCACTCACACTCCCCAAAGAAAACACCGAGCACCATGCCAGTTTGTCACTATCGCGTCCGGTGATTTTATATCTTTGCTTGCTAAGTTTGAGTGCTGCTATTATTACGGTTTTTGCTTTGGCTAGCCTGTATATTCGTCGCTTTGGCGGCGGCATTGGCGAAGTCATGTATTTATTTGTAGTAGCCGCATCTATTGTCGCAGTTGTTATGCTACTTACCTCTACTGGCTTTCGCAGCCTTCTTAACGTGTTAATAAATAAACATTTATTTAGTCATAAGTACGATTATCGTAGTGAGTGGCTCAAACTCATCGACGGCTTATCAAAGCCAGCCAACGGTCCAGAAGCCCTAAGCATTGCAATTAACGCAGTAATGGCAATATTCAAGAGCTCCGGTGGCGCTTTATACCTTCCTAAAGGCGATCAATTTCACCTCGCTTTGGGCACCAACATTAGTGACTCCCATAAACACACAGAGCCTCAAAATTCGTCTTTTTCACGCGTATTACGTGAGTTTGAATGGGTTTTTTTTCCGCGACTGGCACCAACTCAAACACAGCTTGACCGCTTTAACGAAACACTCCCTGATTGGATTCGCTTAATTGATGATGTCTGGTTAGTGATGCCGTTAATTTACGAAACCAAACTAACGGGCTTTATTATTTTGAGCGAGCCTAAGCTATATACCAGTTTAAACTGGGAAGATTTAGACCTACTCAAAATTACTGGCCGTCAAATAGCCAGTTATATAGAGGGGCACCGCAAATCTGAAGCGCTCAGCGAAGCCAAGCAATTTGAAACCTTTAATAAACTCTCTGCATTTATCATGCATGACCTTAAAAATCTGATTGCACAGCAATCTTTATTGGTCGAGAATGCCGCCAAACACAAAGGCAACCCCGCATTTATTGAGGACGCTTTTAGCACGATTGGCAGCTCTGTTGATCGGCTGAATGTTTTGCTGCAAAAACTACAGCGTAGCGAGCCCGAAGCCGCGCGCCGGATTGACCTAAAACCCGTGCTCATTGAAGCGCTGAGTCGCTGCAGTCGCGTACGCCCCACACCTAGTCTACGCCTAGAAGCCGATCACCTCAAATTGCTCGCCGCTCCCGATACCCTATGCATGGTGTTTGTGCACCTTATTCAAAACGCCCAAGAAGCCACTCAAGCTTGTGGCTTTGTCGACATACATATCAAGCGCACCGAGAACAGCGTCATTATCGCCATTGATGATAATGGCAAAGGCATGGATGAATACTTTATCAAGCACTCGCTCTTTAAACCCTTTGAAACAACCAAAACCGGCAAAGGCATGGGTATCGGTGTTTACCAAGCCAAAGACTACCTTGAACATTTAGGCGGCAGCATCACTGTAGAGAGTAAAATCAACGAAGGCACAACCTTTACCATTACACTTCCCCTGCTCACCACACCCTAATAACGTACTATTTTAATCAACTCAGAACGCCCGCTCAAATAAGGCCATGTAATGACAAACGACAAACCTAAACTACTAATTATTGAAGATGATAAAGGCCTACAGAGCCAGTTGCGCTGGCATTTTGACCAATACGATGTAAGCGTCGCAAGTCATCGCGAAGAGGCCATTGCCGCCGTTCGACTGAATGAGCCCGCGGTCATTCTTCAAGATTTAGGCCTTCCACCCGATGAAGAAGGCGTTGAAGAAGGGTTTCACTGTATTCGCGAGATAAGCAGCCTACATCCCGACGCCAAAATTATCGTTATGACCGGTAATGCCGATTACGAAAACGCCGTACGCGCTGTAGCCATGGGTGCGTATGATTTTTATCAAAAACCAGTAAACGCCGAAACGCTTGACCTGATTTTGCAGCGTGCTTTTCATATATATCAACTCGAAGAGCGTCACCGCAGAGAAGAAGACGCTCGTCAAGCGCCACTTCAAGATGTCATAGCAGGCGATCCAGCTATGCTCAAAGTTTGTCGCATGATAGAAAAGCTCGCTCCCTCTAACGTAACATGCACCCTCACAGGCGAAAGTGGTACAGGTAAAGAAGTACTCACCAAAGCCTTGCACAAACTCAGCCCACGTCACAAAAAGCGCCTAGTTGCCATCAACTGCGCTGCTGTACCTGAAAACCTAATGGAAGCCGAGCTTTTTGGCTACGAAAAAGGCGCCTTTACTGGCGCGGCCAAGCGCACACAAGGTAAAGTTGAAATGGCTCATGAGGGCACACTATTCTTAGATGAAATAGGTGATATGCCGCTGGTGTTACAAGCTAAGTTGTTGCGTTTTTTACAAGAGCGCGTCATTGAACGCGTGGGCGGGCGCGAAGAGATCCCCATTGATGTGCGCGTAGTGTGCGCAACAAACAAAAACCTCCTAGAAATGACCAAAGATGGCAGCTTCCGCGAAGATTTGTATTATCGCATTTGTGAAATGGAAATTCACATCCCCCCTTTGCGCGAACGTCATGGCGACAAATTATTGCTCGCTCGCCATTTTTTAAACATGTATAACGCACAAAATGGCACCCATATTTCAGGCTTTTCACCTGATGCTGTCGACACAATTGACAGCTATTCATGGCCTGGCAATATTCGCGAAATGGAAAACCGCATTAAGCGTGCACTGGTGATGTGCGACGGCAAGCTCATTACGACAGATGATTTAGGTATGCATAATAACGAAAATACCTTCTTAAACTTGCGACAAGTGCGCTATCAAGCCGAAAAAACAGCGATTGTTCGCGCTTTAGGTATGACCGAGAGTAATATTTCTGCAACGGCAAAACTGCTCGGCGTCACCCGCCCAACCCTCTATGACTTAATGAAAAAATATAATATCAATGCTAATTGATGCTTAGATTAACGCCTAAAGACCGCAAGTGTCGATAAACTATACATAAGTGTAACCATCAACCTAAACGCCTGGTAACACACCTAAAAGTCATTTTGAAAATAAACAATAAAACAATATAAATCAATAGTTTAAAAAAAATAATGCCGTAACTTTTGGTAACAAAAAAACATGGCACGCTCTCTGCTTGTGCGGTAATATCAATAGCAAACTGGCTACATAGCGAGTTGCTTGAACAACTACACGCTCCAGCCGATTAAGGTTGACAAAGGAGAGCTTTATGAAAGGTAATATTAAATTTTTAAGCAAAGCTGCACTCGTTATTGCAGTATTTGCACAAACCTCCGCTGCCGATACTGTACTGCCTATTATTGGTAGTAGCGGCCTTAACGAACCGCTGTATCTCAGTATCTGCGGTCTAGGCCTGTTGATTCTAGGCATGAAAAACAAGCCCTCGATATAGCATAGGCCAATATAGCATCAACTAATACAGCACCAGGTGATATAGCACCAAGAGATATAGCGTAAGCCGGTCACACCAACGCATAGACATGACGGTAGCAAGCTATCACAGTACGAGCTATCACAATACAAGCTATCAACAGCAGCACAATTGTTTAAATAGGCACCCTCGACAAGTAGTGTTCAGGCAGCCGCTTAGGTAAACATTCTGATTTTAGCGACCTTCAAAATGTAGCACTGATTATGCACAGCAACTTCAAGCGGCGCCCACTATGGCGCTTTTTTTTGGCTAGTCGATACTAGCGTCAATCAATAGCTGAGTTGATTGGATTTTCAGGCTTTGATGGATCAGCCGATGGGCAACCCGAGCAAGTATATAGATCCAACATACGAAGCGATAAAGGCGCAACTCTTACAGCAACTGCTATACTGGCGCAACACAATATAGGCAATGATAAGTCATGTATTCGACCCCACAAAAGCCCAGTTTGACTCGCTCTAAACGCCTGTTGCAAAATCACGACACCCTTGCTCAATGGATTCAACACAGCCTAAATCTTGTGGTCGTGGGCGTAACGCTCATTATCTTAGCGCTGTGGCGAGATGGCACTATGGGCGACCACTACCGCGTCATGCTGGGGTTTTCTTTGTTGATTATGACAATCATTTACAACTGGTTTGGTGTATTTAGACGATTTGAAAACCTTTTTGGCGGCATGCAGCATTTGGCACGCGCTTGGGGTACAGTGATTATTATCCTAGCTTGGCTCGCTTTTTTAACGAAAACCTCCGAAGCTTACTCTCGCCAAGTGATTGTTTATTGGGTCTTCATTGCTTATATACTGCAAGTGGCAGTCCTTTATTTAACCCATACAATACATGCAGTATACCGTACACGGTACCGCGCGCGTATGCCGGCTATTATTATTGGTACCGGTAGCATGGCAAAACACCTTGCTCAATCAATCAGCAATAACACTTGGCTTAACGACAAAATTGTTGGAGTTATTGGTGACCAGCAAGCACAAGAGCACTGGAACGATAGTGATATACCGCTACTCGGCACTGAGAGCGACATATGTGCACTCATTGACCAGTACGCCATAAAACGGGTATACATGGCGCTACCGCTAGCTGATAGCAACCGTATTCAAGATATTCAAAACACCCTCTTCGAATACAATATTGACCTTATTTGGGCACCCGATATTTTTTCGTTACACTTACTCAATCACAGTGTACGCGAAGCTGGTGGGGTACCACTGATCAACCTCAATGAAACACCGCTACGCGCTGGCGGCCCCGCGTTTATCAAAGACTGCATGGATAAAACCATTGCCTTATGCGCCATTATTGCTTTATCTCCCCTCTTGATTGCTGCTGCACTGGCCGTTAAGCTCAGCTCTAAAGGGCCCATTATTTTCAAGCAAGTACGCGATGGCTGGGACGGTAAGAAGTTTTACGTTTTTAAGTTTCGTAGTATGTATCAACACCAAGCCAAAGGCATTATTGAGCAAGCCAAGCGCAGTGATAGCCGCATTACCCCTGTAGGCCGTTTTTTGCGTCGCAGCAGTATCGATGAGCTACCTCAACTTTTTAATGTACTCAATGGTAGTATGTCTCTCGTAGGCCCGCGCCCGCATGCCGAGTCTCACAATCAATATTACTCCGATAAGGTCAACGCCTACCTCGCTCGCCACCGCATTAAACCTGGTATTACTGGGCTCGCACAAATTAACGGCTGTCGAGGCGAAACCGAAGACATCAAAGACATGGCAAGACGCGTTGAATACGATCTTGCCTACATTGCTAATTGGTCGCCTCTGCTCGACATTCAAATTCTTATCGCTACTCCTATGCGACTTATCTCTAAAGTAGGTAATGCTTATTAATGAAAGTCGCTGCATGGCGGCTGTATCTAAACATCATGCGGCCAATACAGTGCCGTTTTTGCTGCCCTATACAGCACCCGGTTATCCATCACTGATTCACACAATGCGGCAGCAACAAACAAAAGCTAACCTTTCATGCCTCTCAATGGCTCAAGTACCCGCTCTTGCCCATGCGTTTTAATATCTAAAAGTAGCGCTAATAACTGCCCTAAGCCCCCCTCTGGCAAGCCTTTACTCGCCAACCATAATAAATACTCTTCGGGTATATCCATTAAAATGGTCCCCGCATATTTGCCAAACGGCATTTTTTGATTAGCCAGAGCCAGCAAGTGTTTTTCTTCGATCATTCGTTATATCCTATGATTACCGGCTATGCTAGCCACTAAAAACCATGCCATGTTGAAGAGAATGACACAATGGACTTTACCCTTGCTACACTACCTCAGCACAAAACCATTGCATTAGTCGCACACGATAATCGAAAAAAAGCACTAATAGAATGGGCTTCCAAACATAAGCAACTCTTAAGCTTGCACGCGTTATGCGCAACAGGGACAACAGGCCAGCGAATTGAGCAGGCGATTAATATACCTGTCAGGCAGTTTTTAAGTGGCCCTCTGGGAGGCGATCAGCAAATTGGCGGCCAAATTGCCGAAGGAGGTATTCATTGCTTAATCTTTTTTTGGGACCCGTTTGAGCCTATGCCTCACGATCCAGATGTCAAAGCCTTGTTGCGTTTAGCCTCGGTATGGAATATTCCCGTTGCATGCAACAGCAGTACTGCTGACCTTATGATTTCTAGCCCGTTGTTCACACTAGAAAGTGTACGTGAAATCCCTGACTACACAAAATATTCAGCCCAAAGAACTTCACAGGAAGATTCTTAAAATGCCCTTCGCACATCGGTCAACATCGTGCTGTTCGCTTTATTCGTTCTTATCATGCATACCCAACAACCCGTCGATAATTCATAATCCATAACAAGAGAAATACCATGAAAAAATTATTAACATTATTTGCCATCACATTTTTTAGTGTCGCCGCTCAAGCAAAAGATATAGCAGGCGTCGAGCTACCCGACCAACTCACGCATCAGCAAAGCACATTAGTCTTAAATGGGGCCGGCATTAGAAAAAAACTTTTTATCGACATTTATGCTGCTGCTTTATATTTACCCGCGCCTTCCAGTAACAATCATATGATTATTCAAAAAGATGGTGTTATGGCGTTGAAACTGCATATTATATCGGGATTATTAAATTCAGATAAAATGAAAAAAGCAACACGCGAAGGTTTTGAGAAATCCACAAAAGGTAACACCGCTCCCATCCAAAATACTATAGATGCGCTGATTGATACCTTTAAAGAAGATATTAAAAAAAATGACGTTTTTGATTTTATTTATGAACCAGGAGCAGGTATGCATGTTGTCAAAAATGGCGCACTCAAAACCACACTCAAAGGGCTCGCATTTAAACAGGCTTTTTTTGGCATTTGGTTATCCGACCAACCCATTCAAAAAAGTCTAAAAAAAGGATTACTTAACCCATAATTCATCAATCACAAGGCAAGCAAGCTGACTATTCATCAATAGCGAATATGTCAGCTGAGCACCTTGTAGCTGCTATGCATCACGGCATATTTTTAAATTGCAAGTCAGCCAAGTGTTTGTATAACTCGGAGCTCTCTAATAATGCCTCGTGCGTTCCTTGAGCCACCAGTTCCCCCCGATCTAAAACCGCTATCGAATCGGCATGCAATATCGTTGCTAGCCGGTGGGCGATAATAATTGTGGTCCTATTTTGCATTAATCGATCAAGCGCTTGCTGCACTCGGTGCTCACTTTCGGCATCGAGTGCACTAGTTGCCTCATCTAGCAACAAGATTTTGGGGTCTTTTAAGATTGCTCGTGCAATGGCTAGGCGCTGTTTTTGGCCGCCCGATAAGCGCGTGCCTTGCTCCCCCAAATGACTATTGTAACCATCTTGTAATTGCACAATAAATTCATGGGCATAAGCGGCTTTGGCCGCAGCAATAACTTCCTCGTCGCAGGCTTCAGGTTTACCGTAGCGAATGTTATACCAAACATCTTCAGTAAATAAAGCAGGCTCTTGCGGCACAACGGCTATTTGCTGACGCAAAGTGGCTGTATCTAAAGTGCGAATATCCGTACCCGCTAGCGTAATGCAACCTTTTATGGGATCGTAAAAGCGCTGTAATAATTCAAATAGCGTCGATTTACCCGCACCAGAAGGCCCCACTAACGCTAAAGTCTGGCCTGCTTTAATACTCAAATTAATATCTAATAAAGCGGGCTTATCGGGTCGCGATGGGTAATAAAAATTCACGTGCTCAAAAGATACTAGCGGGGCACTTATAGGGTGAGCAGCTGGCGCTTGAGCACCTAACAATGCAGGTGCCTTGACGGGAATCAAGGTTTTAACGTTGAGCAAATCAACCAGCCGCTCAGTCGCACCACTGGCGCGCTGCAGCTCGCCATAAACCTCAGAAATCGTCGCTACGGCTGTGGCCATCATAATCGCATAAAAAACAAACGCCGCCAAATCGCCTCCTGTCATACGCCCGGCCAACATATCATTACCACCAACCCACAATAAACCACTAATCGCACCAAACATCAGTAAAATAACGCAGGCAATTAACAGTGCCCGCTGGCGAATTCTTTGCTTAGCCACAATAAAAGCACCTTCCACTTCACGACCGAAGGCTTGGCTCTCATGCACTTCACGGGTATAACTTTGCACCGTTTTGATATGCTGAATAATTTCACCAGCATAAGAGCCTACACCAGCGATGGAATCTTGACTGGCCTTTGAAAGTTTCTGCACTCGACGGCCATAAAGTACGATAGGCAAAAAAACCATTGGTACGCCAATTAACACCATTAAACTCAACTTTAAATTCGTTAGCAACAGCAACCCCAATGCGCCAATAAATATGAGTGCGCTGCGCAGTGCCATCGAGAACGATGAGCCAATGATGTTTTGTAGTAGTGTCGTATCGGTCGTCAAGCGCGACATAATTTCGCCGCTGCGATTAGTCTCGAAATAATTTGGGTGCAATGTAATAATATGGTTAAAGACCGCTTTGCGTAAATCTGCAACTACGCGCTCGCCCAACCAAGACACCGAGTAAAAGCGTGCATAAGTGCCGAGAGCCATCAATAAAGACAAGCTCATAATCATGATTACAGCATTAGCCAAAGCAGCACTCGAGCGAGCCACGAACCCGTCATCAATTAACAACCTAACGCCCTGCCCAATTGACAAAGTGATGGCCGCGGTAATTATCAGCATCATGCCTGCAAAGACTAGTGTTTTTTTGTAAGGGCGTATAAATTGCCAAAGCGATCGCAGCACCGATAACTCACTTGCGCCATCAGTCTCCGGTGGCACTTGGAATTTATCGACAGCGCCATGACTAGGATGCACCTGCGCATGCGATACATCATCTAAGTCGGCGTGCGCTACTAGGGGTTCATCTAGGGGTTCATCAACACTTGGGGTATTGCTCATCTATTTCTCGCAGCTATACAATTATTGCTCGATAGTAACGCATTCACGCAACAATTGTATCATCCATTCAAAGCAATCCCCCGCCTCTATCGGAAGAGATTTGTCAGTCTGGCCAAAAGCGACCTATTATTTAATATACAACCACTTCAGCGCCTTCATTAAAAAGTGATTTTGTTTGAGCAGCAAACCGACCCGTGGGTTAAACCCACTTGATACAAAAGTATTTTTAGCATGGCTAAACGTTAAAAAACCTTCTTTACCATGATAATGCCCCATCCCCGAGTAGCCCACACCACCAAAAGGCACGTCATCTGCCGTAACTTGCACGAGCGTATCATTGACTGCAACGGTTCCACTGAGTGTTTGCGCCATAATATAATCCTGAGCTTGTTTATCTTGCCCTAAAATATAAAGCGCCAGCGGGTGATGATGCTGCCGAATATAATCTAGCGCCTCATCAAGCGTGTCATAACTCATAATAGGCAGTATTGGGCCAAACAGTTCTTCTTGCATAAGCTGCATGTCATCATTGACCTGCACTACAAGATGCAGCCCCATGCGATGCTTTTGTGCATCTTCTTGATACTGCTCAAGAGGTTTAATAATGCGCGCACCCAAAGCTTGCGCCTGCTGTAAATAGCCATTAAGACGCTTGTAGTGCGCATCGCTAATAATAGAGGTTAAATTATCGCCCTCAACACCTTGTTTAAAATGCGTTTGGTAAAGTTCACAAAGTTGTTGAATTAACGGTTGCTCAAGTGATTTGGGCACCAAGACATAATCAGGCGCAACGCAAATTTGCCCCGCATTAGACATTTTGCCAAATAGTAGTGCTTGCGCTGCTTTTTTAATATCGGCGTGCTCGGTAATAATCACTGGCGACTTACCACCTAACTCTAATGTGACAGGCGTTAAATTATGACTTGCCGCAGCCATCACCAACTTGCCCACACCAATCGAGCCAGTAAAAAATAAATGAGCAAAAGGCAGTGCCGAAAATTCAGCCGCAACCGTACTATCCCCTTGTATCACTTGGCAATGCTGGCTAAGTTCACCTGCAAAGAGTTTTTCGAGTATGGCATTAGTGTGCGGGGTAAACTCGCTCAACTTCAACATCGCTCGGTTACCTGCGGCAATAGCTGTAATAACCGGCACAATAGCTAGTTGAATAGGATAGTTCCACGGAGCAATGACACCCACAACGCCTTTAGGTTGATAGTGAACACTCGCCTTAGATGGCCATAGACTCAGGCCCACCGAGCGACGACTTGGCTTTGACCAGCGCGGCAATTTTTTTATTGCATGAGCCAATGCTTGCATTGTTGGCACGATATCGCCAACCAGAGTATCGAAAGCGGTTCGATAACCAAAATCTTTAGAGGCAGCCTCAATCAACTCACCCTCTAATGCCACCATGCGCTCACGCAATTGTTTTAATAGCGCAAGGCGCTCAGAAATTGGCAAATAAGGCGATTGATAAAACAAGTTTTTCAATACTTCAAAGTGATTAACAAGCGAGGCTGCTGGCTGGATTTTGGCTGGCTGGGTATGAATAGTCACAATAGATACTCGTTGTAGAATTCATTAAAAACTATAACGCCCTTTAGTTGCGTAAGCAATAGACAGGTAAAGATCGCCCCTAAAGACTCAAACTAATATAAACACCAGCATTATAAGCATGTCAATTTTACAAACAACAAAGTACATTTTACAAACAACAACGTCAATTTTACAAACAACAAGTATTACAGGCAATAAAGCCTACAGATACCCTACAAATACATCATATTCAAAAGAAAATCTGCATCATCCAATATGCGCTTGGCCTTTTGATGGCGAAGCATTAAGATACCAACACCCTAGGCCATTACGCCCTCAACATGAAAATAAAAATTTTATATTTACGGTAATCCTTATGCATTTATTAAAAAATAAAAAAAAATCAAAAGAAATATCCAAACGAAATATTATTCTAAGTTTAATCATTTCATTGCCATTAAGCGCCTGCAACACATCCAGCACTACTGCTAGCGATAGTGATCAGCAGAATAAGACACCAGCTAAAACCACAATTCAAAAACAAAAGATACAGCTTGATAAGATAACAGGTAGTGATTTTGAACCACCTTGGAATATCGCTATTAACCATAAAAATATGGGGGATTTTTCGTTTACACTCACCACTGAAATGGGACAAAAAAAGACAACTGGCAATATCATAATTAGCAACGAATTCATTGCGGCACCTAACGCTCGTATCACATTAAAAGGATCAGATAATAACGGCAAAGCAGTTCTAATCACCTACACACAAACACAATGTTTAAATATGGCTGGCGAAGATGAAGGCGGCATACTCAATATAAAATGGGGCGAGCAAAAATTAGTCGGATGCGGTAGCCACACAATAAAAGCCAACTAGTAAAAATATGCAATGAATATTATAAAAAAAACACTCAGTAAATGATAAGTACCCACATAACGCGCCTCGATCAATGAGCACTTATTTACGTAGAATGGGTAGCTGTATATAAGCCCTTACTGTAGGCGCCCACATACAGCTCACTGATTACACCGTTCAAAATATCGGCAGCGCATGTGTAGCCAAGCCTTACAAAAAAAGAGTGAAGTGATCTATATAAGTACGCAAAACGAGGCCTGCCGTAAGCACAAAATCACAGGCAATTTAAGCAGGTTAGTCGATGATTCATAAATATATAATTTCAAAATCTAAATACAATGTCGGCACACCTAAAGAGTGACACATTATATTGTTGAACAAATTGTAACGTACCAATCAACCTTCGAGACTATCGGAAAAGAGCATAACTCAAGCAGTACTTCATGCTGTTATCGACCCGTTATGCGATTGGAGCTATGGAGCAGCCCCTTTATTAAAGTCGGCAAAAAAACATCTCGATATTACTGTCAAACTATATGGCAGTGGGTTATTCGTTGATGAAAGTAAGCGCAAAATAGCACCCTATAGGGCTGATAGTGCAGAACAGAATTACAAGGAGATAGCCAACAATGAGCCTATGGCACTGGACTCAGTTGTACCCATTAAAGCAATGATGGCAATCAAGCAGTTAAAACATAATGATTTAGAACTGTTATTAGCTATGCAAATTGCGCACTTTGAGCAAGGTCAATGCGCTGCTGAGCCCCAAGTATTATTTACACTAGTTGAAAAAATGGGATTCAGTAAAATTATATTTAGTGAGGCTTATTACGCAATCACTTTAGAGCAAGTACATAGACATATACAGCAGGCACGCATGCGGCTACGAGCTTTAGGTGGCCAAGGGCTTCCGGCGATGGGACTAGGCTTTCAGGATAAGCAAGTAAAGCCCTTAAAACATGAAGAATTTTATGGGCGCGAGAGTGAATGGATTCATTATTTACAGTATAAACTTGAGTCCTTAATCACTACCAGCTAGCCAGTAAAAATAGCTAAACGATTTGGATACGATAATACTTCCAAAATTCTGCGTATTGCGATTATCGATGCGTATATCTCGATGTGTGCGCATCGATAATCTATATTATTACGCCGAAGTGTTTGACATACAAGACCAGATACACTTCCCAATAACATTGAAAATTAAGCTAGTTAAGCCCTAGCACCTGCTTGCCTTGTTTAAAAGTCACATCAACAGGAATATTCGCCCGACTGAGCTTTTCAAGATCTTTGGCAAGCTCGGCTTTAATGTCACCGTGCTGCTTAATTAATGCATCGACCTTCTGGTAATCACCATCGCCTTGTAACGTTAAAATAATACGCGACAGTTTCGCCATAGCCTGACTCATCTTGGTCATATTCACATGGTACAAGCCTTGACTATTTTTAGAAAACGCCCCTTCTTGTGCGAAAAAGTTAAAGCGGATCATATTGGCTTTACCGTGCGCACTCGAGGCACCAAAGCGCACAGAGCGAAATATCCCCGCCATAAAAGTGGTGTAGTAATCTTCGAGTGTGCCTTCAGTAATTTCACCTTTTGCCAATAATTGCTCCACCATATATAAACCAAGAATGTCTGCTTTACCCTCTTCTAAAGCACTCGCGTGCTCTTGCAGTGACTGGCGTACAGTGCCTTTACCTGTGATGGTATTTTTAATACCCAAACCATGGGCCACTTCATGGAACATCGTATTGGCAAAAAAGGCATCAAAGGTAATGTGCTTACGCTGCTCGGGTACAATCAATTGCTCGGCAATAGGCACTAAAATTTTGTCAAATTTAGCACGCATGGCGTTTTTAAGCTGTAATCGACGTGTCCCTTTTTTAAGCTGCACCTCTTCATCGTTAGGCAAATTAATTGCAATTGTTTTACTACCAGCATTAGAGTGGCCAGCATAATACACAACATCATAAGCATTTAAATCCGCATCAGAGCCTGGTACCTCTTGCTTATATTGACTATCGACGGGTAGGCCTTTTTGCAACTCTGGTAAGAAGGCAGCAAATTTTGCCAACCGCTCACTCCACTTTAAATCTTTAATTAATACGTAAGACTCATACCCTGAGCGATAACCAAATAGTTGATCTTCGTAGGTTTCTATCGGCCCAATCACAACATCGATTGGGTTATTTTTCATGTCCATCCAAGCAAAATCAGACGCTTGAAAATCATCTTTTTGCAACGCATCAGCACGCAACATTAAATAATGAGCAAATTCTTTATCAACCGCCAACTTACTAGCCTCACGAAGTAATGCTGAGGCCTGAGCTAATTCGCGGGCGTACTCAACCGAATAAGGCACACTATAAAGACTGCCGTCTTTGGCGCGCTTAATGATTGAATAAAGGCCCTTTTCATCTTTTAAATGAGCGCGAGAAAGCTCTTCTTTTGTGATATTAGCGGGGTAAAACTGTGCTCCAAGGGGTTTTTCTGCGTAACCACTTAAAAAGAGGCTGTCACCATTTAAGCGATCCCAAGGGCCATAATTAATGTCTGCAAATTTACGTACTTTCTTGTCACTAATACCCGCTAAAAAAGCCTCTTTATTTTTACCGAAGGCTTGCCTCCAAAATAATTCGTCCATAATTTTTGAAGCATCAATAAGCTTAGCAATCATTAATTTTTGATTGTCACTCAAATGCGATAAATCACTATACAAAGTAAAATCAGTATAAATATCCAAGCGCTGGCGATCTATATTGATCAATGTGTTGGTGAGCTGAGCTGGAGTTGTAGTCGCGCTATCGAGTACCTGAGGCACCTGCGCAGAGCAGGCGCTCAAAAAAACAGCACTCGATAAGCACGTTATTTGGCTAATTTTACTAAAAATCATGATTTTGCCTATCAAAAAGTAAGTTTAGTCGCTCATATGAGCCATCAAAATAATGCATGCATACGTAGATGCATCACTGAAAACGTGCAGCATTAAAGCAAAACTCAAGGGCAAATAGCAAGTGTTAAGCCTTGACAAAGAAGGCTGCGCCCCCCAAAAATAATCTAGCAATACACGCATTGGCTCGATAAAAATGCTAAATCTCATTACAATAAATAAGGGGCCACTGATCAACCTTTTGAGGGCTTACACATAATAAATATGGTAAATAATTATGCCGATACATGCCCCCTTAGATATTTATACTAAGACGTGATGTCATACAGCAATCAGTATTAAATAACTAAGCAGTATTATCAGTGCACGGAAAGGTGCTTTGAGCTTGTCTAAATAGTGACAATGGACCTACCACTTAATACAAACATACATGCCAAATTTCAACCACTATCTTAAAAGGATTAATTATTGGCAGCAATACTCCCTTTTTTGCACTCAGAGTGAGTTTACAATTTGCTCATTTTTGAAATAAACGCTATTGGTGTACGCAGGAGCACAGCAACAAAATTTTAACAATTAATACCTCTACCGGAGAGCTTATGGACACGCTAATATCGGCATCTAATTACCTTTCAACAACTCCAAGTATTGCCGCACCTCATCACGCTGCTTTTAAGGCCAGCCCAACTGGGGGTTCGGCAAAGCGCGCCAAACCCAAACTGGCAAAAGATTTAATCGCCCCTTCGTATGCGTGGGGCCTAAGCTACCTAATATATGCTGTAAGCCTGTATTTAGGTTTAGGTACTGTGAGCTTTATCGTCGCAACGAGTGCGCTAACCCTTATTATTAAGATACCCATCATTTTAACAGCAACCCTACTAGCCGGTTTTGGTCTCAGTATGCTAGCGCAAGCCGGGCATGAAGGGATGCATGGCAGCATGATTCCCAATAAAATTATCAGCGCTGTTTTAGGCATTGGCGCGTCATCGATGGTACTGACTTATTTTGAGGTGGGCTTTGCTATGCGGCACTGGGCACACCACCGCTTTACTAATCGTATGAATGACCCCGATATTCACCCTTCTGCGCATTTAACAATATGGTGGCAGCGAGTGCTATTTTCTCGCCCGCTGTACAATAAAATTTATTTTAAGAACACCATTGTCATGGCGCTTGGCAAACCCTTTAAAATAGATTATTCCATGAGCTATTCGCTCAAAACACAAATAGCTTTTGCACGCTTTAATCTGATTGTAGCCTTCGGTGTGTTTAGTGCCTATAGTTATGTCGTGTACTTAAATCCACTGGCTGGGCTCTTTATTATTGGCCTACCCCATATAGCTGCACTCATTATTACCTCGTGCCAATCGTATGTTGATCATGCAGGGCTGGATGCGGATGATTTAAATAATGCCTATAGCCGCACGTCGCTTTTAATGACAGCATTAAGTTTTGGTACTAATTACCACTTAGAGCATCATGCTTATCCACACGTTCCCTGCTATCGCCTGCCTCGCGTACACAAGCTACTGCTCGCCGCTAACGCAATTCCTAATCCACAACATGTTATTGTGCCAAGCTTTTGGGGGGCTTATAAAGCAGTCGGCAAAGCCTATAAGCCCAACCAACCAAAAGAGGACTTTAACCCGTTCATTATTAGTTAAACGCACAATTTCCAGAGAATTTCAGTAATTCAACAACCTCGTGGACTCATATCGAGCCTGTAATCAGTCAGCAGCGATTAAAACCAAAAAACCCAGCTTAGCGCTGGGTTTTTTGGTACTTAACACATAAGGTTACATGCGTATGATGTGTATATTGTATTAAGAATAATAGGCTTGTGATGTGTCAGTATGATCGGTCATATCCTTCACGCCCTTCAAACCAGGCACTTTTTCCATGAGAGTTTTTTCTACACCATCTTTGAGTGTCATATCTACAGCACTACACCCTTGACAACCCCCGCCAAATTTCAGTATCGCAAACTGATCATCGGTTAGCTGCTCCAAAGTAACATTACCACCGTGCGCCGCTAAACCAGGATTCACCTCATTAATTAACACATAGTTGATGATGTCTTCCATTGGGCTATCATCATTGATTTTAGGCATTTTAGAGTTTGGCGCACGTATGGTCAGTTGTCCGCCCATCCGATCTGGCGAGTAGTCAACTTTGGCATCCTCCAAAAAAGGAATGCTACGTCCCTCGAACAAAGCCGCAAAGCCGTTAAGTTCAACGCGTACATCGCCGTCTTTTTCTTCACCTGGGCGACTATACGCTATGCATGTTTCAGCCTGCGGAGTACCCGGTGATGATACAAACATGCGAATTGCAATGCCTTCGCAGTTTTGCTTTTCGAGTAAACCTGCTAAATATTCTTGTGCCGACTCAGTAATGTTCACATTGGGAACAATCTGAGTAATCTCAGTGGTACTGGTCGCTTCAGTAGCGGCAGATTCAATATTCGACATAACAACTCTCTTCATATATACCAAGCAACAGCTGGCCTAAAACTTAGTAGGTAAGGGCAAAGGCTATACCCGACTAAAATACTCGGTTATTCTACCCAAATACCAAAAAACCGCAAATACCAATTTTAATCAATCATCGCCATCTACACGCATGGCTAATGAGCATAAATGGTAGGATCTGGCACATTAGCATCATTAAAACCATTTTTGCGTAAACGGCATGAGTCACAACGACCGCAAGCTTCACCGACATTGTTGGCCTGATAGCACGACACAGTTAATCCGTAATCCACCCCAAGCGCCAAGCCTTTATGAATAATTTGAGCTTTAGTCAGATCAATGAGCGGCGTTTGAATCTGTAACGGCCGCCCTTCTACACCCGATTTGGTGGCCAAGTTTGCCATCGCCTGAAAGGCTTTGATGTACTCGGCGCGGCAATCGGGGTAGCCCGAATAATCCACCGCATTAACACCAATACACATCGCTTCCGCGCCTAAAACCTCAGCCCAACCTAAAGCAATCGACAAAAATACAGTATTGCGCGCGGGCACATAAGTCACGGGAATACCGCCGGGATCATCTTCAGGCACGTCAATGGTTTCATCGGTTAATGCCGAGCCACCAATTGCTCGTAAATCAAGCTTAACCACTTTATGCTGTACAACACCCATCGCCTTTGCAATGCGCTCGGCAGCCTCTAATTCAGCACGGTGACGCTGACCATAATCAAAGCTAATGGTGTAACACTCATAGCCTTGCGCTTGCGCAATGGCCAACACCGTCGTCGAGTCTAGGCCGCCAGAGACTAGCACTACTGCTTTTTTTGACATTTTCACCTCTATTATTTTGTCACTCTTCAAAAATACCGCCCGGAGTACTATTGAACCGTTTACCGAGATTGTGCGATTGAGCACTGCATAGCTGGAGGCGCACTAAACACCAGGTTTATCGCCCCACAGTAGCTTATGCAGCTGAATTTGGAAGCGTACGGGCAGGTTGTCATCGATAATCCAATCGGCCAAATCACGCTCGGCCAACACCCCATGCACAGGAGAAAACAACACCTCACCGACCCGTGTCGATAATTGATACTCATCCAATTTGAATTTAGCCCATTCATAATCATCGCGAGTCGCCAAGACAAATTTGATCTGGTCTTTGTCGCCAAGGCACGCAATATTGCTATACAAATTTTTGCCCACTTCGCCGCAGCTGGGGGTTTTTAGGTCCATGACAATACTCACCCGCTGATCTACCGCGGTAACATCCATAGCGCCGCTCGTTTCTAGCGATACCGCATAACCCTCATCACACAATAAACTTAACAACGGCAAGCAACTAGGCTGGGCTAAAGGCTCACCACCAGTGACGCAAATATACCGAGGGTTGAATTTCGCCACTTCGGCCAAAACATGAGATAACGACAAGCGCTCGCCACCATGAAAAGCATATTCAGAATCGCAATAGTTACAACGTAAAGGGCAGCCAGTTAAACGCACAAATACCGTAGGAAGACCAATTGTTTTGGCTTCCCCTTGTAACGAATAAAAAATTTCAGTAATACGCAAATTCGCGTCAGCCATCACAATTACAACACTCATAGTGAAAAAAGAGGCGCGATTTTACCTGTTTTTAGAACCCTCTGCTTGTCAGTCGGTCGGAGTGATCCATAAAAACAGTGATAAATTAACATTTACCCTAAAATTTCTATCGCTTGGCCCCAAACAACAGCCAGCAACGAGGCTCTTACCATGTTCAAACGCGCACTTTCTTTATTAGCAGCGGGCACCTTATTTAGCGGCTCCTTTTTGACCAACCAAGCACAGGCTGATGCCATGGTTTGGAGAGTATCTAATGAGCATGGTGAGCTTTACCTTGGCGGCACTATTCATATGCTGCGCCCAAGCGATTACCCACTTAAGCCAGAATACGACATTGCCTTTAAAGATAGTGATACCCTCGTGTTTGAAACCGATATAAATGCCGCCATGGATATGGGCTTTCAGCAGCAAATGATGATGCAAATGAGCCTACCACCGGGTAAAACCTTACAGGATATACTCAGCCCTAAAACCTATACACGTCTAAGTACTTTTGCCGCCGAACGCGGTCTCCCGATTGATATGCTGCAATCGTTTAAACCCGCTTTAGTAGCGGTAACACTCACTCAGCTAGAGTTGCAAAAACTAGGTATTACGGCAACCAATGGTATCGAAAGTTATTTTTCGGGCCTTGCCAAAACGCACAATAAATCAGTGTCCAGCCTCGAAACCCCTGATGAGCAAATCGCGATAATGGCCAGCATGGGAGAAGGCTACGAAGATGACTTTATCAATGGCTCGCTCGACGATTTTGAAAACCTTGCGCAAGAATTCAAGCACTTGATTAACGCTTGGAAAGAAGGCGACGTGTCGACAATTAATGAAAAAATGACCACCATGATGAAAGACCGCTTCCCGCAAATGTATAACAACCTATTGGTGAAGCGTAATTTTAACTGGATTAAAGAGATTGACCGCCTAATCAAAACCCCCGACAAAGAATTTATTTTAGTGGGCGCAGCACACCTAGCTGGTAATGATAGCGTGCAAAACCTCCTCAAAGCGCAAGGCTACACAATCGAGAAGGTTACACCCACATCAAAGTCAAAGTCACCCAACATATAAAGGTAGCCGACTGAAACGCACCAAAATACGATCAAAGCACCGTCGATCTTATGCTAGCTCGCCTACCGCCGAAGAAACTGCATCAATGAGCGCATCAATCTGGTGATGCTTCATTTTCATGCTCGCTTTATTTACAATTAAACGTGAGCTTACATCTGCAATATAATCGCGCTGTTCAAGGCCGTTAGCAATTAAAGTATTGCCCGTATCAACAATATCGACGATTTCATCGGCTAAGCCCAATACTGGCGCAAGCTCCATCCCACCATACAGTTTGATAACGTCAACTTGGCGACCTTGCTCAGCATAATAGCGTTTAGCAATGTTGACAAATTTTGTCGCTACCTTTATGCGACCTTTAGGTAAGGTACGGCCTTTCATTCCTGCTGTCATTAAACGGCATCGAGCAATATTTAAATCCAGTGGTTCATAAAAACTGTTGTCACCGTGCTCCATCAGCATATCTTTACCCGAAACACCAACATCGGCCGCGCCAAACTCAACGTAAGTAGGTACATCAACGCCACGTAAAATTAAAAAACGCACATCCGGCGACGTTGTGTCAAAGGTGAGCTTACGGCTTTTACTAATGTCTTCTAAGGGCTCGATACCTGCAGCAGCAAACAGTGGCAAGGTTTCTTTTAGAATACGGCCTTTGGTGAGGGCAATCGTTAACTGAGACATAAAATCCTCTGGCGAGCCAAATACTGGCTACGCGATAGTTTAGATATTGGCTAAATCGCGGGCACACCGGCACGCTACTGCGCAACGCGGCGAATGGTTGCCCCGAGCGCTTGAAACTTCTCTTCAATACATTCATAACCGCGGTCAATATGATAAATGCGATCAACCAGCGTATCGCCATCCGCTACCAGCCCCGCAATGACCAAACTCGCCGATGCTCGTAAATCGCTCGCCATCACCGGCGCTGCCTTTAAGCGCTCAACACCAGTAATAATACATGTATTGCCTTCAAGTTTAATTTGAGCTCCCATACGGTTGAGCTCATGAACCTGAATCAAACGGTTTTCAAAAATCGTTTCAACAACCGTTCCGGTGCCTTCGGCAACGGCATTCATGGCAGTAAACTGTGACTGCATATCGGTGGGGAATGCTGGATAAGGTGCTGTTTTCAGGTTAACGGCTTTTGGCCTTTTACCTTCCATATCCAGCGCTATCCAATCATCACCTAACGTAATTTTAGCGCCGGCTTCTTCGAGCTTCATAATGACCGCTTCTAAAATATCCGCATGAGTATCACGTACAGTAATGCGACCACGGCTCGCCGCTGCTGCCACAAGATAAGTGCCCGTTTCGATACGATCAGGCATAACACGGTAATGGCAACCTTTTAAATGCGCAACACCCTCAATGGTTAACCGATCGGTGCCTATGCCTTCAATTTTAGCGCCCATGGCCACTAGAAAATTAGCTAAATCGACAATTTCAGGCTCACGGGCGGCATTTTCAAGAATGGTTTTTCCTTTGGCTAGGGTTGCTGCCATCAGCAAATTTTCGGTGCCGCCTACCGTGACGACGTCCATAAATATATGTGCGCCTTTTAAGCCGTTAGGCGCTGTGGCGCGAATATACCCTCCGTCAACTTCAATATGCGCCCCCATCGACTCAAGGCCTTTAAGGTGAATATCGACTGGGCGACTCCCGATGGCACAACCGCCAGGAAAAGAGACATCGGCTTTGCCAAAGCGCGCAAGCATTGGACCAAGCACCAATATTGACGCACGCATTGTGCGCACTAGATCGTAAGGTGCTTCAAATTCATTCATCGAACTGATGTCGATTTCGACCAGCATATTTTCAGCAATCGTAATACCAACCCCCATGCTGCGTAATAATGCAAGCATTGTGGTCACATCTTTAAGGTGTGGCAAATTCGACAAATTAACGGGAGTTTCGGCCAAAATAGCCGCTGCAAGTATTGGCAATGCAGCATTTTTAGAGCCCGATATACGAATATCGCCATCTAAGGGGCCGCAGCCAGAAATCAAAAGTTTATCCATGAGGTATCCGAGCTATTTAGCCCTATTTTGCTGAGTTTATTGAGCTGGGCGCTCGGCGGGAGTAAAGGTTTTCATATGTACGGCGTGAATGTCACCCGAAGCAATCGCCGACTGCAAAGCGCCATAAACTAGCTGCTGACGCTTAACGGCATTTAAGCCTTCAAAAGCTTCGCTCACAACCACTAAGTGGACATGATTACCCTCAATCACAACCTCTAACTCACACTCAGACACAACCTGAGTAATCAATACTTTTATGTCTTCAACCTGCATAACTTTATACCTTTTAGCGTCTGTATTGGCTTACGGGGCAGTCACGTTAAATAACCACCCAGTTTATACAATACATAAAAAAGCGCGCAGTTTAATCAAAACTAGCGCGCTATGCATCTATCTAAAGTGGAATAACGAGATTATACGAGTATACAACCTCTTAGCGGGCGTCTAAAGTTAAGACTCACCCCAAGTGGCAATGACTGCATCAATATCATTCTTATGCTGGCGCATGGCTTGTGCAAACTGCTGCTGAAAGTTACTGCCTAGGTTAATTCCGTTAAGCACAACATTAATCAGCAACCAATCACCTGTTTTTGATTGCCCCATAGTATAGGCCACGGTGTTAGTACCATCTTTACCGGCAACCTCTTGGGTGACTTGTACTTTGCGCTGGCCGCTCACATCGCCGGTGGGCGGTACTGTGGTAATTTTAAAGTCAGAGTAATTTGCCAAGCCCTTAGCAAAGGTTTCTACCATGGTTGACTGAAAGGTTTTAGCAAAAGCTTCGCGCTGTGCTTTAGTGGCTGTTTTGTAATGCTGAGCCATTACCGACTTCGCAATATAAGAAAAAGCCACTACAGGCTCTAATAAATCAGAGACTTGAGTGTAATAAGCTTGCGGATCATCGGCCATCAGCTGCGTGCTACGACGAATAATCGCCATCATGTCTTCAGTCACTTGCGTTACAGCGGCATGCGCAGTGCCCGGTTTCGCTTTTTGCGTATCGGCTTGCTTAACCTCGATTTTTTTGGGTTCTGTTTTTTCGATGGTTTGCTCCGCAGCGTTCACCGCATGGCCTCCGAATACTAACCCACCCAGTAACGCGGCGCGCACCAAAATAGCTAACATACCCTTCTCCTAAAATAGACTGATCATTATTAAAAATTAAGCGTACAGTGTACGCTCACTAAACTGAACTTAAACCAAATAGATACCACATAGACTCCATAGACGCTAAAAGTTTTATCTTGCGCACAATAAATAGACATATGACGCCTGATAGAAGGATTGGCTCAAAATAAACGCACACAAAGACTTGAATGCCAAAAATAAGAACATATCGTATACCAGTTGTTTACTGACAAGCTCGCCATGCATCAGTACCATGTGCGCCTATTCTTTATAGCCACTTTTTTGTAGCGCTATATTTACCGACTAGAGGATTTCCTTGTGCCAGAGTTACTACCCGCCGCCCTTGCAATTATCGCCGGTTTTATCGGTCTTGTGTGGAGTGCCGATCGCTTCGTAGGAGCCAGCGCCGCTATTGCAAAACTCGCCGGCCTAGCCCCATTAATGATTGGCTTAACCATAGTATCACTGGGTACTTCGGCCCCCGAAATCATGGTGTCGATCAGTGCTGCATTAAAAGGTGCCGGTGACTTGGCAGTGGGCAATGCACTTGGTTCTAATCTGGCCAATATGGGTATGGTATTAGGCGCGACGGCTTTAATTGCTCGTCTCCCTATCCAAAAACATCTATTTACCTGCGAACTACCCGTTTTATTGCTAGTAACCGCCGTGGCAGGCTTTGTACTTTACGATGCTAAACTTACAGCGGTAGACGGATTTATACTGGCCGGCTTATTGGTGCCTGTCATGCTTTTTATTATTCGCATGAAAACACGCAGTATTACCCCCGCTGAAGTAAGCGCCGAAGAAGAGGATATTCCTGACATGACTAAGGGCCAAGCGGCAGTATGGTTTTTAGTCGGCTTAGCCGTACTCATCGGGAGTGCCGAATTGCTGGTTTACGGTGCCGAAACGACCGCCTTGGCTTTTGGCGTGAGCCCTTTAATTATCGGCCTCACCGTGATTGCTATTGGCACGAGCCTACCTGAACTGGCAGCATCCGTAATGAGTGCCATTAAAGGACACTATGATATTGCTTTAGGCAATGTGATTGGGTCGAATATATTTAACCTTTTAGCTGTTATGGCGGTACCGGGTCTCATTGCAACCACAACCATTGACCCCGCCGCATTTACCCGTGACTATGTCGCTATGGCAGGTTTAACAGCGCTACTAGCCTTTGGTATGGTCGCCACTTACTGGTTCAACAAAAACAAAGACAAGGCCGGCATTGGATGGCCGTTTGGGATTGTGCTATTAACCCTTTATGTGGGTTATTATGGTTTACTGTATAAAGCTATTGCTTAGTACTAACAGGGGCGGTAATTCACCCACATCACTGAAAGTGCATCATGTAAGTCACTAAACAGTCCAGTCATCACCTCAATAGCGGTCACATACCTGCGGCCGCTTGAAATCGTATAGAGTCTTTTACTGACCATCGCTTTAACAGACTAAGCCTTTTAACAGACTAAGCCTTGCTAAAAGGTTGCACAACAACAGGATTACATATGACCGATCAGTCATTGATTGCCGCCGGTAAGCGCACTGTCGCCATAGAGCGCGACGCCCTCACTCAACTGCATGAACAAATCGATGCGCAGTTTGCCGCTGCCTGTCATTTGATGATGGCTGTGAAAGGTCACACGATTGTGCTCGGTGTCGGAAAATCAGGTCATATCGGTAAAAAAATTGCCGCCACTTTAGCCAGTACTGGCACACCAGCATTTTTCGTGCACCCCGTTGAGGCGGGACACGGTGATCTTGGCATGATTACAGCCAACGACATTGTACTCACATTATCTAATTCAGGTAACTCGAGCGAAATTCTTACATTACTGCCGGCACTCAAACGCCAAGGCACTAAAATTATTGCACTGGTGGGCAATACCCAATCGGCGCTCGCACAAGGCGCCGATGTCGTACTCAATGCGACCGTTAATCAAGAAGCGTGCCCACATAATTTATCGCCTACCGCCAGCACAACCGCCGCCCTTGCGATAGGTGATGCTTTAGCCATTGCCTTACT
The DNA here is from genome assembly GCF_001292705.1 of Marinagarivorans algicola. GTDB lineage: Bacteria > Pseudomonadota > Gammaproteobacteria > Pseudomonadales > Cellvibrionaceae > Marinagarivorans > Marinagarivorans algicola. The sequence goes on from NZ_LGAK01000014.1 coordinate 104,309, forward strand.
AGAGGCACGCCAATTTACACGCGATGATTTTGCACGCACCCACCCCAGCGGTACACTCGGTAGGCGCTTGCTCTTAAAAGTCAGCGATGTTATGCGCAGTAATGGTGACATACCTGCGGTTACACCCGAGACATCAGTAAGTAAAACGCTCGCACTTATGAGCCAAAAAGGGCTCGGCATGACCACCGTTATCGATGACAAACATACACTGCTGGGGGTTTTTACCGATGGAGACTTGCGCCGTGTACTAGACAAAGGCGCCACAATTACCCATGCCTGTATCGGGGAGTTTATGACCCATCAACCACAAACAGTTAGTGCCGATACCCTCGCCATTGAGGCACTAGAGAATATGGAGGCCCGTAAAATCACCACCTTGGTTGTCGCTGATCGGCAAAATCATATTGAAGGCGTTCTACACCTACATGACTTGCTGCGTGCAGGGCTGGTGTAAATCCTTATATTTATTCACCGCTTGATTCATCCATTGCTTGCTTAACCATTAATTACTAGTATCTTGCGCACCTTCACATTCACTTGCTCACAGGTTGTCACTTCATGACCAGTAATACCTTCAATAATGCTGCTCTATTAAAAGCCAAAAATATCCGCTTATTGGTCCTTGATGTCGATGGTATTTTAAGTGATGGCCGTATTACTTTTAGCGAAAGCGGCGAAGAACTCAAGAGTTTTCATACCCTCGACGGCCAGGGTATTCGCTTGCTATTGCGTGCCGGTATTCATGTTGCTGTTATTACGGGTCGCAAAAGCACTATTGTTGCTAAACGCTGTGCCGACTTGGGCATCAGTTTAGTGGCTCAAGGCCGCGAAGATAAATACACTGCCCTGCAAGAGCTACTCGCCACTTTGCCAACACCACCGGCCATGGAGCATATTGCCCATATGGGAGACGATCTACCTGATCTTTTAATTATGACACAAGTAGGTCTAGCCTTAAGCGTACCCAATGGTCATATCGAAGTGCGCAACCGCGCGCACTGGCAAAGCAGCCGTCAAGGCGGCCAAGGTGCTGTACGCGAAGCTTGTGATGCCCTTTTACTCGCCCAAGAAAAATACCAAGATATTATCGACTTTTACACCGCCACGGTACCCGCTCAAACTAACACCGCGCACACTCCAGCGCGCACAACAACCAGCCCAAGCACAGGTCGCAACACGTGAAAAACTGGCTTTATATTGCATTAATCTGCACGATTACAGGCGCCATGATTTTACTCTGGGAAAGCAACCCCAACATTTTATTGCCCGAGCAACAAGCCTCGCCCTTTGAACGCTTTCCTTATGCGGTGCTTCATGATGCCCGCACCAGCCACTTTAATGAAGAAGGCCTGCTCACTTACGAGTTTGATGCGGTAACGCTTAAACACTTCAGGGCCGATATGCAAAGCTCTTCAGCGCAAGACTACATGCTTATCACCGCGCCAAAACTCACTATTTATGGCGACTCCACCCCCTGGCATCTTACCGCCAAACAAGGCAAAGTGATGGCTCAAGGTGAGAAGTTGACACTTTGGGATGATGTCAAGGTGTGGCAATCAGCCGATATAGATAACAACGGCACTATGGAACTGACCACGCAAACCATTGACATATACCCCATGCAAAAACGCATTGCAACCGCCGCTCATGTTCACATTGAGGGGCCCAACGGCACCGTCGACGCCGACGGTTTAGAAGTCGATATGGTAACCCAACGCATTAAACTACTCGCCAATGTCAGAGGCAAACATGACCCTATTCAATAGCTCTAAAGCGCGTATATTTTTAGCCACAACGCTAAGCTTTAGCGCTTTAAGTTTCAGCATACCAGCACTGAGCTTACAAAGTGACCGCAACCAACCGATTACCATTGATGCCAACACCGCTGAGCGCGATGAGCTCGCAGGCACCACCACTTATGCCGGTAATGTAGAAATGGCTCAAGGCTCGATGCGCATTAATGCTGATAAAATTGTTATTTATAATACCAAAGACAAAGTCACAAAAATCATTGCCCGCGGCAAGCCTGCCGCCTATCAGCAAAAGCCTAACGATACCGAAGGCAAGGTGGTCGCTCGCGCCAATATATTAGAGTATCAAATTGACAAAGAAACACTGCGCTTATTAGAGGGCGCTTCGCTACAACAAGAGGGTACAAGCCTATCAGGCAACACCATAGAATACGATGTGCGTCGATCGGTGGTTAAAGCCGGTAGTGATGCCAAACAAAATCAACGCGTACGCATGGTGATTCCGCCTAAAGCATTACAATCTAATGAAAAAGACCCACTTGATCGTGCGCAAGTTAGGCCTAATATGCCACAACCCGCTCCTGCACCTAAGCCCAATATTCCATCTAATATGAAACCCAGCCTGAAGCCTACCGAGGCCAACACTCAGCCCGGCCTTAGCGTCACAAACCAAGAGTCTGAACAGTAATGGCTACTCTCGAAGCTAAAAATCTCGCCAAAAGCTATGGCGCGCGCAGTATTGTGCATGATGTATCTATGCAAGTAGATACCCACCAAATTGTCGGCTTGCTCGGCCCCAATGGCGCAGGCAAAACAACGTGTTTTTATATGATTGCGGGTATTGTGCGCGCCGACAAAGGACAGGTCTTTATCAATGGGCAAGATGTCACTCGCAAGCCCATGCATGAGCGCGCGCGCTTGGGCCTAGGCTACCTGCCACAAGAGGCCTCCGTATTTCGCAAACTCACCGTCACCGAAAATATCTTAGCCATACTAGAAACTCGTAAAGACCTCAAACGTAAAGATCGCATTAGCGAGACTAACAAGCTTATCGAGGAGTTTCATATTCCTCATATCAAAGACAGCTTAGGCATGGCGTTATCAGGAGGCGAGCGCCGGCGTGTCGAAATCGCGCGTGCACTCGCGGCAAACCCTGAATTTATTTTACTGGATGAACCTTTTGCTGGTGTTGACCCCATCTCGGTCTCCGACATTAAACACATTGTATCGCACCTGCGCGATCGTGGGATTGGCGTACTCATCACCGATCATAATGTGCGCGAAACGCTCGATATTTGTGAACAAGCGTATATCGTGGGTGAGGGTCACATTATTGCATCGGGCTCACCACAGACGGTGCTGCAAAACCAAAAAGTCAAAGAAGTTTATTTAGGCCAAGACTTTAAACTCTAATACACTAGCGCACCTTGAATACGATAAACAACCATGTCACTTTAAGCACACAAGGATGTGCGCCTGCCCCTATTACACTTTTGCCCCTATAGATCATCGTATGCCCGTACAATTGCGCGTCCTTGCGCTTTGCATACTGACTGATAGTCTACCCAAGGGCCATAACATGCTATTTCCGTGAGTCACCTCTCCATTTCTTAGAGATGGCCTAAAGTTTGCTTTTGCCAACCATTGCAGAGCACGCCTAGGATGACTACAATCATACTAAGATGTCCAAAAAATATTGCGCTGAATAATATTGCTCGCGATACGCTTATCCGGTGCACTATTGGGCCAACCACTATTGGGCCAACCCTTGGCAAATCAGGTATTTCATGAAGCACTCTTTGCAACTTAAAATCGGCACGCAACTCACCATGACACCTCAGTTGCAACAAGCTATTCGCCTGTTGCAACTTTCCACATTAGACTTACAAAATGAAATTCAAGAAGCCCTTGAAAACAACCCCATGCTCGAAGCCACAGAAGATAGCAGCTTAGCGAATCTCGACACGCCAGAGCAAGCCAACTCACAAGCCGAGCCCACCAAAGAGGCGCTTAATACCGATGCCTCCAATACCCATAGCGCCGAAAGCGCGCCCGAAAATACCAATGATGCCAACGAGCAAACCGCAAGCGATGACTGGAACGAGAATATTCCCAGCGATTTAGCCGTTGATACCAGCTGGGATGAAATTTACCCCACTAGTTCAGGCTCTGGCTTATCCCGGCCAGAAAACGATGACTTCGACTACGACTCACGCAATGCCAGCACCGAAACCCTCCAAGATCATTTAATGTGGCAGCTGAATTTAACCCCTATGAGCCCAATCGATAACGACATTGCAACAGCCATTATTGATGCTGTGGAGCCCAGCGGTATGCTCAGCCAAAGCCTCGATGATATTTACGAAGGCATGCTAAACAGCTACCCAGAACTTGAAGAAGATGAAGTAGTTGCCGTGCTTCACCGGGTACAACAATTTGACCCCGCTGGTGTGGCGTGTCGCAATATTAGCGAATGCCTCGACTTACAATTGCGACAATTACCGCATGAAACGCCAGGGTTTAAAACCGCTAGAGCTTTAATCGCAGATTACTTACCGCTATTGGGCAACCGTGATTTCAAGCAATTAATGCGCAAACTCAGAGTCAAAGAACCCGAACTCCAAGAAGCCATCGCACTCATTCAAACACTCAATCCTAAGCCTGGCGATTTTATTAGCCCCTCCGATACCCAATACGTTGTACCCGATGTCTTCGTCAGCAAAAGTAATGGCCGCTGGCAAGTGAGCCTCAACCCCGAAATCGCCCCCAAACTGCAAATCAACTCCGGCTATGCCTCTATGGTTAAACGTGCCGATAGCAGCAGCGATAACACCTACCTCAAAGACAACCTGCAAGAGGCGCGATGGTTTTTAAAAAGCTTGCAAAGCCGCAACGAAACACTCTTAAAAGTAGCTACATGTATTGTAGAGCGCCAACAAGGCTTTTTAGATCACGGCCCCGAAGCTATGAAACCGATGGTACTTCATGATGTAGCTGAAATGGTCGAAATGCATGAATCCACAATATCCCGTGTGACCACACAAAAATTTATGCATACACCGCAAGGCATTTTTGAATTAAAGTATTTTTTTTCAAGCCACGTGGCTACAGAATCTGGTGGTGAGTGCTCATCTACCGCCATTCGCGCTATTATCAAAAAGCTTGTGGCTGCCGAGAATACCCGTAAACCACTGAGTGACTCAAAGATCACAGACTTGCTGGCAGAGCAAGGAATTAAAGTCGCACGCCGTACGATTGCAAAATATCGTGAATCTTTACAGATTCCCCCCTCAAATGAGCGCAAACAACTTGTATAATGCCCGCCTTTGAGCACATTAAACGCTCGCAAGTTTGCCATTAGGTTGTTTATGCCCTTAGATAAAATGCTCTCAGCTAATCGTGTTGCCTGCCACATGCCATGCACCAGTAAAAAGCGGGCGCTAGAAGCACTGGCTGAGTTAATAGCCAGCAGCGTGCCCACCCTTAACGCTGAAGACTTATTCAGCCAGCTTATTAACCGTGAACGCTTAGGCTCTACCGGTATTGGTGCAGGCATTGCCATACCGCATTGCCGCTTTGCTACCGGCGGAGCCTCAATTTGTGCTGTCATGACGCTAGAGCAAGCTATTGATTTCGAAGCCGTCGACAATCAGCCTGTCGATGTTATTTTTGCCATGCTCGTTCCAGAAGATGCCGATAATGACCACTTACAAAATTTAGCCGCACTCGCCGAGGCTCTACAAATTAAACAATACCCCAATACCTTGCGGCAAGCACAAACATCACACGATTTATTTGATGCAGCCACAAAACCTTTTGTAAACTAGCCGTTAAAACGCTAGGATTTAAACCGCTACAGATCAAAACACTAAGCACCTAAAATGCTCTATGCTTGGCTGAAGTGACAACATGTTACAACGCACTCGTATCAACGAGACAGACTTGAAGGTATCTATCATCACGAGCAATAAGCTCATCAGGAGGTTAACGTGCAATTTATTGTTGTCAGCGGTCGCTCAGGCTCTGGGAAATCAACGGCGCTTCAACTATTAGAAGACTGCGGCTATACCTGCATAGACAACCTCCCCGTGAGCCTATTACCGGCACTTATCGGGCAAATGAAAGCCGCCGATAAAGGTGACTTAAAACTCGCCGTTGGAATTGACGCACGCAATATCGGTGGAGATCTAAGCCGATACCCCAGTATTATTAAAGCCTGCAATTTAGAGTCTTCGCAATTTACTACCATTTTTTTGGATGCGAGTAATACCGTATTGCTCAAACGCTTTAGCGAAACCCGTCGCAAGCATCCGCTGTCTGACAACAGCGTCGGCCTAAAGCAAGCCATTGACAACGAGCGCAGTATTTTAGAGCCCGTTGCCAATCTCGCCGACGTCACACTCGACACCAGCACACTAACACTGCATGAGCTGCGTAGCGTTATCCGCAAAAAAATTGTCGGCGAAACCCGCACAACAGCGGCACTCAGTTTTGAGTCCTTTGGGTTTAAATACGGCATGCCTGTCGATGCTGATTTTGTTTTTGATGTTCGCTGCCTGCCCAATCCGTTTTGGAAGCCCGAGTTGCGCAGCCACACCGGGCTCGAAGCGCCAGTGCAAGCTTTTTTAACCGAGCAACCCGAAGTCATGAGTATGATCGATGATATCGCTGCTTTTATTAGTAAATGGCTACCGGCTTTTCAGGCCAATAACCGTAGCTACTTTACCGTAGCTATTGGATGCACCGGCGGCATGCACCGCTCGGTTTTTATTGCAGAGCAACTCACACGCCTGTTCAAAAGCCACTATTCCAATGTACAAGTACGCCATCGCCAACTCGCCGGCCAAGCCGAGCCCATACATTAACTCGACTCAAAACCCGATTGACCCATCCCCAGCTTCACAATATAAAGCGATACGTCAATCTAACATTTACAACAATCTAACATTTAGAACTTAGAACTTAAAACCTAGGCCCAAAAACCCTATGACATGACCCAAACAATACGAAACACCCACAGTATCAGCCACCCACTCTAGCACCACCAATGTAGTGAATTGTATCGAGTCACAAAGATATCCACCCAAGCCCAGTTAAGGCCCTGTATGAGCGAACTCACGACAACCATTTGCAATAAGCTCGGCCTTCATGCCCGTGCCGCCAGTAAACTTGCCAATACCGCCAGCCAATTTGGCAGCAAAGTGTGGGTCAGTTGTAACGGTAAAAGTATTGATGCCAAAAGTATTATGTCACTGATGTTGTTAGCCGCTTGCAAAGGCACACCCATTAGTATTCGCGCAGAAGGTAACGATGCCGAAGACGCGGTAAAAGCTGTCGTTGCTTTAATTAATAATCGATTTGATGAAAGTGAATAAAGCTATCTCTCGCCTTTACTCTTAGTGGCCGCGCATTTACCGAGTACATCCCAGCAGGATGAACTGCCATCGCGGCTAACAATAGCCTTACAGAGCTGTAATATGCCCACCAATCATCAACACAGTGCCGAAAAACACGTCGGGCACATCCATAACTTGCTGCAAACTGGCGCCCTTAAGCAGGTCAAGCAATCCATTCGTGTGCTTAGCCCTGTTCAACTAGCCCGTGTTATTGAGTCATCCCCTCCACCAACGCGCAAAATTGTGTGGGAATTGATTGGCAAAAAAACACGTGCCGAGCTACTCGAAGAGCTCCCCGAAGATATCCAAGCTCACTACTTGGCCGAAATGAATACGGCAGACCTCGTTGAATTGACCGAAGTCATTGAAACAGATGATATCGTCGATATTTTGCAAAACCTGCCAGATCAGATTACGCAGCAAGTTTTAGAAGCCATGAGCGACCAAGACCGCGAGCGTGTCACCACAGTACTGGCCTACCCTGAGAATACCGCAGGAGGGTTAACCAATACCGATACTATTACCGTTAGGCCTAAATTTACACTCGATGTTGTACTGCGCTACTTGCGCCGCCACGATGAATTACCACCGTCGACCGATAGCCTAATCGTCGTGAATAAAAAAGATATGTACTTAGGCTTATTACCCTTATCAACGCTACTCACGCAAGCGGGCGATACCACGGTGCGCGAGGTGATGCTGACCGAAGCCGATCCTATTCCAGCGGATATGCCCGATACCGAAGTCGCTAAATTATTTGAGCAAAACGATTGGGTCTCAGCACCGGTGGTGAATGAACAAGGCAAACTCATTGGCCGCATCACTATTGATGATGTCGTTGACGTGATACGCGAAACCGCCGATCACTCATTTATGGGCGCTGCAGGCCTCGATGAAGAGGAAGACACCTTTGCCACCACCGCCAAAACCACCCCAAGGCGTGCACTATGGCTGGGTATTAACCTATTAACTGCACTACTGGCATCAAGTGTCATTAACCTATTTCAAGGCACCATTGATAAAGTGGTGGCACTGGCTGTCTTGATGCCTATTGTTGCGAGCATGGGCGGTGTTGCAGGCTCACAAACACTCACTGTGGTTATTCGCGGTATGGCTCTTGGGCACATTAGTCGCAGTAACCTAGGCTGGCTACTCAGCCGCGAGGTGCGTGTAGGCTTCCTTAATGGCGTGCTATGGGCGCTCATTATGGCCGCTATTGCAGGACTGTGGTTTAGCGACTGGCGAATCTCGTTTATTATTGCCACCGCCATGGTGATTAACCTTATCACCGCAGCCTTTGCCGGCGCCCTTTTACCCATAGGGCTCAAAAATTTACGCATAGACCCCGCACTCGCCGGTGGTGTCACCCTAACAACCATTACCGATGTTGTTGGTTTTTTTGCCTTTTTAGGTTTGGCTACTCTTTTTTATGCCTAGCCATACTCAGCACCAAGACAAAAAACCAAGAACATTTTTGCTTTAATATATATTGAATAGACTAGGCTACGGCCACAACAGGTTTACCCATGAGTCACGACAAAACCCCTAAAAAAGATAAGCCCATCAAAGACGATAAGCGACAAACGCCTTTTATTCATGGCTATACCGAACCCGAAGAAGAGATCATCAGCAAAACGGCCGTTAAAAAAGAATGCCTCGCACTCCAAGAGCTGGGGGAAGCGCTCACTGAGCTTAAAGACGATTTGCTCGCGCGCATTCCTCTTGAAGAGCCACTCCTATCGACCATTCTAGAAACGCGTCGCATTACCAAAAATGGCGCTAAGAAGCGTCATATGCAGTTTATCGGTAAGTTAATGCGCGCCGCCGAACACGAAGCGATTAGTGAAGCTTATCAGGCCATCGTCGATGAGCAGCAAAACGATGCACGTCAATTACACATCGTCGAGAGCTGGCGTGACCGTTTACTAGACAGCAACGATAAAGAGGCGCTCGCCGACTTTTTTAACGCCTACCCACATGCCGACCGCCAGCAAATCAGGCAGCTAAGCAAAAACGCTCAAGCCGAACGCGCCAAAAACAAGACCCCCACAAGCGCGCGTAAACTATTCCGCCTATTACGCGAAACGTTAAAATCTCTTAATACATAAATGCCGCCAAATAAGGGGCGATGCATGGCAGAGCGCGCTAAGCGTTCGTGTTTTTGCCTTAGCCCTCAACTTTTATTGACCGCTACAATTCAGTCCCTGTCTGTTAAACCCAAATCGGCTAAATCCTCTTTTTACACTAACTCTTTTCACTGATCTTGTTAGCTTGGCTTTAAATTTAGTTTTATCTGACCCGCCAGCCCTAAAAGTCAAATAGACCTATAGAGCCAAATACGCTAACCTGAGCGTGCTGTTAGTCACTTAAATACACTATCAGTAAACACATTCAGTAAAGCTGAAGCCGCTCAACCCTATGATCGGCTGGCTTTTAAAAAATGGAGTATAAAAATAATGAAACTACTATTTGGGCTGATTTTCACGCTATCGCTCAGCATGTCTGCGAGTGCCCGTGACTTTACAACCGTCACACCCAATGCCTCTAAAGAAGCCAAGGCGCTATTAAGCTACTTATACACAATATCTGGCAAACAGATTCTCACCGGTCAACACAATGCGCCACTGAATGGTTCAAACCGCTTAATGGGTTTACATAAGCAAGTTGGCGAGTACCCAGCCATTTTTGGACAAGACTTTGGGTTTAGTGAACCGGGCTCTTGGGATGGCATTAACTTTCGTCAAAATATTGTAGATGAAGCCATCCGCCGTCACGACCAAGGCTTTATTATTACTTTAATGTGGCATGCCGTAGCCCCTATACACGATGAGCCACAAACCTTTGAAAATTCTGTTCAAGCCAAACTCACCGATCAACAATGGCAAGAACTGCTCACGCCAGGTACGCATTTGAATGAACGCTGGAAATCACAAGTCGATGTTATTGCTTGGCATCTTAAACAGTTAAAATATGCCAAAGTCCCCGTCCTATGGCGCCCATACCACGAAATGAATGGCTTTTGGTTTTGGTGGGGTAAACGACAAGGCCCAGAAGGCTATGCCAAACTTTGGCGTATGCTGTTTGATCGCTTGGTCAACTTTCACCAATTAGATAACCTTATTTGGGTTTGGAATGCTAACGAAGTCAAAGAAAACGTTCCCGATTACAAACTTTTTTATCCGGGCCATGATGTGGTTGATGTATTAGCCACCGATGTATACAGCGGACAATACAATAAAAACAATTACGATCAAATGGTGGCATTAGCCGAAGGCCGCCCTATTGGCTTAGGTGAAATTGGCAAGTTACCCACCACCGACATGCTTAACCAGCAGCCTCAATGGGCGTGGTTTATGAGCTGGCGTGACCCTGATAACTTTTTTTGGAACGATAATGACTCGCTAAAGCAGTTATTTAATTACAAAAAATCCACCGGCCTACATGAGCTGCCATGGGTTAACGCCCCAAAAGCCGTGCGACTGCATCAGCCTATTCTTAAATAAATGATCTTTTGAGATATTATCTTAATAACAATATCAATGGGCTACTTTATATTTGCGGTAGTCCATTTTTTTTGGGCCAAAAATTTATGTTACAAACATCATCACCCACAACCAACAGCTTGATTAACCCACAAGAAATAGAAGCACACTTAAAAACACTGAGCCAGTGGTGGTTAGAGCACACCTTAACCGACGACAAATACACCTTTGTTGGCGAAGTATCACACGACGGTATCGCTAATCCCAAAGCCAATAAAGGCATCATTTTAACCACCCGCATGTTATGGTTTTTTAGCGAAAGCGCAAAAACCTATCAGCACATTGATGCCGTACATTCACAAAAACTCGAAGCCGCAGCAACTGTCTTATTTCAATTTATTTGTCAGCATTTTATTGATAAAGAATATGGCGGTGTTTTTTGGGAACTCGATTGCTACGGTAAACTTATTAATGGCCGTAAACAAGTCTATGCACAAAGCTTTGCGATTTATGCCTTTGCCGCCTATTACACACTGACTCACAACTCAGCAGCTTTAGAGCAAGCAATGGTTTTATTTTCGTTAATCGAGCAACACAGCCTCGATACGATTCATGGTGGCTATCACGAGGCACTCTCGCAAACCTGGGGGCCATTAGAAGATCTGCGATTAAGCAACAAAGATCTCAATAGCGCTAAAACCATGAATACACACCTGCATGTATTAGAGGCTTACACAGGCCTTTTCAGTGCACATAAAAATAGCGCATTAAAAATTGCCCTCACCCGCTTATTAGCCTGTTATGTCGATCGTTTTTATAATGATGACACAGGTCATTTTAAAATGTTTCAAAGTATTGACTGGCAAGATGAGTCTACGCACTTTTCTTATGGTCACGATATCGAAAGCAGCTGGTTAGTGTGGGAGGCCGCCGAGGCCTTAGAAGACCCCTCAATTCTGAAAAAATATAAACCGATAACTGTAAAGCTGGCCACAACCTGTATGCAGGCAGGGCTTAATCAAGATGGCTCGGTTATGGACATGCATAATATTGCACAATGCAAAGATATTCCCGAGCGCATTTGGTGGGTACAGGCCGAGGCGCTGGTTGGCTTTACTAATGCTTATCAATTAACCGGTGATTCCCGCTTTGCAACAACAGCCCATACAGTTTGGGCGTTTATTAAAGATCAAATTGTTGACAACGTAAAAGGTGAGTGGCATTCAATGGCCCAAAAAGATCAACACGCAAACTACAAAGAATACAAGGTCGGTTTTTGGAAAGGGCCTTATCATAATGGCCGAGCCTTGCTAGAGCTATACCAACGTGCAACGCATACACAACACTAACCCTTTCACACTCAAAGTGACCCAGTAATATATAATGTAAAAAAAACGGCAGTGCTTTATACGCGCTGCCGTTTTTTTAATCATCGCCAATAAATAGCGTGTTAAACACACGCAGACTGACGGCTTTTTTAGGGAGTGACAACCAGTATTTTACCCGCAGAATCGATACCATGATTTTTGGCATTGGGCGAGGTTAATACATAAAAGCGACCATCAGCGGCCTCATTCACCGTTGACTGTCTAAATTCATCGCGCTCACTACCAACAATAGGATCGCCAATCGTATGCGACGTATTGGTTTGCAATGTAATAAATGCACCCGCATCAACCGTACCTGCAACATCATATGACGAAGCAGCAATCATTAAGCGATTACCACTCAGCTCAGTAATAGAGGTTGAAGCAAAATCTTCGACCGTTTTACCCACTGTCGGGGCGCCGACCCACAAGCCTGTTGCACCATCGAGTAATCGAACCGAGCCTACAGCCTCATTACCAAACACCTCAAGCGACGAAACAACAGCAACATTATTATTACTCAGTGCAATAACGCCTCTGTTACCCAATTGCGCGTTTGTGTTTTTTCCTGTTGTGGGCTGCCCAATCACTGCGCCTGTTGTGCCATCAAATAAAGTAATCGAACCTGCATTTTCAATCCCCTCTACATCGTCTCTCGAGGCGGTAAGCACAAAGTTACCATTAGCCAATGTGGTTAATATCACGCGCTCAAAATCATCTTTATCATCACCCAGTACCGGCATACCAATACGTTCACCTGTTGCCCCATTAACCAACTGCAAGGCGCCTACATTTTCTATGCCACCAGCATCGACACCAGAAGAGACCACCACATAATTATTGGTCGCTAAAGCGGCAATACCGCCATTGCCAAAGAAGTCTTTAGGCTGCCCACCGGTCATCGCATCACCAATAACTTGGTTTGTTGTGCCATTAATTAATTTGATAGAACCTGAGTCTTCGATATTGGTGTTGGTATTATCAAGCGGGGTTAGCAATACATAATGGCCATTATTTAACGGAGTAATCACATTGCGCGATAACACACTCAGTGAAGGCTCAATAAGCGCATCGCCTATTTGTGTATTATTTTCACCATTAATTAATCGAATAGAACTTGGGTGATCAGCACTCCTAGAATGAACCACAAAATGACCGTGACTTAATACCCGAGTAGATTCGCTACCCAGTTGATAATTAGCCGCATTCCCCATCAACGTGCTACCGACTTGATCACCTGTTGTTTCATCAAATAAGCGAATAGCGCCAGCATTCTCAAGGCCGACCGCATCACTCATTGGCGAGACAACAACAAACTTGCCATTACCGAGTGATAAAACATCAATTTGACTAAACGCCTCGACGCTTTCTCCTGAAATCGTACTGCCTACCTGCAAACCGCTATCGCCATTAACCAAGATAACCGAACCTGCGCCACTGACACCGGCGGGGTTAAAGCTACGGGATGCAATCGCAAAGTTATTATTTTCAAAAACGACAATACCCGCATCACCCATTTGATCCGAAGTCTTCACGCCTTCAAATACGCTTATTTGTATGCCTGTAACGCCATTAATTAATTTAACCGATCCCACAGAGGAATCACTTGGAGTATTATCGCTTACCGATGCAATAATAAAATTGCCATTGGGTAATGCATAAATGCCATTGCTACCCAAAAAGTCATCATCATCATCGCCATTAATCGTCGCTATAATATTTTGCGTACTAGCGTCATACAAATGGACAGAACCAGCTCTTTTGAGACCATTGGCATCATCATCAGGCTTAGCAACAACAATATTACCATTGGCCAGTACCGCCACCTCATGACCGTATTCCACCAGCGCACTAGGATTGGGGTCGACCAATTCATTTATCGAGAAATTAGCCGTATTGCTCACACTGCTCGCGGTTCCCATATTGTTATCAACACTGACACTGCTATTAGCAGCTGAGCTACTATTAGCGGCTGAACGACTACTGCTGGCGCCGGTACTCACGGTGCTACTGGCAGTGCCCGTATCTGATGTTGTTGAGGTGCTATTGGGGGTATTACTACCGCCACCACCACCACACGCCGAGAGTAAAACCAAAGAACAAACACCTACCGATATACGCTGTGATGATAAAAATGACATCATTCCGCTATTAACCCCTCTAAAAAGTATTTTTAGAATTATTCGACCTAAGAAAGACAGATGTTATTCATTAAAGAGGGATCGACAATATGACACAAATTACCTCAATCTGTCGCAAATATGCCCATTCATATTACAATACTGGCATGTAAATGCGAGCTTAAAAATAACACTAAGTGTGCGCTACCTCACCATCTCTGAATTCATGATCATCATTAATCACTGTATTCACTTTCAATACCAGCCCGTCAAACACCTGACTTAGCGTCAGCAATAATAAGCGTATACTTTATTGCTGTTTTTATTGCAGTAAGACCGCCCGACCAAAAGCGTAATAATATCTGTATTTAATTCAACATATCGCTATGCGCACGTTAAAAAGACACCCTCTAATGAATACGTATTCATATTGCTGAGGCTTGCTACTTCGGTCATATTTAACCCATTAGATATGTCTAAATTGTGGTGATTGACACACACTTCATCACACTTTTTATACAGGCCACCCAGTATCTACGGATAAAAAAACTGCTAAAAATAATAAAAAATGGCTGTTTTTACATACTCGCACCATGCGGGCCTGCGTAGATGTATCTATAAAGCCCTTGCGCACTGCTGAATAATTTAAGCAAAGCCAAAGGCACGATCCACTTTAACGCTAAACCCTTTAAAGGCAGTCATACAAACATTTTTGTATGCTTTTAGTCATTTTCAGTTTTTAACAATAATCAATAAATTTCATCGTTACTGTTTAACTCTAATCAGTAACAGCACATAGCAGTAATAGCCTAGCAGTAATAGCCTGTCTATTACTTCACTCAAATGTCTCTCTGGTCTGGAGCGCTAATATGCGCTCATGTGCCTGAGTGTTTTTCAAAAAGGAAAACGCCATGAGTCGTATTTTCATATTTTCTACCAACTTACTCAAATTTGTAGGTAGAAAGCGATTATTGACCGCTCAAAAATGGGGGCGGCAACTCACCTCAACACTTGTGATTGCCGCTTGCCTACTTCCCATTCCTGGATTGGCTGCGCCAAGTACTTGGAATGAGGCGTACTTTAGAGGTACCGCCAACAACTGGGGCGCCAGCCCTATGACTTATGATGAGACCAACAGTGTTTGGACCATCACGCAAACCTTTAGCACCAATAACCCACGCTTCAAAATTGCACGCTTTAATAATTGGAACGAAGCTTACCCTAATGCCGACTTTTTGATTTCAACAGGCCCAGGGGACTACACCATTACCTTTAATGATGTCACCAAAGAAATTCAAGCCAGCCTTACCACTTCTGAACCTGATCCCGAGCCAGAGCCCATAGGCGCAAATACGCTGTGCTTTGATAATGCTCAAAACTTTGCAGAGCCCACCATTTACTACTGGGCGGCCACCCCCGAAGACTCACTCAATAATTTACCCCAGTGGCCTGGACGCGCCATGACAGCTGTAGGTGAGTACTACTGCTTTGATTTTACGCCCTACTTAGGCGCTGGCAATACACTGCCCACCCGCCTCAATATCATATTTAACAACAAAGGCGCCAACCAAACGGGCGACTTAACCTTTAACGGCAATGCCTGCTACCAAGACAACACTTGGGTAAGCTTGTCGGCATGCGGATTTGATACAGCGCCAACGCTCAGTGCTGAAGCCGGCGACAATCGCAGTGTCGCCCAAGGCGCTAACACTGTACTCTCGGCCGCAGGCTCACAAGGCGCTTACACCTCAGCTACCTGGACCAGTAGCGCTTGGCCCGGCGCGCTAACAGGCTCGCCAACTGTAACACCGGCATTAAATACGGTCGGCCAACATGTCGTGACCTTAACACTCAGTAACGGCACAACCACCGTACAAGACACCTTTACATTAACCGTTACCCCCGCAGATACCGGCCATGGTATGAATCAAAGGCCAGAGCTTGCACAACCGCTAGCGTTTCCTATTTCGGGCAACGTATCAGCAGGTAATTACCGTTTCGAAAAAGCCTTTCCTAATTTAGATGGGCAGTTTTTATCACCGGTTATGATTTTGCCCGACGGCATTAATGATTTGATTTTTGTTGTCGATAAACCCGGCTCTATTTTTGTTTTTCCTAACAAAGAAACCGTTACCTCAGGCGAAGTGCGCGAAGTATTAAATATTCAATCAAATGTGCGCAACTACCATGAGCAAGGCCTACTTAGCATGGCTTTTGACCCTAACTATGCCACCAATGGTTTTATCTACATTTATTACATTCAGGGTAACGATGATAACGAGCAAGCCCCCAACGGTGACCATGGCGATGCCATTTTAGAACGCTGGACAATCAACAACCCCAGCAACCCAACCCGCGTTGTGCAAAATTCTAATGTTGAAGTGTTGCGTATTGAGCAACCGGGCCCCGACCACAAAGGCGGCATGATGCAGTTTCATCCCGAAGACGGCTACTTGTACCTCAGTGTGGGCGATGGTGCTTACGGCCATAGTGCCATTACCCCCTTCCCCGATGTTGATGGGCGCACCAACAATAGCGCGCAAGATACGACTAATTTACGTGGCTCATTAATTCGTATTCAACCGCTAGAATTCCCGCTGAACAATCAATATTACACCGTCCCTAACGACAACCCTTTTATTGGCGTTGCAGGCTTTCGGCCCGAAATTTACAGCTATGGCCACCGCAACCCTTGGCGCTGGTCGTTTGACACAGAAGCCCCTTACACGCTTTGGCAAACAGAAGTAGGCCAAGCTGGTTTTGAAGAAGTGAATGTCATTCAAAAAGGCAAAAACTACGGTTGGCCAGTCTGCGAAGGTACCACCAACCGCCAAGAGCTCGGCGGCGACCCCGCTAAAAACTGCATCACCGATTTTGAGCCGCCGCGCGAAGGCTACTTTCAACCCGAAGGTTTCTCAATTATTGGCGGTATTGTTTATCGAGGCAACAAATTACCGGGTTTAACAGGGCGCTTTATTTTTGGTGATTATGTCACTAAAAAAATATGGTCTATTGTTGATGGAGACGCCAAAGCGCTCATTAGTGATGCCTTTCCCGAAAACATCGTGTCGTTCGGTACCGACCTCAGCGGCGAAGAGCTGTTTGTCTCAACCTATGGCGTTGAGTACGGTGGTAATTCGACTATTTATAAAATTGTTGACGACGATGCAGAGGCCGCTGTTATCCCAGCCAAATTATCGGCGACAGGTTTGTTTTCTGACTTGCGTACATTAACCCCAGTGAGCGGCGTTATTGAATACGAGATCAATAGCAACGGTTGGTTTGACGGCGCGCAAACCCAGCACTTTATCTCTATCCCTAACGATGCCACCATCGACTTTGATGCAACCGGTGATTGGGCGCTGCCTGTTGGCTCGGTGGCCGTTAAACATTTAAGTGTCAAGGCCGCCGGTAATACACAAAAGCCCTTTACGACCTCTGTACTATTTAAGCAGGCAACGGGTAACTGGCAAGCCGCTAACTATTACTGGAACGCAGACGGTACTGATGCCGATCTTGTCACCCAAACACGTGATGTCTTAGATGGCGGCATAGACCCGCGTATGCGTGCCGTGCAAGCCTCTGCCGATTGCGGCTCCTGCCATACCGGTAGCGGCAGTAAAGAGCCTTTAGCCCTGCATACTCGCCAATGGAATAAAGACTTTGATTATAACGGCGTCATCGATAACCAATTAGAGGCCTTTGATTATGTGGGCTTGTTTAGCGATAACATTGGCAGTGCCGATAGCTACGACCGTTACGCCGCCATTGATGATACGCGCCAAAGCAGCGGTCAACGCGCCCGCGCCTACCTTGATACTAACTGCTCGCATTGTCATTCGAGTGGGTTTATGGATTTGCGCTTCGATACCCCGCTAGCCGACACACGCCTGATTGACCCCAGCAGCACAGGTAGAGCACGCCTGCGCCCGTTTGAGCCTAATAATAGTTTGATTTACATCTATCAAACCAGTGATGGCAACCGCATGCCTAAAGGCTCTCGCCATACCAACCCACAGGCACAAGCGCTTTTTGAGCAATGGATTAACGCCGCCGATGCGCAGCAAATCGGCTTAGCGTTAAACAGCAACAATACACGCTTTTTGCTTGGCGATACCCTAAATGTGACGGTAACGGCCTTATTAGATAACGACTTTCAAACCAATAAGACCGGCCCTATTATTTGGTCATCGAGCAACAGCAATGTGATTAATACCGCAGGGCTGACCGGCAATACACTCACTATTGCACTCGATACTGTTGGTGAGACGACTCTAAGTGCTCAAGCCGGTGGCGACTCAGCTTCTTTGTCGATTACTGTGACCGACTCCGATGTGTCAGTCACTAGCTTAAAGATAGCTCCCTCAACTGTAGCGTTAGTAGATCAGCAGCAATTAGTCGCTTTTGGTACGCGCAACGACGGCTCAAACATTAACCTGTTTGGCGAGGTGACATGGGAGGTTACCGGCGGCACCGATGCAATAACAGTTAATAGCACCGGCTTAGTAACCCGCATTGCCAACGGCAACGGCCAAGTAACCGCTCGCTACCAAGGAGTCGCCCAAACGCTAGACATTACCCAAGCACGCCAAGATTTTGTGCTGCAGTACGACAATACTAATTCTAATTGGGCCCAAGTCTCGGCTTATGTATGGACCGAAACCAATGGGCAAGTCACGGCCGTTGCCGATTGGCCGGGTATTCCTATGACGGGGCCAAATGCCGACGGTATTTGGCGCTATACCGTTGCCCCTGATGTGCTGGTTAATGGCGAAGTGAATGTTATTTTTAATAATACCAACGGCGACAAAACCGATGACCTGCTAGGCATTAAACAAGCATCAATATATAAAGATGGTATGTGGGAGCCCTTAGCACCCAGCACGGCGCTCTCGCGTTTGGCCATTATTGCCGGTAGTACACCCAGTGGCGCACTCGATTTTGCTGTGGGTAGCGTAGTGACGGTAACCGCTGATACCCCTCCTTTAGGTACACAATTTAACGGCTGGAGTGGTGATGGCATAGCTTACATAATTAGCGACCCCTCACAAACATCTATTCAAGTACTCATTCCTGAACAGGGTATTTCGCTACAGGCCAAATTTAACGCCGATGCCACCGACTACAGTGCCGCGCGTACCTTGTATGCCGGCAACTGCGCACAGTGTCATGGTGCCGATGGTTCTGGGGGTGTTTCGCTAGCGATTAACCAGCTACATACTAGCAACCGCTATACACAAGATTCGCTCTCGAGCTATATCAGTAACTTTATGCCACTGGGTAACCCCAGCGCGTGTACCGGTACAACACCTGGCGACTGTGCTTTTAGTATTGCCAAAATGATACTCAATGACGAATGGAGTGCATGCAGCGGGTCAGAGTGTGTGGGTACAAGTTTAGATACACGCAATCTGCGCTTACTCACGCGCACCGAATATCTCAACTCTGTACGCGATATTTTTGGCATCGCCTTTAGCGATACCATTATGTCGTCGGTACCGGCCGATGGTACTTTTAGAAACTACACCACCGCCTCAACTTTGGTAGCTGACAACGACCGAACCTTAGGCTTTGATATTGCCGCCAACGAAATCGCGAATATTGCCATTGCTGCAACAGGCTTTAATGGCTTAGCCTCTGGTTGCGGTAATAATAGAGTGTGTACGGTGCAGCAACTTGGCCGTAAAATATTCCGCCGACCATTAAGCAACGCCGAAGCTCAGCGCTATGCCGCTTTATACGATGCCCGCGAAGATGGTGTAACGGTGGTGCAAGGGCTCTTAATGTCACCGCACTTTATGTACCGCTCAGAACTCGGCGAGCTGAATCGCACCACAGGCTTGTACGAGCTCACCGACTACGAGATGGCCACGTTATTAGCCTACACTTTTTGGGTGACTACACCCGATGCAACATTGCTCGATGCAGCTGAAGCAGGCAATTTAAATATCGAGCAGCAAACACGGCGTTTACTGGCCGATCCTCGTTCAGAGCAAGGGCTAAGACGGTTTGCCTCGGGCTGGCTCATCAACAATCAGTACCCCTTCCCAGCCATTACCCGCGCTAGCCTTGTTGATGCTTTTAAAGAAGAGACCATTCGCTTTGTGATGGCAGGCATTCGTGATAATGCACCGTTTAATACTTTGCTCAGTGCCGACTACACCTATGCCAATAGCGAGCTTGCGGCGCATTACGGTATTGCACCTACTGGCAACTGGACGCGGGCATTTTTCCCGGCAGATGATGAGCGCTCGGGCTCGGGGCTTTTAGGGCACGGCAGCTTTTTAGCATCGCGTACCAGCACCGTAAACCCCGCCCCCATTAAGCGTGGTGTATATGTACGCGAAGCCATTATGTGCCAGGAGTTTCCGCCACCGGCTGCTGCTAACTTCGATATTACCTTCGAGCCTAGCGATAGTAACCGCGACGCTACCTCAAGGCATACCGCCGACCCAGCATGCGCTACTTGCCATCAATATATTGACGGCGTAGGCTTTGGCTTTGAGCGCTTTGATAGCAGCGGCCTATACCGTACAAGCGAAACCCTAGGTAATGGCACCGCGCAACCTATCGATGACTCAGGCTCGATTAAAAGTTTGTATTCACCCGAAACCGTACTCGATCCCGATAGTACAAGCTTCCCTTACTTTTCGGTGCCCGAGCTTGCGGCATTGATTGCCGATAGCGGCCAAGGCGAGGCATGTTTTTCTCGTCAATTTTACCGCTATACCGTAGGACGTAACGAAAGCAGTGAAGGCGATGAGCTCTTAATTCGTAGCTATAGCCAAGATTTGCGCAACGGCGGTGGCATGCTCGATATGCTTATTGATTTAACCACTTCACAAGCCTTTGGCGTACGTCGCTAATTGAGGAGAACACAATGAATAACATGACCCATACCGCGCGACGTAAGTTTCTTTTTGGTTTGGCAAAAACCGGGGCACTTTTGCCTTTTGCCAGCCAAATGTTAGGCCAAAAAGCACATGCTGCCGGTGGCGCAAAACGCGTACTTTTTATGTATTACCCTAACGGCGTGGTCCCTCACGCTTGGCGGCCGCAGCAAGATAACGGCTCTATCTCAACCAGCTCAGAACTCAGCTTTGGCTTAGGGCCGCTAACACCTTGGCACAATAAGATGATTGTGCTCAAAAATTTAAATTTAGATGTAGGCCCCGGCGCTGGCGCGCACTATAACGATATGCGCGGTATTCTCACCGGCAATAATCAAATTGATTTTAATGGCGCCAGTATTGATCACTTGATTGCCGAACAACTCGGCAATGAGGGCGTCTTAAGTTTGGGGGTGCGCACCGGCCCCAAGCAAGACATTATGATTTCTAAACCCCGTGGCTACGACAGTAAAAGCCGCCCTATCCCCAATAATAACCCACGCGATGTCGCCAATAAGTTGGCTTTGCGGATTGGTCCAAGTGAGGGAATTTCTGATTCTAAAAAGGCGATGTACGAAGCCATTTTGTCGGACTTTAATGGTCTAAGTGACGCCACACTCACCAATGCGCGCCAATCTAAGATCGACTTTCACACCAATGCCTTAATTCGCTTACGCGACCAAGCGGGTACACAGGTGGGTGAATGCGGCTTTAGCCCTGATGCCCTCGCCGACCCTTACGCGCAATCGAACAATGCGCTATCACAAAGCGAGTGGCAAATGTTCCCGCATTTAGCGCGCGCGCAGGTCGACAATATTGTAGGCGCCTTTGCCTGTGGCCTACACAAAGTGGCTACTTTGCAATTATCAAAAGGGGATGAAAACGGTAACCTTGTTAATTACTCTTTTGATGAGTGTTGGCAAATGGCGCAAGATGCATTGGCCCAAGGCGTTAAACCTGGCCCGAATCAGCAACCGGTCAGCGCCATGACGCGCTGGTATAACGAGCATGCAAGCCATAGCGCATCGCACAACCCCGGTGCTGTGCCCCATGTCGCGCAAGTGCGCTGGTACCATTCTTTATTAGCCTACACGCTAGAGCAGCTGCAAAGCAAGGGCATGCTAGACGACACTCTGGTTGTATTGTTTTCAGAAGTGGGCGAAGGCGCTAAACACGGCGGTGCCGCCGGCAGTGTAACGCTTGCCGGTGGCGCCAGCGGCGAGGTGGAAATGGGCCGTGTTATTTACTGCGGCGACGGTAATAACAACGGCAACCGCGTATGGGGTACCCATCAGTTGTTTGGTGATATTGCTAGGCTGGCAGGCGCCAATAATATCGGCGGCCCTTGGTCTGGTGGAGTTGTGTAAAGGTAAGTATTCATATTGCGCTTGAGTAACGACAAGCAATAATACTGAGTGATCGATGAAAAGCACTCCAATAAAAGCGATAGGTATAAGGCTTTTGTTGGGGTGTTTTTTTTGATTAAGTAAGAATGCGAGCGGGGCAAATCATAAATGCGGGAGTGATAAAACCGTTATTCGTCGATGGATGCGACTGTTTCGTGGGAGCCCTTTAACACTAAAAATGCTACAAAATAAGCCCTTAAATGACACTGAGCAATGTAAAGCGGATGAGTTAGTTGAGCAATGGCGTGGTCGTCTGTGTGATATTAGCTGGCTTATGCGCTGTTTAAATGAGCATATTGCTAAGCTAGCCAATGCCGAAGATAAGTGTACCGGCCGGTTTTGGGAAGGGCGTTTTAAAAGCCAGGCGTTGCTGGATGAGCAGGCCATTCTAACCTGTATGACGTATGTCGATTTAAATCCTGTGCGTGCGGGTATGGCGCAGTTGCCAGAGTCGAGTGATTTTACCGCTATTGCGCAGCGGATCAAAGTTCTTGCAAGGGAGAGCCGCGCTAAAAAAGTATCGCATAAAAAAGGGGCAAATAAGACTGTTTCAGCACCAATTAAATTGGCAAAATTTTGTAGGCCACCAGTTAAAAGTACGATGCCTATTATTGATGCTGTTCATCAAGGGCAGCGAGCGACGGGTGCTATTCCTTTTTATTGGCAAGACTATCTTGAATTAATTGATTGGGCAGGGCGCGCGATATTACCGAATAAAACGGGGTATATTCACCAGAGTTACCCTGCAATACTCGACCGCTTAGGGATTGATGCCGATGATTGGCTCGATAATATGCCGAAGATTGAATCCAGCTTTCACCATTGTATTGGCGCAGAGGAGTTTTGCAACGTGTGCAAAAAAAATGCATCAGCAGTGGATTAAAGGGCTAGCCGCTTCAAGAAAAATATTGGGTTAACGTTATTTTCCATAATTTAAACGCTGTATCTAGTATTCTTTTTGTATTGATGATTTATTAATGGGCGCTATTTTTTAGCCTGCAGTTAAAGCTCCCCCGTAATACCTCCGCACTAAAGTGATCTGTGAGCTTTGTTTTTTTTGTTTTGTTTTTATTACAATTTGGCCAGCTTTGGGGCTGATTAGTTTATGCGCAAAGTTTTTTGGGTGCCCTCAAAATGTCTTTCATGTTCAGCGATTCAATTGAATTCGACCTGTCTGAATATATACCCTAACGCCATAATTAACACGGTGTTGATAGCTGGAAGTAATAAGACTATAATTCCGCGTTTTTTAGGTTGGGCTGTTCTAGCGGGTGTTTTTTTGTGGTGGGTGTCCCTGTATTATGACTTTGATTGGTATATTAATGCGGCGCTAGTCAAGGCCAAAAAGGCCGGTAAAACTATTGATTATGAAAGGTTGGGTGACCTTTATGTACCACAGACGACAAATACGGCTTTCCATGCAAAATTCTGGGTAACTGAAAACGAGGATATTGTGTTTTGCGAAATAGCTAGCAGGACAGGCGGAGCCATGATCCCATTTTTATTTAAAGATAACTTTGGTCTAGATCTTGATAAACAGTGGTTATTAGCGGAATGCAACTTAAGCTCTCCAATTGATTACAATTATAATCAGGGAGGGTGGATTACCGTACAGCCTCAAGTTGGGTTGTTAAAGTCTTTGCCTAAAGAGCCCGAGCCTGAATTTATAATATCTTCATTTTATACGGGCAATGCAGGAATGAAATTCGATGGCGCTATTAAGTCAGGGTTATTCTTAGCAGGATTTGTTGTAAAGGGTACTAACAGTGATGAAGTCTCAGAGAAATTAAAAAGTGCAGCAGATTGGTTTTTACAAAATTGTTTATGGGAGAAATCAATTGTCAATAATTAATGTGAATGATTTACATGGCCAAGTTTTTCTGAATTCAATGGATACTCTTGATTTGCTTGAAGACGACAGAACTCTTTTTATAAACGTGCAGTTTCTATCACGCGTAAAGAAGAGCTCTACCCATAGTGTAAACTACTTTATTCAAGGCTCTGTTCAGGTTAACTTAAATAGCCTACTAGATAGTAGCTTGTATCCCAATATGATGATTGAAACGGATTTGCTTAAGAAGCGATTGTCCGAGCTTGGAGTTTGTACTGATAAAACCATTATATTGTATGAACAAGATAGTATTTACGCCGGCCCAAGACTGTGGTGGATGTTAAAGGCTATTGGTTATCATAATGTATTTATTTTAAATTCAACTTTGAAGGACTGGTTAAGCCAGGGATTACCAACCGATAATACACTAATAGAATATAACAATACCTGTAAAGAAGACGTTGGTGAAAATGGCGAGGCTCAATTATTTTGTAACTCTACGCTAATAGAGAAAGCAATTGGCGACAACAGAAACTTTAGAATCATTGATGCACGTTCAAAAGCTCGTTATTTAGGTCAAGAGAATGAAGCAAGAGCTAACTTAAAATCAGGGCATATTCCAACTGCTTTAAATATGCCTTTTAATATTTTCTTTAGTGAAAATAAAATTATTCCTGTTGAAAATATCGAGGAAGAATTTTTTTCTCGAGGAATAAGCAAAGATCATCATCTTGTTATTTATTGTGGCTCAGGAGTAACTGCTTGTATTGTGGGGGTTTGTGCACTTTCTGCCGGTTTCAAAAATGTTTCTATTTATGATGCTTCTTGGGCGGAGTGGGGATTGAAAGAACTAGGAAAGAAAGTATGTACCAACATAGAGATATGTAGTGAGGATTAATAGTTATGGAAAATAAGTTTGAGCATGTTGATACACAACTAGTTAAAGAAAGCTCTCATTTCAAGCACCATTTTGCAGCTACTCCGATCCATAAAGGCTCTACAGCTCTATATAAAAATGTAACTGAAATGGATGCAGCCCTGAATGATAAATTAAAAAATACTTTCCCAGTCTACGGAAGATTTGGCACTCCTACATGTAGAGAATTTGAATATATAATTTCAAAAATGGAAAAAGGGTTTAATGCTATTTGTACGGCATCCGGTTTGAGTGCAATTAGTTCATTATTTTTGGCATGCCTGTCTAAGTGGTTTTGACCCTTACGCGCAATCGAACAATGCGCTATCACAAAGCGAGTGGCAAATGTTCCCGCATTTAGCGCGCGCGCAAGTCGACAATATTGTTGGCGCCTTTGCCTGTGGGCTACACAAAGTGGCCACTTTGCAATTATCAAAAGGTGATGAAAACGGTAATCTTGTTAATTACTCTTTTGATGAGTGTTGGCAAATGGCGCAAGATGCATTGGCCCAAGGCGTTAAATCTGGTCCTAATCAGCAACCGGTCAGCGCCATGACGCGCTGGTATAACGAGCATGCAAGCCATAGCGCATCGCACAACCCCGGTGCTGTGCCCCACGTCGCGCAAGTGCGCTGGTACCATTCTTTATTAGCCTACACGCTAGAGCAGCTGCAAAGCAAGGGCATGCTAGACGACACTCTGGTTGTATTGTTTTCAGAAGTGGGCGAAGGCGCTAAACACGGCGGTGCCGCCGGCAGTGTAACACTTGCCGGTGGCACCAGCGGCGATGTGGAAATGGGCCGTGTTATTTACTGCGGCGACGGTAACAATAATCAGGGACACCCCAAACATTCTGACGAATAAAAAAACTCAAGGACATACACACCCAAAAATACCTTTCGAGTATAAAGAACCCAAAGCCTAAAGCAAACCGCTATTTGACTGACTCCCCAACCTTATCTAACGTTAAACCATAAAACACTGGATAAGCAGACATGGCACAGCCGCGCAAACAATTGGTTTCGATAGACGATACCGCTTTTTACAACATCACAACGCGCTGCGTGAGGCGTAGTTTTTTGTGTGGCTATGATAAATTTAATGGCAAAAGCTATGAGCATCGGCGCAGCTGGATCGAGCAGCGCATACGGCTATTAAGCTCCATATTTGCCATCGATATCTGCGCCTACGCCGTCATGAGTAACCACCTGCACCTCGTCATCAAACTCAACCCCGAAGAAGCGGCTCAATGGTCTGCCAAAGAAGTTTTAGAGCGCTGGTGCTGTTTGTTTAAAGGGGCGCCGATTGTGCAGCGGTATATGGCCCGCGAGGAACTCTCTAAGGCTGAGCGAGAAGCCGTGAGTGATGTAAGCGATCCACAAACCCCATCTTATAAGCCCAGCGCACTTTCGCTAAGCTAACTGCAAATCATCAATAAAAGGTATGGCAGTATGAATAAGGTCGAATATTGGGGGAAACACATCGCTGACTGGCAGGCTAGCGGGTTATCGCAAAAAGAGTATTGCTCACAGCAGGATATTAAGGCTCACAACTTGCACTATTGGCGGCAGCGACTGAGCGAGGATAACGCACCCAAACCCAAGCTCATTCCAGTGGCGGTGCATCGTGCTGCCCTTGTGAGAGTCCTTTTAAAAGATCACACCATCATTGAACTATCGAGCGATACTTTAGCTGCTGCCCTTATAACGCTAAAAGCGCAGGGCTTAATCCATGTTGCGACCTGATCGCTTGGCACAGGTTTATTTGTATGCAGGTAAAGTAGACATGCGTAAATCAATTAACGGACTGGCGGCTATCGTTGAGCAAGAGCTTGAGCTGAATCCGCTGTCACCCGCGCTATTTGTATTTTGTAATCGTGCGCGTGACAAAATTAAATTATTGTACTGGGAGCGTAATGGTTTTGTACTGTGGTACAAGCGCCTAGAGCAGCAGCGCTTTACCTGGCTTAAACCGACTGACGGCGAGCCTGTTATTATTGATGGTTATGAGCTCAATCTTTTATTGGACGGATTGGATATTTTCAACAACAAACCTCATAACACACTGAATTTCACAGCGATGAGCTAGTATTTTTGGTATAATCCAGCGCATGATTATTCCCTCTAAAAATACAAATTCGGATGAAGTTGAAGCGCTAAAACGATTGGTTTTAGCGCAACAGTCGCTACTGGGGGAAAAGAATAAATCCATCACTCAAAAGCAAGATCGCATCGAACATTTAGAAGAGTTGGTGCGCTCTTATCGCTATCGACAATTTGGTAAAAGTAGTGAGAAAGATTATTCGCAATTCGGATTTTTTGATGAAACGGAATTAGAAGCATCCGAGGAGGCAGAGCTCGTTGCCGTCATCATCGAGTCGGAAGAGTCTGCAGTCATTAAAGCGTCAAAGAAAAAATCAGGCCGCAAAGCGTTACCTAAATCCTTGCCTCGCGTGCACATTACGCACGACCTTCCCGAACATGAAAAAACTTGTGAATGTGGCTGTCAAAAAGACTGCATCCGCGAAGAAACCAGTGAGCAGCTGGACATTATTCCTGCCGTTATTCAGGTCTTGGTGCATGCGCGAAAAGTGTATGCCTGTAAAGCCTGTGAAAGCGGCATTGCCACGGCAAGCCTCCCCAAGCAACCGATTCCAAAAAGTAATGCAAGCGCGGGTCTCTTGGCGCACATTGCGGTCAGTAAATATCAAGACGGCTTACCGCTGTACCGCCAAGAAGCGCAATTCAAGCGAATTAATGTGCATTTACCTCGCAATACAATGGCTAGCTGGATGATTAAATGCGGAAACCTTCTCCAGCCACTTTACAACCTGTTAAATGATCACTTATTAGGCAGTGGTTATGTTCACATGGATGAAACGCGGATTCAGGTCTTAAAAGAAGCCGATAAAACGCCTGAAAGTTTAAGTTATATGTGGGTGCGGCGAACCGGCGATAAGTATCGGCCCATCATTCTTTTTGACTATGATCCGAGGCGTACGACGTGCGCGGCAGAATCACTGCTGCCTGATTATATGGGGTATCTACAAACCGATGATTATGCGGGCTATCACAAAATAGGCCTGCGTGATGATGTGGTCAACTTAGGCTGCATGGCCCACGCACGCCGAAAATTTACCGAAGCACAAAAAGCCGCGCCGAGTCAGAAAGGGAAAATCAGTAAAGCGGATATGGCTGTGCAAATGATTAAAAAGCTGTACGCTATCGAAACTGGAATTAAAGATAAAAGTACGGAAGAGCGCTACCGCATCCGGCAGGAAAAAAGTAAACCGCACCTGCAAAAAATACGTGAGTGGCTCGATAAAGCCCTAGCCACCACCTTGCCCAAAGGCAAAGCGGGAACAGCCATAGCTTATTTAAATAAAAACTGGGAAAAGCTGACCGTTTATATTGATGA
>NZ_LGAK01000015.1 GCF_001292705.1 Marinagarivorans algicola
GGGTGATGGGGCTGCTGAGCTGATTCTTTTTTTAGGCAATGACTTAGTGATGTTTTCGCCTAGCTATGAAAAAACGGTATTTATGATACGTTACAGCATTACTGATTGGTTAAGTACTACGGAAACAGCAACGTTTAATCAGCGCCCATTAAAAAATGCAGACGCTACCGCGCAGTATCAATCTGCCATGGTAGCCAGCTCTTTACACCCCTATCGCCTGCCGGGTTACCGTGGTTATGCCAAAATTTTTATTGGCAATTTTGATGGTGATATGCACCCTGACATTTTAGTGTGGCGCAAGTTATATGAATCTCATTTAATCAATAATCCCGTTCAAGGCTTCACTAAACTAAAAGATACATTTGTGCATTATGAGCAAGACCTTACAGCCCGAGCTACACTCAAAACTGGCGTAACCGGCGAATACCTCCCACAAAAAACAGACAGCGCAACGATAAAAAACTGGTTAAAAACCAGCAATCTCACGTGGCCAAAAGGCTTTCCCAGTACCAGTGAATGCGCAGGGCAAAAAGGACAGCTAATACCCGAGATGCATGATGCTTTATTAAATGACCCTGACGTATTGTAATAGGTTTTAAATACGGCGCAATTTTGTAGCCGCTACGCCTAGGTGTAGCGGCTTTTTTAGTTTTTCACGAACTAAAACACTTGCAGGGACACTCACTCAAAAATTTTTAAGAGTGCTTTAGGTTGGGCGGTGTTAATTGCTGAGCTATTCTAGCAGGTGTTTTTTGGAGTGAGTATCCTTGTATTATTGCTGGTATTATCTTTTGGGTACTAAAGATAATACCAGCACAGCCTGAAGACAGGCACTCTGAAAAACTGTTTATCACTAAAAATATTACATCGAGTTATTTATATTTTTAGATAATTAAAACGAGTACACGTCCTTGCCAATGGCCAAGTATAATTTCATACAATAATTTCTATCCACCCCAGAATATTATCAAGGTCAATTAGCCTTCGAACATCACCTAATAACACCCTTTAAATCAATAATCATATTAGCCAATTCTGCGCCAGTATTTTTCACTAAAGCGGATACTTTTACGTCACTGCCACTCATTTTTTCGTACATCGCCTTGGCGGATATAGGGA
Source organism: Marinagarivorans algicola (assembly GCF_001292705.1). Lineage (GTDB taxonomy): Bacteria > Pseudomonadota > Gammaproteobacteria > Pseudomonadales > Cellvibrionaceae > Marinagarivorans > Marinagarivorans algicola. Next base: position 1,120 of record NZ_LGAK01000015.1, read on the forward strand.
TGTCATCCCTTTTACTTTTATAGTAAAAATTAATCAAAGAAAATATTCGTAATACCACCAAACTCATCATCTCTAATACACTAGAAAATAATAATTCACCGGTATATTTAGGGTTTTCATTGAGATTTTAGGAGTAGGCATTAATACGACCAGCATTACATATGCGTTCAATTAAACTACGAGTCATGACAGAAGCTGGGATTTTTGACTCAAAAAATACCGGATGATCATTGCCTCATCGTTAAAAGTCTGATCTATGATCTAAACGTTTACGGCACTAATAATTAAGTCCTAAAGCTGACCTAAATTAAATATATACTCGATTTCTATTTTTTATGTATTGGCAAGGCTACTAACCTCTAGTATTCAACTCTGAAGTGCATAACCATTAATAAGCTAATTTTAGCGCATTTAAAAACACCGGCAGGGGGCATACACTCGCTTTAATTACCTAAAAGTATAAGTGACTCGATTAAATAATTTTTAGCGACAAGCAGTTTTTTCAGAGTGCCTGTCCTAGTGTTGTGATTTGGTAGGGCACGACTGGCCTTCTGCGCGCCTGTTTTTTTTGGGGTGCGGGGCTGTTGTGGTCTTCAGGTTTTGAAAGGGAGTGAGTGTTTTTGAAGGGGGAGGGAGTGCGTTTGGCGTGTTGGTGCGGGAGGGGTTTTTTGTGTGCACGTTGAACTGCCTTAAATATTCTCTATGGACACTTTTTGGGCTTTGTCGACACCTGGTTGACACCTAGCGGGCATTTAATCGCTATTTGCTAAGTGATAGGCAATAAAAAACCCCCGTATCAATCGGGCTGAAAGCCTTATGATACGGGGGGTTAGAATAATGGTGCCCGGGGCCGGACTTGAACCGGCACGACCGTGAAGTCGGGAGATTTTAAGTCTCCTGTGTCTACCAATTCCACCACCCGGGCATACAGGGTTTTTTATAGTAGGTGTGGATCCCTACTTTTTAGTCTATGCAATTGTGCATTGGCTAAAATTGGAGGCGCGAGCCGGAGTCGAACCGGCCTACGTGGATTTGCAATCCAGTGCATAACCGCTTTGCTATCGCGCCTTACTTTTTTGCGCGACGCTTAGGCTGTTAAACCTTACTAAGCTGCTAGCTTGTGGGCTGGCATTTTACCTATAAATTCTTATTAATCAAGTACTTATAAGTATTTCTTAGTGTGCTGTGTCGCTCAACCTCTTATTTACTGCTTAAGAGGACGCGCATTGTATACAAAATAATTTTTAAACCAAAGCTTTTTTTAACAAAAAGTCAGTTTTTGTTAAAAAAATTTCTTTTTTGGTATTACTTGTTGGATTTTTCTGCGCCCTGTTTGAATGTTGGCCAGGCGGCGCGTAAATAAACAATCATTGACCATAAAGTGAGAATGGCCGCGGCATATAAAATAGTGAGCCCAAGCAGTTTCATGATTTCGAACTGGCGAGGATCAAAAGCGAGTAGCACAACAATAGCAATGATTTGCAGGGTTGTTTTAATTTTGCCTATCATAGAGACGGCAACGGTGGCCCGTGCGCCAATTTCGGCCATCCACTCGCGCAAGGCAGAAATCACGATTTCGCGACAAATAATGACAATCGCTGGAAGTGTAAACCAAATGGAGCTGTGTAGTTCGATTAATAAACCTAAAGCCACGGCTACTGTGAGTTTGTCGGCAACAGGGTCCAAAAAGGCGCCAAAAGGCGTGCTCAGATTATATTTGCGCGCTATGTAGCCATCTGCCCAGTCGGTAATACCGCCAATGGTGAATAAGATAGCACACACTGGAAATCGCCAGTCATAGGGTAGGTAAAAGATGACTGCCAGTAAAGGCAGTAGGATGATGCGAAAAAGGGTGAGCTGGTTGGCTAGATTGTACATAGTTTTTGGGCCAAATCGGTTAGACGGTGGCACGGTAAAGCTTAAAGTGCGCGCTGTAAAGTCTTAGCGAGAGGGTTGGTGCTTGCAAGGTGATTTTTTGTTGAAATAATCAATTGTGGTTGTAAATTTGAGTTTGATTGCGCCCTGCGCGTTTGGCGCGATATAGACCCCGATCAGAGGCGTCTATCCATTCGGTATGGTTGGATATTTCGCTGTTTATTTCTGAGATGCCTAAGCTGATGGTGTAGTTAATGACGTGTTCATCGTAATAGATGGTATTGGCTTCAATGGCTTTGCGAAGGCGCTCTGCAACAACCATGGCACCTTCTTGGTTGGTATCAACGAGGATAACGGTAAACTCTTCGCCGCCGTAGCGCCCGCAAATATCGATATCGCGCACGCATTTTTTTACTACGGCAGCTGTTTGGCGAATCACTTCATCGCCAGCGGGGTGGCCGTAGGTGTCGTTAATACGCTTAAAGTGATCGATATCAAACATTAATAGGCTGCAGGTGTGTTGGTAGCGCTGATGGCGTTTAAATTCATGCTCTAGGCCTTCCTCCCAATATTTGCGGTTGAGTAGGCCGGTGAGGCCATCAGTCTTGCTAATAATGTGGAGCTTGGAGTTGGCGCGTTGTAGCTGCAGGCGGTTAGCGGCGACTTCGGTGACGTCATAAATAATGAGGCAAATTTGGGTGATTTCACTGCGCGCGTTGGTGATGGGCATAATAGTACAGTTCTGGTACATAAATTCGGTCATGCCTGTGACCGGTCGGTAGTTCCTAAATTTAAATAGGTAGGGGCGTTGCTCCCATGTGGTAAATGAAGGACTGCGCAATACTTTGACTGACTCTACTTTGCGTCTAAACCAGCTTTCGGAGAGTTCGGGGAAGGTGCTAAAAATATTGCTCCCTAAAACATCTGAGGGTTGTTTGGCGCTGTGATTTTGCATAAAGCTATTCCATAGCTCGATATTGTAGCTTTGATCAAGTATTACTAAGCCAACATCAATATTTTGGAGAACGTCCATTAGCCAGTGGAAGTTTTCCAATAAGTCATTATCGCTCATAGTTTACTCGAGAAGGTAGTCAATTTTATGCATCAAGCGGGTGATGGACTCGTCTGTCATTAAGATTAGAAGGTCGCAATTGACGTTATAGCCTTCTAACTTGTAGTTGATTTCGGTTACGAGAGCATGCTTCCAGACGCTGGTGTTTGGGTCGAACATTTCACTGATTTTTTGGTGTTGACCCAGCACCATGGGCGGGCCAAAGCTAAAGCCCATATCAATTTGCTCGGCAAGCCCTTTGATGCAGGCGCCAAAGAGTACATTGGTGGTATCCATTAAAAGCTCGCGTTCGGCTCGCTCATCTAGATCACCTTCAAATTTTAGTAGCCGTGCAAGATCAGTAAAGCTGGTATCGTTGTATAGTAAGATCGCTTCGCCAGCAATGCCCCCGCCAATAAACCCTTGGCAAACTCCCGAGATAGAATCGGTGGTGTCAATCGACTGCAAGGCCATGGCGATATCTTGCGGCTCCATGATGTCGATATGAGGAATAGAGAGCACAACAAAGGTATCGAGTAGCCTCGCTAATCGGTCGCCTGCCTGGCCCATTGCGACATTGGTGACCTCTTGTAAGGCGTCGCGCTGATCTTCGCTCATGTTAATAATTGCGCTCATGCGCTGCTAACCCCAAAACGATTGCTATTAATATCTATTCTAGCCAGCTCACGTTAGAATGCTGGGTTATTTTTTAACTTTGCTGATTTGGCGTTAATCAGTTTGGGTTACACGCGAGTGTTAAGCTTTTTATGGCACATCAAGTTTTGTCGCTATGTCGCCAAGTGTATTAACCTTCTTTGTCGGGTGCGAGTCGTTATCTGGTGTACTTGCACGGGTGCGATCGGTAAGGTTAAACGTTGCAGGCGGCATAAAGCCTAGGCATATTAAAGTCGTAGGTGGCTTGTGGGTCTAGTCAACGCATCATTATTGGCGCCTGATGCGGGTATCTCTGATTAAGGTATCTTTGATTGAAGGGCCTCTGAATAGCGGCAGTATTTTTTATTATGTAACCAGCGGTTTGTGGCGAGCTGTGTTGGCTTGACTATACCGTAGATTGATGGCGGATTATGAAATTTAAAATTGTCCCAGTGACGCACTATCAACAAAATTGCAGCATTATTTGGTGCGAAAAAACACAGCGCGCGGCAGTCGTCGACCCTGGTGGCGAGGTCGATAAGCTGTTGGCTGAGTTGACGGGTTTGGGTTTAACACTAGAAAAAATTATATTAACGCACGGCCATATGGATCATGTGGGCGGTACATTTGAGTTGGCAAAGCGTACCGGTGTTCCTATTGAGGGGCCGCACAAAGAAGATTTTTTGGCTTGATATATTGGATCAGCAAGCGGCAATGATGGGGTTTGAGCCGCAACCAGTGTTTACGCCAAGCCGTTGGCTGGTAAGTGGTGATGCGGTGACGGTAGGGCAGAGTGTTTTAGAAGTGCTGCATTGCCCTGGCCATACACCGGGGCACGTGGTTTTATTTAGTCGGCTAGACAGGCTGGCTTGGGTGGGTGATGTCTTGTTTCGAGGCTCAATTGGGCGGAGTGACTTCCCGCGTGGTGATTACGAACAATTGGTCACTTCTATTGTGAGCCAGCTTTGGCCTTTAGGCGACGATGTGCGTTTTATTCCTGGGCATGGCCCTATGTCAACATTTGGGCAAGAGCGCAAGAGCAATCCTTTTGTGGCCGATAAGAACTTTGGTTAACAGGGTCGATAGCTTGTCGGCGGTTGCGAGCAAATATAATGTGTAGTGCTAACTAAAGCGCTTTTGGCTAATTTAAGGTGATGTGAGTATGAGTGATTTAGTGCTGTCTGATAATTTAGATGAAAACTTTGAACGCTTTATGGTTGAGGCAGAAGATACCGGGTGCGTGTGGGTACTTGAAGGGGATGAGGGCTTTGCTTTGTGCCCTTCAAATATTAGCGAAAGCGTCGATGTAATGCCTATGTGGTCGCAGCCTGAGTTTGCACAAGCGCACTGTGTTGATGAATGGGAGAGTTATAAGCCTGTACCGGTTTCACTGGCTGAATTGCTCGACGAGTGGCTACCGGGAATGCATGAAGATGTGTTATTGGTTGGGGTGAACTGGAATGCTGATATGGAGGGCGATGAAATGGAACCTCTCGATTTACTGGAAGAGTTTGATGAGAGCTAGTGTTCGGTATCGACCGATTAAAGAAGCCTTGCTTTGCTAGGTTTTGCCTGCTGGGGCTGGTCTTGTGGGCGCTTGAGGCGATGAGCTAGAGGTTTGCTGAGTATGATTTTTTGGCGTGATAAAAGGGCTAAGCGCTTGTAGTAATTTGGAGTCTTTATTGGCTCCTTGTTCAACATATAAAACTTGTCGCTGGTTGTTGATAACGACGATGCTCGGTGTGCCAGCCATTTGGTAGCGCTGCGCAACTGATTCGGCTTTAGGTAGGAGCGTGAGGCTAATGCCTAAGCTATCGAGGTACGCGGTAGGGTCTTGGGTCTCCCAGACATTTAAAGCTAATACTTTAATATTGGCATTATCGTTTTGCAGTTGCTGTAACTTGGGTAAAAGGCCGCGGCACTGTTCGCACCATGAGGCCCAAAAAAAGAGAATCGTTGCATCATACTGTGGGAGAACTTTATACAGCCATAGCCATTCGCCTGTGGTATCTCGCAGCATCCAGTTGGGTGTTTGATCACCTTTTTTTAACGTGGGTTCAGCCGCGCCTGCCATTGATAGGCCCAATAATAGCACTAGGCCAATTGTCGCCACTAGGTTTTGGCAATAACGCTTATAGCGCAAGTTTGCGCCTACCTTACATGTTTGTGTACCCCAAGCCCGATCGGTGTAGTGGCTGTTTTTGAGTGTCGAGGTTAATTTAGGCATAACTCTTCGCTGTATAAATCCTATTCTCAGCCAGCTTAGGTTAGGTTATGAGTAAAAAGTTCCTCTTGTTGTAGGGTTACATTGTGGTTTCTGGTGTGGAATACCGATGGTTGGGCTGCGGGCTTAGTGAGGCGTGCAATTGCTGGCGTAATTCGGCCTCTATCACGGGCAAGTATTTGGCAACCAAGTGATTAATTAGGGCCTGATGTTGTGCTGTTGTGACTTTGCTGGTCATCGGTTGCATGTTTTCTTCGGCTTGGGCTTTACCCCCAAAATTGCGTAGTAAAGCCGTTGATGCATCGAGTGACTCACTGGATTTGGCAATCCCTTCTAGTAGTGAGTTTTTACTTTTACTCAGCCTCTCTCTTAAATGAAGCGGTAAAAACGGGTTGTCTTCGGGGCTCACTTGCAGCGGCATTGAGCCTAGCGTTGCCTGCGTTTTTGGTGGCGTATTTGCCATTAAACTGTCGGTTTGCAAAAAAGCAGGGAGTTCCTGTGTACTAGTCGTTTGCGCTGTGTTGGGGTGCGGTGCATATTCTCTAATGGCGATAGATGGCCCAGCATCGTTTTTGATGGACTGCCGGCTTGGTGCGGCTTTAGGTTCAGTTTTTAGCTCGGTTTTTAATTCGGTTGTCAGTTCTGCTTCAAAGCTTATGTGGGTGCTTGGTTTGGGTTTAGAGTTTGAGGCACTGGGGCTGGCTTTGAGTGTCGTAGGGTCTACTTCTAAAATAGAGGGGTCTACCTCTAAGGAGGCATTGTTAAAGGTGTTGTCGTGTAGGGGGGGCTCGTGGGTGCTGAATGTCTTGTGTTGGCTTAGCTGGGTTTCGGTGGCTGAGCGTTGCGCTTCGACGTTTACGGGCCCGAGTTTAGCGGGGCTGGCGTCTACTTCTGTGGGGCTAGTTTCAAGTGCTTGCGGTGATTCAGTTAATGATGGCTCAGCAGGTACCTGCGTTGGCTCAGTAGGTACCGTGGGAATCTCTAAGATGAGTGACTCGGGCTGAGCGCTCGAGCTTAAGTGTGGCGGCGGGCTGTGAGGGTCTTCATTGTCTTCTGTGATGAGTTCTGGAATGTCTATGTCATCGCTAATAAGGTCGTCATCGAATGTTATGGCTGGTGACGATGGATCGTCTAGAGGCTGCGTTGTCGAGAGTGGCTGTTGTGTCACTGTGTCGCTGCTTGAGAGACTGTTGTTTTCATCGAGTTCTTTTAGCTCGGCATCAAGTATGGCGACCGCTTCACGACGAGCCATAATGGCTTCTTCTCTTTCAGAAAGAACGGCATCGCCGAGCAACGGGATATTGTCGTTTTGCGCCTCTGTTACGCTCTCTTGTGCTGAGCCATCTTCTGGATGATAGGCTTCTAACTCAGCAAGTTGTTGCCTGAGTGCTTCTAAGTCGTTGAGGAGGTGTATTTTAGTATTGCTGCTCATTATGTGAATGCCCTAAAGTTTGACGCGTGCATAATATAGCCTGCTTTTTAACCGTTGTGTCATTTTAATGGCACAAATCGACGATTTTCAGCACTTATCTATGCGTTATTGCACATAGATGCTCTTTACTGTGCTTTATGGTTATAGACCTTATTGTCAAAACTACAAATTGTGCATATGCAATTCGTGATGAGCTTGTTTGTATTGACGATAGTGATTGCGCGTATTTTCGAGTATGGGGCTGGTTTGAATAACAATTTCGGCGGTGCGCTCAAAGTGTTGAATGTTAGGTGCCGCTTGGCTGCTGAGGTTAATTAGGTACTGCCTATCGGTAGGGATATCTTGGTTTGAGCATAAAAGCACAGGCGGCAACGGTTCGCTAGCGGGGAGTAGTGCGTGGGGTAAAAAGGATTCGGGCTGCGCTTGCCATAGTAGTGCATCTAGCTCTGCGCTTTGCGCATGATTGTCTAGCCAAATGACCGTTTTGAGATGGTGATTAAGTGCTTTTTGGCACAGTTTAATGGCAAAGTGTAGACGCGCCTCGTGGGTACTTTGTGGCAATACATAAAAATCGATTCTAGCCATGACGTGTCTGGCTTAAGTTATCTCAAGCCAGCCTTAAAAAGTTAAACGTTATAAGTGTTATTAAGCTTTAGCGATCTTTTTATGCATCCTTGCAGTGTTTTCATCCTTGTTCAAATAAGACGCGTCGCATTAGGCGTTGTTGAGCAAGTAGTTAACCAGTAACGAGACGGGTCGGCCTGTTGCGCCTTTGTTAGCGCCGCTGTTCCACGCTGTACCCGCGACATCAAGATGCGCCCAAGGGTAGCTTTCGGTAAAGTACGATAAAAAGCAGGCGGCGGTGACACTACCGGCTTCGCGTCCACCAATATTGGCAAGGTCGGCAAAGTTACTTTTGAGTGATTTTTTATACTCATCCCATAGTGGCATTTGCCATGCGCGATCGTGTGTTTGCTTGCCCGCTTCGAGGAGTTTATCGGCGAGTGCCTGCTCGTTGCTAAACAAGCCTGTGGCATGATGGCCCAGTGCAATCACGCAAGCACCGGTTAAGGTGGCGATATCGACGACACTTTTTGGCTTAAAGCGCTCGACGTAGGTTAAAGCATCACACAGTACTAAGCGGCCCTCAGCATCCGTATTGAGCACTTCAATCGTTTTACCCGACATCGAGGTAACGACATCACCAGGTTTAGTGGCGCGGCCGCTGGGCATGTTTTCGGCGGCGGCAATAACGGCCACTACATGCACCGGTGCGCCTAGCTCAACCAATGTGTGCATTGTGCCCAGTACACTGGCTGCGCCACACATATCATATTTCATCTCATCCATACCTGCGCCGGCCTTAAGGCTAATACCCCCTGTATCAAAGGTGATGCCTTTGCCTACAATAACATTGGGTGCTTTGCTGGCTTTGCCTTTGTATTCCATCACAATGAGCTTAGGCGGCTGATCACTACCGGCAGATACGCTCAATAAAGAGCCCATACCTAGCTTTTTCATTTCGGCGGCTTCTACAATTTTGGTGGTGAACTTAGTACTCTTTTTGGCCAGTAATTTAGCTTCGTTAGCTAAATAAGTGGGCGTGCAGATGTTGCCTGGTAAATCACCGAGCGTGCGTGCGGTGTTAATGCCTTGACCTACAGCTGCGCCTAAGGTCGCGCCTTTTTTCGCGGCGGTGAGCTGAGCTTTATCGGTGCATAAAGTCACTTTGGCAAGCAAGGGCAGTTCATCGACTTTTTTAGTTTGCGTGTAGCGGTATGCAGCACTTGTGATACGTGAGCTGAGGGTTTGGCTGATCCATTGCACGGGTTGATCTTCTACCGCAATATCGTTTAAATGGATGCTCGCCTGTTTGAGGCTTTTGCTGCATAGCGCCTGCGCTGTGGCTTCAGCTAGGCTGATGAATGTTTCGCTATCTAACGATGCATTCGCTGTTTTTAACCCGGTGGCAACGACCAAAATACGTGCGCTTTTACCTGTGCTCGGGTAAAACCATGCGCTATTGCCCACTTGATTTTTAAAGTCACCACTTTTAATAAGACGGCTTATTTGACCTTCACATAAGGTATCAGCATTTTGCGCAATGGCGGATAACGTATTTGTGGCCGCGGTAAAAATGACGGTGCATTCTGTTTTAAATTGATTAAAGTCGGCTGTTTTGCACAAAAAATCCATAGTCGGTCTCGTTTGTAGGCTAAGTTGAGTTGTCTGGCGTGAGTGTTTTACGGTAGTTGGCGGCGTTATGCAAAGTACGGATTTAACGGTGGGTACTCGTTAACGCTCAAAGGTGATGTAGAGAGAGCATTTGTCGTAGACTTGATCGCCGCTTACGCCCATAATCGCCAGACTGTTTTAAGACTTATTATTTTAGGTCTGGCTTATAGTTTAAGGGAAGTCTGGTCAAGCGTCATCTGGCGTTTCACGCTATTTTAAGCGTCCTATTCTTTTGCTCTTTATTGGCTTTCGCTTATAAGGTTTTTTTTGTGATTATTTTTCGGTATATCGCTAAGGAAATATTAATGAGTATGGTGGCTGTGTGCGCCATATTATTAATGATTATTCTGAGCGGGCGATTTGTACGTTACCTGGCCGAGGCGGCCGCAGGTAAATTAGAGGCGTCTGTACTGTTTGCTTTAATTGGCTTTCGCTTGCCGTCTTATTTAGAGCTTATTATCCCACTGGCGCTGTTTATTGGCATTTTGCTGGCACATGGGCGTATGTATGTCGACAGCGAAATGTCTGTGCTGAAAGCGTGCGGCATGAGTGAAAAAACGCTGCTTGGCTATACGCTTACCACGTCGTTATTAGTGGCTGTTGTGGTGGGGGTGTTTAGTTTGCATTTAGGTCCAATGGGCGCTAGGGCCTCGGCCGCTTTAATTGACGAGCAGCGCAGTCGCACAGAGTTCGAAACTTTAAAGCCTGCGCAATTTCATCGATTGAGTGGTGGCGGTGTGTCTTATGCCGAGCAAGTCAGCGACGATAAAAAGCGCTTACAACGAGTGTTTTTAGCCAGTCCCGGTGATGAAGAGCGACGCGTGGCCCTAATGACTGCCAAAACTGGCGAAACCGTTGTTGATAAAATATCGGGCAGGCGTTATTTGGTCTTGAGTGATGGCTATCAATATCATGGCACGCCGGGCCAGTCTAACTATGAGGTGGTGAGTTTTCGCTCTTACGCGCAGTACTTGCCCGATAGTGATTACGAAGCTAAGCAGCGCGATATCATTGATGGTATGACCACTTTGCAGTTAATCGAAGCCGATACCCCTCAAGCCAATTCAGCACTACAGTGGCGTTTATCGATGCCGCTGCTGGTTATGGTGGTGGCAATGCTCGCTGTACCGTTAAGCCGAACGCAGCCACGCAGTGGCCGCTACAATAAAATGATTCCTGCCATATTGTTGTATGTGATTTACCTTGTGGCCTGTAACGCGGCCCGTGGCATGCTTGATGAGGGCCGTGCGCCAACCCCTTGGTTGCTGTGGTTTGTGCATGCGGGCTTTTTGAATTTAGCGCTAATTTTGTTGATTTGGCCTTCATTTACTCATGCTATTAGCGGGTGGTTTCGCCCCGTAGCCAAGCAGCATAGCTCTAATGCTTAAGGTTTTTTATGCGCAGAATTAATCATTATATTGGCATCAGTGTTGCCGGCTCTATTTTGGTGGTGTTGTTAGTCATTGTCGCTTTAGATGTGATTGCGATGCTGGTTGACCAGCTCGATAACCTCAAGGGCAATTATGTGTTTTCTGAGGCGGTAATTTTTACGTTACTGTCTATGCCTTCTAGTATTTACGAGTTTTTACCGCTGGCCTCATTGGTGGGCTGCTTGATTGGTTTAGGTTTGCTAGCGAATACCAGTGAGCTTACGGTGATTCGTGCCGCTGGGGTCTCGGTGGTACGTATTATTTGGGCTGTTATGCGGCCTGTTTTATTGTTTGTAGCGATTGCACTCGTACTGGGTGAATATGTGACCCCCACCTTAAACCAATATGCTGAGAGTCGGCGCGCAATTGCGCTAGGGCATGCTACTGCCTTGACTGGGCAGCGAGGCGTATGGAATCGCGAGGGCAAAGAATATATGCACTTTAGTGCCGTGCTACCCAATGGTAAATTGCTGGGCTTAACGCGCATGTTGTTTGATGAGCATGGGCGCTTACTGACTATGACGTATGTCGAGTCGGCGATTTACCAAGGCGACCATTGGTTTGAGCAAGATGGCGTAGTTACACAATTAACGGCAGAGGGCATACACACCGAAAAATTCGACAGTCGCCGCTGGCAAACCGAAATATCACCTAAATTGCTCTCTGTGATTGCGCTAAAACCCAGCGACTTGCCAATGCAAAGGCTGTTGCCTTATGCGGAATACCTCGAAAAGCAAGGTCAAAACGGCAAAGAGTACCGGTTGGCCTTTTGGCAAAAAAGTTTTCAGCCGCTGGCAACTTTAAGCTTAGTGATGATTGCCATTTCTTTTGTATTTGGCCCTTTGCGCCAAGTGACGATGGGGTTTAGGGTTTTTGCTGGTGTTATTGTGGGTATTGTTTTTCAAACGGCACAAGACTTGCTGGGGCCCAGTAGTATTTTGTTTGGTTTTGCTCCTTTGATTGCTGTATTGGCACCTATTCTTCTCAGTTTTGCCATTGGTGTTTTGTTGTTGCGGCGATCTGTGTAGTTTATAGTCTTTTTGACTAATTAGCGTTCTCTGTGATCTATTTGCAATCTTTTTGTTGTAGTTCAAGCCATTTTTCAGTGTAAAAATAAATTTAAGCATGAATTACTTTTCTTAAGTTTAATTCTTTTGCATTAGTCTATTATTTTCAGTATTGTGACATATTGCCGTTGTTTTTGTTTTTTGCTGCCGTGATCGCATCTTTTGCGTCAAAAAAGTGGTCTACTCCGCTTTAACGCTACAATTCACTTGAAAATATTTACTTCATTTGTTTATGTCTCTAATGGGGCGCAGAGTGTTTTCACGCATACATGCGTAGTTGTGTCATTTTTTAATTATAAAGTGCTAGTAATATGATTAATTCATCAAGAGGTATGACGCTTGTCGAGCTAATGATTGTGATTGCTATTGCGGCTATTTTATTAACCGTCGCAGCGCCATCATTTAAAGGGCTCATTGCGCGCTCAAATATCGAAACATTACAAGACCAATTTGCGCTGTCGGTGATTACTGCCAGAACAGAAGCGGCAAGCCGCGGTGTAAAAGTGCGGTTATGCCCTAGCCCTATGCCCACAACAGCGACTGGTAAATGCGTAAAAAAAGACTGGGCAACTGATGGCTGGGTAGCTTTTTATGTTGACTCGGCAGATAAGGTTCAGATGATTGCAGAGTTTAAGAATAAACCCGGTTACCCCTTAGGTGTTTTTGAGGCCGGCACGACGACAAAAGTTGCTGAAATCACATTTAATTCGCAAGGTTATAATGCAGAGCGCAAGCGCTTCACATTTGTGGTATGCGATAAATCCGTTGACCCGACTTATGCAAAGGGCGTGATGGTGGAGCTTAGTGGGCGTACGGTATTTACGCAAGATAAGTCTAACCTCCATAATGAAAAATTCCATACACCAACCGCTGGCGGCACAAGCCCAAGTTTGCCGTTAAGCCCTAGGTGTTGATGATGAAGAGTTTTATTAAGTCTCAGGCAATATCCACCGCACACAATACTAAAAAAGGTAAGCATGCTGTGAACAAGACAATGTGTCATAAACGTATCTCTGGCTCCTCTATTCTCGAGGTTCTAGTGGCTTTATTTGTATTGGCGGTAGGGCTACTGGGTGTTATCGCTTTACAGGCCGAGTCACTTAAATTCAACCAGCAGTCTTATAGTTCGACACAGGCATTGTTTTTAGCCAATGAGATGGCCGAGCGTATGCGAGCCAATAAGGGTGCGCCTTCACTGACTACGGGTGCTGATGTTACCGCTTGGAGCACGCAGGTCGCAGAGCGATTGCCCGGTGGTACGGGTGTGATTACCCCCGTCACAGGAGTTAATGATCTCTTTACTATTAAAATAACTTACAACCAGCAAAAATTAAAAAATGAAGGTCTTGATGCAGGTGCTGGAAGCGGTATTGATCCGATTGATTACACCCTAACAGTGAGGCTTTAAATGATGCCCTTTGTATTTGCTAAATGTGTATTGACTAAAAAAGCCCGTGGTTTTTCATTAATAGAGTTAATGATCTCTATTTTAATTGGCTTGATTATTTTAAACGGGGTTATCCAAATAGTTGTGAATAGTAAACGCAGCTTTTTAGATAACCAAGAAGTTTCTCAAATTCAAGAAAACGCACGCTTTGCCATTGATATTTTAAGCCGCGAGTTAAGAATGGCGGGTTATTTTGGTTGTGCGCCTGGCTCTGCGGGAATATTTAATATTGCGCCTATTGTAGGGGCCAGCCCAATGTTGGTCCCCACAACAACCAGTGGGCAACCAGCCTTACTGGGTATTAATGGCTATGACGGCGGCGATCCAGCACCAGGCGTTTTTATTGGCACCGATCGCTTCGGGCAAACCGACGCTCTTATTGTGCGCCGCACCAATCCTTTAAGTGAAGGTATTCTTGGTGAAGGTGCCGTTGACTCAGTGGTTAGTACCGTTAAGGTCGCAGGCGGTAGTGATACCCTGAGCAATATAAAAGCTGGGCAACCTTTAATTTTAATATCACCGGATTGCACACGAGGTTTAGCGTTTAGAGCAACCGCAGATGCTACGACTGCTGGCACTGAAAAAATCATTACAGGCTTGCCTAAGCCAGGTGATGCATCCGAGGCTCTTTTAGGCTACTTTCAAGCGGGTTCGACCTTGGCTGAGCTGGTGAGTGATGCTTATTATATTGGTACATCTAATGTTGTAGAAAATATGCCAGCATTGATGCGCAAAGTGCTGTGGGTCGAGAGCGGTACGCTTAAAACACGCTCCGAAGAGCTCGCCCTAGGTATTGCGGATATGCAATTGGCCTATGGTACGCTAGATAGTAGTAAAACCATGACATACGCGAAAACGTCAACAGACATTGCAAATCTTAAATGGGATGAAGTCGTTGTGGTACAAATAAATTTGCTTATGCAGTCCTTAAAGCCAGTACACGATAAACCTGAACCTGTTACTTTTCTTGGGGCGTCCTTGCCAGCAAGCCGTTACTTACGTCAAGTGGTGAGTGCAACTGTGCGGATACGTAACCAATGAACTTTTTGACTACCCCCCTTAAATGTATTGGAGTGAAGCCGCCGATGACTAAATTATCTGTAATGATGGCAATGCAAAGCTCAGCAAAGCAGCAAGGCGCAACCTTGATTGTTGCGTTGGTATTATTGGCCATTGTCACCATTGTGGGTATTGCTGGTATGCGCGGGACTAACTTAGAAATGAAAATGATTGCCAGTGCACGTGATAGGGCAATAGCCTTTGAGGCAGCCGAGTCGGCTTTGCGTGGTGTAGAGCAGTACTTTCAAAATTTGGCGACCCCTACAAAAGTCGCATTACCTACCGGGGTAATCACAAACCCTTTACCTGACTTGACCGATGTGAAGGGAGTGTTTGCGGCTAATTGCCGTGACGGTAAAAAAGGCTTTTGTTTTCGCGGGCTTTTTGATGAAAGCGCGCCTTATGAGTGTAAAACCTACAACCCAGCAACCCCGCAGCTTAAACCGATTTGGGAAGATGAAGCGATTTGGGAGAACGCCTCTTTGACTGAGACGGTTAAGGTCGATCCAAACATCGCAAAAAACGGTATCGTTGTGCGTTACATTGTTGAATTTATGTGCTTTACGCTTAAAAGAGCAGATTTATCAGTCACTGTAGATGATAAAAACAATGGCCCCGATGAAAAAACTCATGAGCCTATCTACCGCATTACTGCACTCGCCGAGGGTTCGGGTGGTCGCTCGCGTGTTATGGCGCAGTCGATCGTTAAAATCAATTTACCAAAGGCCTTTTAATATGAAAGATATGTTTTATGCCGCAATCAAAAAAGGCGCCGTCGGTTTAGCAGTACTATTAGCCTGTGGTATCAATATCACCATTGCTGGCCCGCTCGATAAAACGATGGGGCAATACGCTGTATTACCGCGCAGTGTTAGTGCTGGAGTCGAGCCGATGATGATGTTGGCAATGTCCAACGATCATCAGTTATATTTTAAAGCCTATACCGACTACGACAGCGTAGTGGGTTTTGAGGCAACCAAACGCTACATTGGCTACTTTGATAATACCCGTTGTTATCGCTATACAGGCACAAAAGGCGCAGCAGATGCGTACTTTAAAATGGATAAACTCGCTGACCCAGCGGGTTCATATTGTAATACCGGTAGTACTGGAACCTTATGGAGTGGTAATTTTTTAAACTGGGCAACAATGACACGTATTGACGTGTTGCGCAAAATTTTATATGGCGGTAAGCGAACAAAAACGAGCTATAGGCAAACTATTTTAGAGCGAAGCTATTTACCCAATGATGCTCACAGTTTTGCAAAATATTATAACGGCAGCGACTTAGCCCGCTTAGTGCCTTTCTCGAGTATTAGTGGTGGTGCGGGTGATGGCATAACGTTTTGTAATACGACGCTACATAATACAACGGGAAAGGGTACAAATAATATCAAGCGTTATAGCTATAGAAATGATAACCCGCCCTTAATGCGCGCGATAAGAGGTAATTACTCTTTATGGGCCTCTGGCGAGCGAGCGCAATGTTTATACCGAGACGAGTTACGTGCGGGTAATCACGGTGTTGCCGTGAGCAATAATAAAGCGACAGTAGAAACACTTTTTAAAAGCTTTGGTTTTTCACCGGCGTTTAATTCGCCCGCTAAGCCGGCTGTGAAAAATGATTTCACGGTAAAAGTAGAGGCGTGCCCTAAAGCGATAGCCGATAGCGAAGCTTTAACCGGTTGTAAACAATACCCTAACAACTCATGGCGCCCCATTGGAGTATTACATACTCACGGCGAAGATGATCAGGTTAAATTTGGTCTTATTTCGGGCAGCTATAAAGAAAATAAAACTGGTGGGTATTTACGCAAAAACGTTGGTTTTATTACCGATGAGATAAACCCTAACAATGGTTTATTTATTACCCCCGCGAGTGGTGAGAGTTTGATTGGCCATATTGATGCCTTGCGAATTGCCGGTTGGGACTTTGGCTCAGAGGGCTATAGAAATGAGTGTGGTTATGGACTAGCCAGCTTTCCTGATGGCAAGTGCCGAGATTGGGGCAACCCACTCGGTGAGATTATGCAAGAAGCGTATAGTTATTTTGCGGCAAAAGAGGCAGCAGATACCTACACAAAACACACGGGTACTAATGTTATTAAAGAAGCAGGTAATGTACCTGCGGGTGTGGTAAAGGCGCCTTGGAATCCGCCGATTAAAGGTGCGGATGCCAGCAAAAATTACTGTGCAAAATTAAGTATATTGGGTATGAATACCAGTGCGCAATCGTACGATAACAACGGCTTAACGTTGAGTAAGGCAACCTCTGATGCAACCCCAGCTAACACAGTTTTGAATGGCCTCACCAATGATATTGGGCGTTTAGAAGGCTTGTATACTGGGAAATTTTTTGTGGGTGGTAATGGCACAGATAATAATGGCTTGTGTACGCCTAAATCATTAACCGCTTTAACTAGCGCGACAGGCGCTTGCCCAGAAACCCCGCGTTTACAAGGTGGTTGGGACATTGCCGGTATGGCGCAGTATGCCTTTGAAAATGACATTAATACTTACGATAATTTAAGTAAAGGGTTGGGACGCTACGAGGTAGAGCAGCGCGTACAAACTTTTGGTATTGAGTTTGCGGCGGTCTTGCCTAAAGTGGTTGTCGGGAGTGGCACCAAGACGGTGACTATTATTCCGGCATGTCAGAATACAAGAGGCGGTGGTAGTGGTAACTGCGCGATTGTTGACTTTAAGGTGCTGAGTAAAACAGCGACCTCGGGTGCCGTGTATATTAACTATGAAGATAGTGAGCAAGGTGGCGATTACGACCAAGATATGCATGGTGTATTAAAATATCAACTAAGCGCTAGCGAAATTACAGTCACCACCAATGTGATTGGGGAGTCAACGCCCTACCCATTGGCTTTTGGTTATGTGATTACCGGCGTGACTAACCCTGGCTTTCATGCTCATTCAGGCATTAATGGGTATGATAAGGCCGAGTGTAATAACTGTAGAGCTTCTAATGCTGAAAGCTCAAAAAAATACACACTTGCTACCTCTGGCGAGGTTACACCACTCCCCTCACCTTTAGAGCTTGCCACAAAATACGCCAGTGCCGCACCCGAGGCATCGTATTATAAAAGCGAGAACCCCGAAAAACTCGAAGAGGGGCTCAATGCCTTGTTTGGGTTAAATGGCCCAACCCCCGCTGCGAGTACTTCGGGTGTGACAGCAACAACAGGCAGCCGAGGCGCGAATATTATTTTGCACACCTACTTTGCCGCCCTAAAAGAAAACAATAATTCGGGCACAAAAGAGTCGGTCACTTGGTTTGGTAGCATTGGCGCTTTATTTATTGATGCCGAGGGCCGATTGCGTGAAGATACCGACGGCAATAGTCAATTAACAGACACTGATAGAATCGTTAAATTTAACGGCGATTATGATGTGCGAGGGCAAGCGCAAGTTAGCTATGAAACACTCGCAGGTGCCATCGTTGATAAGCAACCGCTCGAGAGTATCAAATATGTATGGTCGGCGGCTGATCGTTTAGATAAGGTTGCAAACTATACGACCCAGGGCACGAATTATATTCAGGCGGAGGCAGGGGTTAATCAGCGCTTTATTTATACGCGTATTCCCAAGCAGTACACAAAAATTGCTAATGTGGTGAATGGTAATTTGCAGCCATTTGTTGCCGGCCTATTTAAGGGGGCTAATGCCGATAAAGCGCCTTTATTAGGTAGAGTGACTAATACTGATGACCTTGTGAATTATATTCGCGGTGAAGAAGGTATTACGGGTATGCGTAACCGTACGCTGACTCAGGCCGGTACACCCAAAAAATACTTGTTAGGTGATATTTTAGGCTCCAGCCCCGTTATTGCCTCAGCACCTAGTTATAGTTACGATGATGAATTTGGTGACCTAGAGTATGCAGCCTATAAAGCGAAATACAAAAATGCACGCCAAGTGGTGTACGCCGCTGCGAACGATGGAATGATTCACGCATTTGATGCGGGTACTTTTGATTTTGCGACTAAGCAATATAACGGTAACTTAGGTGCCGAGTTGTGGGCTTATGTCCCCTTCAATGTATTACCGCATTTACAGTGGTTAAGTGATCCAGGTTATACCCATGTCCCTTATGTTGATGGTTTTTTGGGTACTTTTGATGTCAAAATATTCCCTCCTGATGCCGTGCATGTCGGTGGCTGGGGGACTATTTTGGTGGCCGGTACCGGCCAAGGTGGCGGCCACTTTCCGATTGATACTAATGGTGATGGCAATACCGATGTGACGACACGCCCCGCGTACGTTATCTTGGATGTGACGGATCGTAATGGCCCACCTAAGCTAATGGGCGAAATTACGCATGACGAACTAGGCTTTACGGTAGGCGAGCCAGATGTTATTCGTCATGTCGATAAAGCATCTGGTACGAGTAGCTGGCATTTAGTTTTTGGTTCGGGGCCGCGCGGGTATGATGATACCAGCAGGCGCTCGGCACAGCTCAATTACGAAATCACGGCTAATACAGCTTTAGCTAATAACAAAAGAAGAGCGCGGCTCTTTTCGGTAAAGCTAACACCTAAAATTACTAATACGGCATTAAAAGTACGCGCCATTACCCACTCAGCGCTTGATTCGTTTGTGGGTGGTATTAATGGTATGGATTGGAACCGGGACTATAAAGACGATGCCATTTATTTTGGCTTAATAGAAGGCACAGGGCAGAACCCCGATGGTAAATTAATGCGTGCCACGCTTGACTTTACACTCGCAGCGGTAACGATGACACCATCAACGATGCTTGATACCAATAAACCGATTATTGGCCGGCCTACCACCTTGCTTGATGCCGATAAAAATTACTGGGTTTTTGCCGGTACGGGTCGTTATTACACCTCGAAAGAGGGCGACTATACCCATAACGGGAATGTGTATGTGGGTATTAAAGAGGCTAAAGGCCTTGATGAGACACCTCCTCGCGCAGCGGGTACCGTGACCAATAAAATGTTTTTGTTGAATGACCTATTTGATACGACGGGGATTCAGGTTTATCAGGATAATTCAATAGGAAATGTCAAATTTTTAAATGGCACAGCAATGACCTCTATCGAAGAGCTACGTGATGTGATTGCCAATGGCGATACAAGTAGAGGTGCTGCCGGTACGGCTAGAGAATATGATGGCTGGCAAATCAAACTAGACTCCAACGAAAGACAGCTTGCTGAGGCTGCATACTCGACGGGTGTTTTATTTTTTAATAGTGTATTGGCAAACCCTGCGACCAATCAGCAAAGCAGCTGCGACGTGAGCGCTGCTGGCTACTCATATGAAATTGATTTTCTATCTGGCGTAGCTTCACCTTTATCTGGGAATACTAATAACATGCCCAAAAAGGCTCCTGACGGAACAGTTGTTGCTAAAGGGGTTAGCCCTAAAACGCCTTCAGACGGTTCACCTCGACCCAGCGATCCTAAGAGCGGCTATGAAGTTGGTGGTGATTCAGGGCTCAAAAAGACACCTAGCCTGCTTGACCCTAAAGGCTCATCACGTTATTCCTGGCGAGAAATTCCATTACCTTTTTAAAAGGTAATGGAGGCTAAGCTTATAATTATTAAAGTGTATATATTATGAAAAAAAATAGACAAGGCTTTACTTTAATAGAGTTAATGATTGTTGTTGTTATTGTGGGCATTCTTGCCGCTGTGGCGATACCCTCGTACCAGCAGTATATTGAAAAAAGCCGCAGGGTAGATGCGAAAGAAACGCTTATGCGATTGGCAACTTTACAAGAGCGGTTCTTTTTTCAGCGATCGAGTTACACGAACGATTTGACTGAGTTAGGGGTTGCAGGGACTCCTGCGCTATCACCTGAAGGTTGGTATCAAATTGCTATGACTCATACACCTGGCTGTACAGGCACTGGTACAAGCTTGTCATGCAGTGCTTTTACTATCACAGCAACAGCTATTGGGGCACAAGCTAATGATACGCGCTGCACGAGTTTTTCGATTGATCATGCGTTAAGGCAAACAGCGACCGGGACGGACGCTGTTAACTGTTGGTAATTAAGCGGTTGGCCATTAAGCAGTTGATAGTGAAACTGTAATACAGCCCATAAAAAAGCCCTCAAGTGAGGGCTTTTTTATGGGCAAGCTTGCTGGCTAATCACTTACATTTGCGATTGTAGATAGTTGGGTAAACCCACCATTTTAATTAAGCCTAGCTGCTGCTCTAACCAAAAAGCATGGTCTTTTTCGGTGTCGTCTAACAACTGCTCAAGAATCTCGCGGGTTACAAAGTCTTTGTGGGTTTCGCAAAGGGCAATAGCGCTTTTAAGGGCGTTGCCTACTGCCACCTCGACATCTAAATCGCTTTGTAACATGCTGGGTACATCGTGGCCGATATTTAGCCCGTCACGGGTGACCATATCGGGTTTGCCGCCTAAAAATAACATGCGCTCTATGAGTTGCTTGGCGTGGCCTTTTTCGTCGTCAAATTCATGAGCAATACGCTCGTGCAGTTTACTAAGCCCCCAATCGGCATACATTTCAGCATGAATAAAGTATTGGTCCATCGCGGCTAATTCATAAGCGAGTAGGCCGTTGAGTGCATCGATAATTGCGCTATTACCTTTCATATTACTCCCCTTTGCTGATTTGTGATTGTAGATAATTTTCGGCACCGGTTGTGCTAATTAACTGTTGTTGTGTTTCGATCCAATCTAAGTAGTCTTCTTCATAAGCTAATAAGTCATTCAAAATATTGCGGCTCACATAATCTTGAGCGGTTTCGCAAACGGCCACGGCATCTTTGAGTTGTGCCACTTGCTGTATTTGGAATTTTTCGTCGCAAGCTAGCATCTCTTGTGTGTTTTCACCAATATGTAGCGCTTCCAGTTTTTGTAGGTTGGGTAATCCACCGAGCATTAAAATACGCTCTATGAGCTCGTCGGCTTGCTTCATGTCTTTAATCGATTTTTTAAATGACACGTTATTAAGGTTTTCAAAACCCCAATTACGGTACATGCGAGCGTGTAAAAAATAACGATTAATGGAAGTGAGTTCGGTGGTTAACACGCTATTGAGTGTATTTAATATATTGGGTGCAGCTTGCATAAGGATTCCTACTTGATATTGGGTAGCGCAAAGGCGTTGATACTCAGCTTAGTTTACTCTGTGTTTGGGAAGAGTACAAAACGGGACTGGTATGCAGCCGCTTTTGTGAATGAGAGTGGTTTGCGTTTTTATTGGTAAGCACAATGCTTAAGCTTTTGGCTACGGCTTAAAACCACTTAATGTACACGGCAGCATAATGAAAATGCTGCCACTTGGTATTTTTTATAAGGTTAGTCAGTCGTTATTGATTTTGTTGCCGCCAACACCTCCGTGCCTTGGCATTGCTTTTGCGTTGTTAGCAATATGATTTTGAGGCGGTGGTATTTTGTCGTTGATTTTGGGTAGCTATTTTGGGTGGCTGTATAGCGCCCCAGACAATGATGCATTAGTGCCCAGTTTCGGTACCTCTGAATAGTGACCAAACGTTTAAGCTTATGAATAGGGCGGAGCATATAAAATGAAAGGTACCTGTCGGTGCATAGTAGTGATTATTTTGTATGGGATAATACATGAGGGCGTGTGTGATGTGGCGAATGATAGTACGCCGCAGCTCCAGCTGATGTTAAATGAAATACAGCAAGAACTTGATAAACGCGGGGTCGCTCCGGTAGCCCAAGAGGCAGATACCCGCTCACAGTTTTCTCGTATTATTGATAATACTTCGTGGCGTAATGTTGCGATTGGCTCTGTGTTGACCGCTGCGGTCACATCGCACCCTGCGGGTTTGTTAGTGGGCGGTGTGGCCGGGGGCATGTTTAATAAGATAAAAAAAAATAAAAAACCGATCGATGACAGCGCTTCAGAGTCAGGCGCTATTACCAATAACTCGCTTATTAATACTCAACCTTCACCGCAAACTGCGGCGACATTACAGGCGGTTATCCCGCCTTTTAGCTCTGCAAGCAAGCCGCTTGACCAGCCGCTAAATACGGAAAAAACCGCGCGCGCTGGGTTGCCCGTTAAAAAAATGATAATGACAAAAAAAACGATACAACCGCAATTGCGCTCACAGTCTTCCCCGCTTTCTCAGCCCTCTGCGCCCTCGCCGCTGCAACAGTTACCCAGTCCATCATTACAAGCGCATCAGCAGCCATTATTGGTATCACCCTCGCCGGTGAAAGAGCAGGCTGTGCCTGTGCCGACAGTACAAGATTCTTTAGTGTCTTGTTACCGCACTGGCCAAAATAAAACGCGAAAACGCCCAGCCCACTGCTTTTATATGGTTTATTAGTCAACCCTATGAACAATGATGATTTCATAATATTAAAAGCAATTGTGTTGGTTATTGGGCTTAGTCATCTATTGGGTTGTGGTGTCGCACCCAAGCAATCCTCCGTAGAGGCTTTTATGGATGATGATTACGCTATTGACACTCAAGAGCCCAGCAAGCTAGATGCACGGCATCATGATGGCCTCAGTCGTCGCGAGCCAGAGGCGATTGCTCGGGCTGACTCTGTGCTGATTGATGAAGCGGTTATAAGTGATTCGGCCACTGATCATGCGTTACCTAGTATTACTGGTGATGATGCGCATCCAGCCTCCGTTAGCCTTAATAGTCACAAGGCCGACACTCCGCGTTGCTTGGCCGATGCTCATCCAAGCTTTTCTTATCGCAAACGGGTAGGGGTGTTACCCATGATATTACAGCACCGCCAAGATGCCGTTGATATCCCATATGTTGAGCGAGAATATGCGCAAGCGTTAGTGCGACGTTTAGATCAGGCCGATCAGCTGATCCCTTTAGATGCCTCGAATTATCATTCACTCAATATCTACTCACGGCAATCGCGTATGCATAGCCCTATGAGTACCGAGTTGGTTCGGCGTACCGCAAAAGATTTGAATGTGCAGTTTTTAGTGGCGGGGCGATTATTGGATTTATCGTTTGACCGCACTCAAACCCATGCTATTGACTTGGTGACTAGCCTACAAAGTTGGAAGCGCTTAGGGCGGCAAATTTATCAACGTGGTACCGATAGCTATTGGCGACAAATGCATTTGGAGTTGAGTATTTTTGATGGACCCAGCGGCCTATTATTAAAGCGTCAGCGCTACAATGCAGCGGCTAATCATGTGATTAATGGTCAGCGCACGCACCGATCGAGGCGCTCGGGCCTTGGCGAAGTAGGCTTAGATACGGGCTATTTTTGGCAGAGCGATTATGGCCAGCTTATGTCCCGCACACTCGATGAGCAAGCAACACTTATCAATCGTACTGTAGAATGCTTGCCGTTACGTGCGCAGGTGAGTCGGGTTAACGGTGAGATGATTGAAATAGATGTGGGTATTGATTCGCGCATTATGCCCGGCGATCGTCTGCGCGTATTTCACAAAGAGCCTGCTGGGCTAGATACTCAAGGTATGCCAAGTTATCGCTGGCAGTATTATGGGGCGATAACGATTATGGGGGTTTTTCCACTGAGCAGTGTCGCACAACTAGATAAAGATCTGCCTATTGGTATTGTGAGTGTGGGCGATATAATACAAGCTTGGTAGTGTGCGTTTGCGAGGCAAATGCGTCGATACAGTTTCTTACCCATACGAATGTGCAATTGCGTATAATCGCAGTTCATTGATTAATAAGTGTAGGTTTAGGCTATGTCGGGAAATACCATTGGTAAATTGTTTACTGTCACTACGTTTGGTGAAAGCCACGGCTTAGCACTCGGTGCCATTGTAGATGGTTGCCCACCAGGTATCCCCTTAACCGAAGCGGATTTACAGCTTGATTTAGACCGCCGTAAACCCGGAACATCTCGCCATACTACACAGCGCAAAGAAGCGGATGAAGTGGAAATCTTATCGGGTGTATTTGAGGGTAAAACCACCGGCACCTCTATTGGTATGGTCATTCGCAATACTGATCAGCGCTCAAAAGATTATGGCAAAATTAAAGATCAGTTTCGCCCAGCTCATGCCGACTATACCTATCATCATAAATATGGCATTCGCGACTATCGTGGTGGTGGCCGCTCATCAGCGCGTGAAACCGCGATGCGTGTCGCTGCTGGTGCTGTCGCTAAAAAAGTGCTTAAAACCCAGTTTGGTGTTGAAATTGCCGGTTATTTAAGCCAGTTGGGTCCTATTAAAGTCGATAGTGTTGATTGGAGCGAAGTTAATAACAACCCTTTCTTTTGCCCTGATGCGGCCAAGGTGCCCGAGATGGCAGCATATATGGATGCGTTGCGCAAAGAGGGTGACTCTATTGGTGCTAAAATTACTGTCGTCGCAACAGGTGTACCTGCCGGCTGGGGGGAGCCTGTTTTTGACCGCCTAGATGCCGATATAGCACATGCCATGATGGGAATTAATGCCGTAAAAGGCGTAGAGGTGGGCGATGGCTTTGAGAGTGTCGAGCAAAAAGGTACACAGCATCGCGATGAGCTCACACCAGAAGGCTTTTTAAGTAATCATGCCGGTGGTGTATTAGGTGGCATTTCTAGTGGGCAAAATATTGTCGTCCACATGGCGCTTAAGCCTACGTCTAGCTTGCGTTTGCCTGGCCGTAGTGTTGATGTGAAAGGTGAAGCCTGCGATATTATTACCACCGGCCGTCACGACCCTTGTGTTGGAATTCGCGCTACCCCGATTGCTGAAGCGATGCTGGCCATCATTTTATTGGATCATGCACTGCGTCAGCGTGGGCAAAATGGCGGCGGCGCTCAGGTGAAGCCGGTGGTGCCTGGCTCGGTGTAAGCCGCTTCTGTAGTGTGTGGCCCTAGCTATTTTCGGTGCCTGAATCGTTACATGATGTGCTTTTTATTTTAGTGCCCAGTGCGCTGCCAATAAGCCTGTGGTTGATGATCATCACAGGCTTATTGATAAGGCGTAATCGCTTGCTGCTAGGGTACTCATTTTGTGCAACCTCCGGTGGCAGCGCGGGGTATCTGTGTTAGTCTTTTGTTATCTGGCGTAAAAAACGCCATTTCTTCACGTGAGTTATTGTCATATTCCAAGTTGGTCATTTTTGTTATTTATACTTATTAAAAATCAATTATAAGAGATAGGTATATTTAGGCGTGGCGTATTTTTTCTCACTATTGAGGCTAGGATTCGTATGATCTTTATTCATTATCGACCGATGAATATTCTTGTGGCGGTGCTTGTATCAGTACTGGTATTAGTTGAGGTTGCTGGAAGCTCATCGGCTCAGGCTGAAGAGTCGATGAGTGATAGCATTGATGTTAATCATGTTGATACTAATGATGCGGGGATTCATAGTGCCAATGACTTTAACCAAGAGCCGGATCAGTCAGCGGTTGACGCGAATATTCATCGCTTAAGGTCTGCTAAAATCCGTGCCAGCCAAAAGGTATTAGAGCCTTCCGAGTCCGATTCCACCATCACTTCAGCGGCATTATCTTCTTTGATCGCAAAGGGCGCGGCAATATGCCCTGCTGTTAAGTGTGACTGTGGTGCGATAAAATCAGCCTCTTGGCAGCAGCGTTGTTTAGCCGCAGAGCTGAAAGTTAAGCAACATTGTGCGGCTAATCAAGGCGTGCCACAACAATATTGCACGTTGCATGGCCCCGATGCCACCCCGATTGCCATTACAGTTGCTAGGCCGGCAGTGCCCGCTACAACAGCCAAAACATTGCGCCTCCATCAGCGTCAAGCGTCTGTGTTAATGTGGTCAATCAAGGATGATTTAGACAATGTGCGTGGCCGTGAACAAGAGCAGTCGTTTGGTGATGCTCTGCAGGTGCTGAAGTTGTTAGACCGTAATATTGAGCGCCTGTATTTGACTCAGTACCGCGCCGCAGAAGGCGAGCGCCAGCGTGTGAGCGACAATGCTGCCGAAGCGATTTGGCGCGAGTATCGCGAAGAGTTGGGCGACTTAGTCGTTGCGTTTCACGGCTACGCTAAGGTTTTGTGGTCTAAGATGCACACGGTGAAAGAGCCCGCGAAGCAAAAAGCGTATCGCATATTGGCCATGAGGGTTGGGCGTAGTGCAAGCACGTTAAGTGAGCAGTATGCACAGGCTTATGCGGGTGAGGGCAACGCCGAAGGAGCGGCAAAAGCGTGGCAGCACTCGGCACTGATCGCATCTGACTTAATGGCTAAAGAGCAAGCGACCAGCAATAGTCGCAAGCGCGTAGCTTATTATCGCTACCAAAGCGCAGCGCGCTGGAATAGGGCGAGTTTTTATTGGATGGAAACAACAAAGACTGATCAGCTTACGCACTCTATTCAAACAGCCGAGCTATTGTTGACAGGGTATTAAATCGAACCTTTTTTGGGAGCGCATTAACAGTTGTTGTATGGCCGCTAAAAAGTAAACACTTTAAGGCGGCTTATAACGGTTTATGTCTTTTAAAAGTGGATATTAAGACTTGCGTAGCTACCTGTGAGATCGGAGTCGGCATACAGCCCATCTAAATCGTTAGACTTTAATGATGAGCGTCTATAGCCAATTGATGCGCCTAACTCTATGACGGTGAAATCAAACATATAACCCGCTTGAACATCAAAATCAGTCATTGAATTGCCGTCAAAAGAAACCCCCTGAAACGTCCCTGCGGCATAAAAGCCAGACATGGGAATATCAAATCTAACTTTTCCGTATAGCATCGGCAGTGTTAAATCAATAGGGGTTGTCGTAGAGCTGCTAGGGCGTATACAGCCATCTACGACAATACCAACATTAACCAGTTCAACACGTGCAGGCTCAAATGGACCACACCCATCACTGCCCCCAAAAGCCTGAATTGGCAAAGGTGTTTCATCAATAGTTTCTACAAACTCACCGTTTAGGTTTCTGACTGTGAGGCCTAAGTCTAAGCTCACCCAGTTATCGAGAAGCTCCCAATAAATCGATCCATCAATAACATCAAGATTGAGCTCGGTGAAAATAGGCTGGCCGCTGTCATAGTTAATACCACCGGGGATGTTGTTATAAGGAACCCCGGTGACTTTATCGATGCTGATATCAATGGCACTTAAATACCCCGTTTCTATATTGGTGTAGCCTAATCGTACATTGGGTAAAAACGGTATGGGGTGCTCGAGTGCGATCCAGCCAGTGAGATGATTATCTTTATCAAAGCCTCTCTCCTCAAAAGAAGGGATTATTTGACCTAGCTTTTCTCTCGAGTCTTTGGCGAGTGTACTTGCAACTGTACCGCTAAAATCTGCATTCCAGCCACCTAACTGACCATGAATACCAATAAAATCTGCAAAAGCAGAACTAGGTAGTGCCATTAGTGATGCTAACAGTATTTTTTTCATTTGATTCCCCTATTAAACAATAGCTGCTCTTATAGCAGAACTGAAGCGTTGAGTTTGGCGCTACATCGCATTGTTATGTTTTTTTGAAGCGGTTTTGTTGAGGCTGGTGACAAAAGCCCGCCCAGCATTACTTAACGTGCGGCCAGTGTGGCGTACTATACCTAAATCGCGTTCAAGTTTAACGTTTTTCACGGTCAATTGTTTAAGCTGGTTGTCAACCATGCTTGCTGGCAATACGCTCCAGCCTAGTCCTACTGAGCATAGCATTTTAATCGTTTCTAAAAAATTAGTGGCCATACTGATATTTAAGCTTAACCCTTGCTCATTAAAAAAACGCTGCACCAGCTGGCCTGTGTAGGTGTTTAAATCGGGCAATATAGCAGGCTGTTGGCTAAGCTGAGAAAGTGTGCAGCGGGTGGTGATATCACTTTGATTACTGGTTATAAAAACGAGCGGGTCACGCCAAATGGTAATTGCTTGTAGGTGTGGGTTAATGCGTGGGGGTAGCGTCACCAGTGCTAGCTCACATTTACCTTGTAGTAAGCGCTCGCAGGCTATTTCGGAGTCTAAAAACTCAAAGCGCAGATTAACATTTGGGTAGCGCGCTGCAAAATCGCGTAATACTGGCGGCAGTTTATGCAAACCAATATGGTGACTGGTGGCAACATGTAAATCGCCACGCACCTCGCCGCTTAGATCTTGAACAGCGCGTGTCGCATCATCAAGATCAGTCAGTATTTTTAAGGCTTTAGGTAGCAAAATGCGCCCAGCTTCGGTCAGTTGTACCTGTTTACCTATTCGATCAAATAAGCGGGTATCAAGCTGGCGCTCGAGGACACCTATGCGCTTGCTCACCGCCGGTTGAGTAATAAAAAGTTTATCTGCAGCCTGTGAAAATGATGCGCAGTCACTCACCACAACAAAAGATTTTAAATGCTCTGTATCCATGATTTAAAACTTGCCACTAAGTCATTCCTATTTGGAATGGTGATTATAAAAATAATGAATTTGAGTTATTGTAAAGGTTGCGGTTAAAATTTCAACACACTCGTGATCAGGGCTTTAAAGTGCTAGGTTTAACAACACTCGCGTTAAAACATACTGTAACTATTTAGAGGTACCGAAATCGGGTATTAATGAATCATTGTCTGGGCCGCTCAAGCCATCTATGGGCACTTAAATATCCAGAAAATAATCCATCAGCACCCTGTCAAATGAGATTTTCACCTTGACTGAATAGTTACAAAATACTGAACTTAATAAAGCTGTACTGACCGGTAAAAATACTGCATTTAATAAAAGTGCAGTTCATTCATCTAGGAATAGGGCAATGGCGGGTAAAACGTTATACGACAAATTATGGGATTTACATGTTGTCTCGCAGCGCGATGACGGCTCGGCACTGGTGTATATTGATCGCCATATCATACACGAAGTAACCTCGCCACAAGCGTTTGAAGGCTTGCGTTTGGCCAAGCGCAAGCCTTGGCGCGTTGATAGCGTGGTAGCAACCCCTGATCATAATGTGCCCACAACCCGTGCTGAGCGTGCTAGCGGTATTGCCGGTATTGCCGATCCGACTTCTAAAATTCAGGTACAAACCTTAGATGATAATTGTGAGGCGTTAGGCATTTTAGAATTTAAAATCAATGATCAGCGCCAAGGTATTGTGCATGTTGTTGGCCCAGAAAGTGGCGCATGCTTACCGGGTATGACGATTGTGTGCGGCGACTCGCATACCTCTACCAATGGTGCGCTAGGTGCGTTATCGATTGGCATCGGTACCAGCGAAGTAGAGCATGTACTAGCCACGCAATGTTTAGTGGCTAAAAAAATGAAAAACATGTTGGTGCGTGTTGATGGCGAGCTAGGTTTAGGTGTGACGCCTAAAGATGTTGTGTTGGCGATTATTGGCAAAATTGGCACTGCCGGTGGTACCGGCTACGCGATTGAATTTGGCGGCGATGTTTTTAAAGCGATGACGATGGAAGGCCGTTTGACGGTATGTAATATGGCAATTGAGGCTGGGGCCCGTGCAGGCATGGTGGCTGTTGATGCCACCACATTAAATTATGTGAAAAATAAAACATTTGCACCTAAAGGCGAAGCTTGGGATATGGCAGTGGCGCAGTGGCGCCATTTACACAGCGACAGTGACGCGAAGTTTGATGAAGTTGTGGTTTTAAATGGCGCGCTTATCGAGCCACAAGTCAGCTGGGGTACTTCACCCGAGATGGTCTTACCAATTCATGGTGTAGTACCTAACCCCGCCAATGAAGCCGATGAGGTGAAAAAAGCGGGTATCGAGCGCGCCCTTAAATATATGGGACTCAAGGCTGAGCAAGCGATTTGTGATATTCGTATTGACCGTGTATTTATTGGCTCTTGTACTAATTCGCGTATTGAAGATATGCGTGCCGCGGCTGCGGTGGTTAAAGGGCGGCAAAAAGCTACATCGGTGAAAGAGGCTATTGTCGTACCTGGCTCGGGTTTGGTGAAACAGCAGGCCGAAGCGGAAGGCTTAGATAAAATTTTTGTCGCGGCAGGCTTTGAGTGGCGTGAACCCGGTTGCAGTATGTGTTTGGCGATGAATGCCGATCGGTTAAATGATGGCGAGCATTGCGCCTCGACCTCTAATCGCAATTTTGAAGGTCGTCAAGGTTATGGGGGGCGCACGCATCTTGTGAGCCCAGCGATGGCCGCGGCAGCAGGTATTGCTGGTCATTTTATTGACGTTCGTACAATGGGAGAAGTGTAATGAGAGCGTTCACGCAACATACCGGCTTAGTGGGCCCAATCGATCGCGCTAATGTGGATACTGATTTAATTATCCCTAAGCAATTTTTAAAGTCGATTAAACGCAGCGGTTTTGGCCCTAACGCCTTTGATGAACTTCGTTATTTGGATGAAGGCTCGCCAGAAAAACCCAACGATGGTCGGCCCCTTAATCCACAATTCCCTTTAAATTTTGAGCGTTATCAAGGCGCGAGTATATTATTGACACGCAAAAATTTTGGCTGTGGTTCTAGCCGTGAGCATGCCCCTTGGGCGCTTGATGAATATGGCTTTCGGGCAATAATTGCGCCAAGCTTTGCCGATATATTCTTTAACAATTGTTTTAAAAACGGCATATTACCTATTGTATTACCCGACGATATCGTCGAGCAATTATTTGCAGAAATGTATGCACAAGAAGGTTATCGCTTAACGGTAGATTTAGAGCGGCAGGTTGTTGTTAAGCCCAGCGGTGAAGCCCTTGCATTTGAGGTTGATGAGTTTCGTAAACATTGCTTACTCAATGGTTTTGATGAGATTGGTGTAACGTTACGCGATGCCGATAAAATCACAGCCTATGAGCAGGCGCGCAAAAAGACGGCGCCTTGGTTATTTAATTTTGGCGCGTAACCGACGCACGTTGAGTATCTTTTTATATCGCTCTAGTGTTTTTTAGGGCGAAGTTAGTTTTCTAAGGAAAAATAATGCCCCATATTGTTGTATTACCCGGTGATGGCATCGGCCCCGAAATTGTCAGCGAAGCCATTAAAGTTTTGCAAGCCGCCGATACCAAGTTTGGTTTGAATTTAACGTATGAACAAGATCTTTTAGGCGGCGCCGCGATTGATACATACGGCGTGCCATTGGCTGATAGCACTTTAGATAAGTGTCGCAAAGCGGATGCTATTTTGATGGGCTCGGTAGGTGGGCCTAAATGGGATGCTATCGAAGCGGCCAAGCGGCCCGAAAAAGGCTTGTTAAAATTGCGTTACGAGCTGGGTTTGTACGCCAATTTGCGCCCTGCTATTTTGTATCCGCAATTAGCCGATGCCTCTTCGCTCAAACCTGAGGTTGTTGCGGGTTTAGATATTCTTATTGTGCGGGAATTAACCGGCGGCATTTATTTTGGTGAGCCTCGCGGTATTCGCATTCTAGATAATGGCGAAAAACAAGGCTATAACACCTATGTGTATGCCGAGCACGAAATTGAACGCATTGGTCGTACCGCCTTCGAAATGGCCCAAAAGCGCCATAAAAAAGTGTGCTCAGTAGACAAAGCTAATGTCCTAGAGGCGACTGTTTTGTGGCGCGAAGTCATGGAGCGCTTAGCACCTGAATACCCCGATGTAGAGCTTAGTCACATGTATGTGGATAACGCCGCGATGCAGTTAGTGCGTGCACCTAAACAATTTGATGTGGTTGTGACAGGTAACATGTTTGGCGATATCTTATCTGATACTGCTGCCATGTTAACAGGCTCTATTGGCATGCTACCTTCAGCGTCATTAAACCAAAGTGGCAACGGCCTTTATGAGCCGGTGCATGGTAGCGCCCCTGATATTGCTGGCCAGGGTATTGCCAACCCTCTAGCAACGATTTTGTCGGCCTCTATGATGCTGCGTTACTCGCTTAACCAAAGTGCTGCCGCTGATGCCATTGAGGCGGCAGTAGGTACCGTTTTAGATAAAGGCTTACGCACGGCCGATATTTATACAGCAGGCTTTGTGCAAACCGGCTGTACAGCCATGGGCGATGCGGTGGTGGCGGCGCTTTAACATTGATCGCACTTTAAAGAATAACTCCCGCACTTTATGTGTAGCCTATTGCGGGTTGATTGCAGGGTTGTATGTTAACGCTGTATTACATGATTTTAATAAGAGGTAGAGCAGATGAAAGTAGGTTTTGTTGGATGGCGTGGCATGGTGGGTTCTGTATTAATGGGCCGCATGCGAGAAGAAAATGACTTCGCCAATATTGACCCGGTATTTTTCACCACCTCAAATGTAGGCGGCCAAGCGCCCAATGTGGGTAAAGAGGTACCCACATTACAAAATGCAAGCGACCTTGCGGTGCTGCAAGAAATGGACGTTATTGTTTCTTGTCAGGGGGGGGATTATACCAATCAAGTGTTTCAGCCACTGCGTGATACTGGCTGGAGTGGCTACTGGATTGATGCAGCTTCTAGCTTACGTATGGTCGATGATTCTATTATCGTCCTCGACCCTGTTAATAAAGCGAGCATCAAAAAAGGCTTAGAAGATGGCGTCAAAAACTATATTGGCGGTAACTGTACCGTGAGTTTGATGCTAATGGGTTTGGGTGGTTTGTTTCAAGAAGGGCTGGTTGAATGGGCCAGCTCCATGACTTATCAAGCGGCCTCGGGCGCTGGTGCGCAAAATATGCGTGAGCTGATTGGCCAAATGGGGGCAATCCATAGCAGCGTTGCTGATTTACTCGCCGACCCCCGTAGCCCAATTTTAGATATTGATCGCGCTGTTGCCGCGACAATGCGCAGCGATGATTTCCCCGCTGATAATTTTGGTGCGCCTTTAGCTGGTAGCCTTTTGCCTTACATTGATAAAGCGTGGGACAAAGGCCAAAGTAAAGAAGAGTGGAAAGGTGGTGTCGAGACCAATAAAATTTTAGCGACGGGCACCAATCCCATCCCTATTGATGGCTTGTGTGTACGTATTGGCGCCATGCGCTGCCATAGCCAAGCATTGACTATCAAGCTCAAAAAAGATGTTCCGATGAGCGATATCGAAAGCTTACTAGAAGAAGCTAACGATTGGTCTAAACTTATCCCTAATGAGCGTGATATGACATTACAAGAATTAACGCCCACTAAAGTGACTGGCACGTTAAGTGTACCTGTTGGCCGTTTACGTAAAATGCATATGGGTCCTGACTATTTAAGTGCGTTTACTGTGGGCGATCAGTTATTGTGGGGCGCGGCTGAACCACTACGTCGCATGTTAAATATTTTGCAAGAGCGTTAGTCAGCGTCAGCCCATCAGGAGTAAACGGCGATGGGTGGCATGCTCAGTCAAGTGAGAAAGCCACCGGTACCGTGCCATGTGCATGGCATACACGCGCAGTTTAAATCTAAAAGAAGAGTGTAACCCTGTGTTATACGACGATCAGTTGTCGTGTTTCACAGCTTGCGGTGCGGCGTTATTGTCAGGCTTTATGGAGCCTGTACAATGGCGCCGTTCTATTTGGGTAAGCCTTAATATTGGCAAAGAGTGATAAAGCGTAACTTTTCTGCACACTTTGCCAAAAAAAAGACTATAACAATGGCATAATCGTATCTCAATGATGATTAGCGGGCCATCCTTTTGGTCATATTGGACATAAAGTTGAAAAAAGACTGTTTATCCTGAATACTTAAGCGACTGTCGCCTTAAGGTTGACACCGTTTATTGTATTTTGACGTAAGCGGCATTTATACAGATGTTTCCTTGCGTATAGGGACACAAAACTGGTTAGCCACCCGATAAAAAACAACAAGGGTTATCCTATGGGTTTACGCACACGAGCTATAGTACTTGGCGTTGCAACATATTTAGTTTCTCCGTTAGGCTTGGCGTTGGGTTTGGGTGAGATTAAGATCAAATCTCACCTTAATCAGCCATTAGAAGCTGAAATACAATTATTGCAAACACGCGAATTGACAGCACAAGAGATTCTTGTCGGCTTAGGAAGTCGAGAGGATTTTATTCGTGTGGGTGTCGATAGACCTTTTTTCTTGAATGATCTTAAGTTCACGGTTGATATGGCAAGCCCGAATGGGCCTGTTATTCGAGTAAAATCAACTCGCTTGGTTCGTGAGCCGTTTCTGAATTTTATTGTGCAAACACAGTGGCCCAGCGGTAAATTGCTTCGCGAATATACGGTGTTGCTCGATTTACCTGTGTTCTCAGAAAAACCTGCTAGGGCTGTAACCGCCGCGAAGGCCCAAACACAGCCTGCTAGACCTGCTCCAGTGCGTCAGCAACCCGCTCAGCGCTCACCGGTCAGTAGCTACGATGGTGACACCTATGGCCCTGTATCTTCAACAGATACCCTTTGGTCTATTGCTGAACGGGTTCGACCTGATAGCGGTGTGAGTGTCCAACAGACAATGTTGGCCATACAGCGTTTAAACCCTAATGCGTTCATCAATAATAATATTAACTTACTGAAAAAAGGTGCAGTCTTGCGCCTTCCTTCACTAGGCGATATTACTGATTTTGACCCTATTCAAGCTAAGCGTGAAGTCGCTAATCAAAATAATTCAATTAAAACAAGGCTGCCTAAGGCGCAAATTGATGCCAGCCGTAGCCAAGTTGATCGTGGTGGTGCGCTTGAGCAAGTACAGGGCCGGGTTAAACTGTCGTCGACTACGGATGTTGCCGGCAGCAAATCTGGTAGTGGTGGTGCTGATGGTAGTCAAGATACCGAAGCATTGCGCTCGCAGTTATTAAATACACAAGAAGAGCTCACATCAACGCAGCGAGAAAAAGCTGATCTTAACGCGCGTATACAAGCGATGGATGAGCAAGTTGATACCGTAGAGCGCCTGCTGGAAATTGCCAATAGCGATTTACGTAAATTTGAATTGGCCATTATTGAGAAAAACCGCCTAGAAGAAGAGCGCCTTGAGCAAGAGCGTAATGCTGTAGAAAGCGCTACACAAATCACCGAAGAGGAAGAACTTTCAGAAACGCTCGATCCATTAGATGTCTCCGAGGCTTTAGATGAGGCTCGCGCACAAGTGCTGGAGCAAGAAAATAATACTGATGGCGAAATGCTTGATGACCCTTCGGAGTTAATGAGTGATGAAGGTGAAATAGAAGTTGTTGACTCGGAGCCCACCCCGGTCATAGAGGACGTTAAAGCTGAGCCAGCGCCGATCGCCAAAAAGAAAAGCTTCATGGATATTATCATGGAGAACTTACTATACATTGGTGGTGGTATTGTCTTATTAATTGCTGGCGTGGTGTACTTTTTAGTTACGCGTAACAATACTTTAAAAGATGAAGACTTTGAGTTTGATGAGGATTTTGATGAGACCCCTGATCTGTCGGAGGGTGCTGATAATCTAGGAGATATTGAACCGAGTGATGCATTGGCATTTACCTCAGAGCCGGATCATCTCGAGCCCGAAAATGAACTGACCCTAGAGGGTTTAGGGTCGCAACTATTAGACGATGATCCTACTGCCGATCCATTAGATGTTGCTGATAACCACATTGCACTAGGTGAATACCCTGAGGCGCTTGTGGTATTAAGCGGCCTTGAAGACTCATCGGTGACGCAACTAAAGCGCTTAGAGGTCTTTGCAAAACAAGATAATTTAGATGCTTTTGATAAACAATATGCGCAGTTTGAATTAGGTGCAACCGGAGAACAGGTTGAGCGTGCTCAAGACTTACGGGGCTTGTTGAGTGAAGCCATGCTGGGGGCTGGTGGCGTTGCAGGCTTAGATCAAGAGGCTGAGCCTGATGCGAGTGATTTAGATACCACCTTACAATTTGACTCTATTACTGAGGCGGAGCTTGAAGAGGCCGCATCACAAACAACGCCTAATAATACACAAGACGATGAGCTTTCCTTAGAGAGTTTAGAAGAGGAGCTGTCGTTAGAGAGTTTGGATGCTAGTCTTGATCTTGATTTGGGTGAAGACCTTGAATTCAATGATGATGAGTTAGTTGAACTAGGCTCGCAGCCGACCGAAGAGAGTATTTCGGAAGACCTTGATTTTACAGCGCTTGATCTCGATGGCCAAATAACCTCACCTGATAATGACCTTGAAGCCGGTGATTTGTCACCAAGTATCGAAATTGATGAGCCTTCATTAGAAGCGGAGCCTTCGCCATTAGCGCTTGATCTAGAAGATGATAGTGTTGAAGCACCCGAATTGGACTTAGACCTCGAAGACTTTGGCGAAAGTGCAGATGATGCAGGCATTACAGCATCAAGCTTGCTCGAAGGGCATGATGACTTAGATATTGAGATCCGAGAAAGTAGTTCGATTGCTGAAGATGATGATGAACTTGATCTCAGTAACTTGTCATCGGGTGAGTCTGATGCTGAAAATAATTTAGCGCATTTAGAACTAAGCTTGGATGAAGACTTAGCTTTAGATAATGATTTAAGCTTGGATAATGATGTCAGTTTAGATGACAGCTTGAGCTTAGATGGCGAGCTGAGCTTAGATGACGAGCTGAGCTTGGGCGATGATTTAAATGATACGGGCCACGAAGACGAGCCTCATGCTCATGCTGTGTTGGACGACTTAGCCGATGACGATTTAGCGTTAGAAGATATTGAAGCTGGCGCAGCGCTGTCTTTAGATGATGCAAATGATACCGATATTACTGAGTTTGACTCCCCAGCGCTGGATGTTGTCGATGAGGTAGAACCTAAAATCGCTAATGTTAATGATGCTATTGATGAGTCATTGGATGAGGAACTGGGTGATTTAGAAGGGGATTTAGAAGCGTTATCGTCAAGCTTTAAAGGCGATTTGGCTGACCTAGATAGTGACTTAGCTGATTTAGATGATTTAGATGACTTAGCTGATGACCGTTCACTAACTGTTGAGCCTGATGCATTGAGCGCTGAGCCTGTGAGTGAGCTGACTGAGGAGAAGCCTACTGCGCAAATAGAGTTGCCTGAGTTTGATGCAGATTCAGATGACGACAGTGAGCCTAGCTTCTTAGGTGATAGTGACGAAGTCGCGACTAAAATTGATCTACTCCGTGTATTTGTGGATATGGGGGATACTGAGTCAGCCTTGAACACACTTGAAGAAATTCGAGAAGAGGGTAACGATAATCAAAAGCAAGAAGCTGAAGCCTTATTTGCTGAATTAGGCTAGGTTAACAGTATAGGAAACCCCGCCCCTTTAATGAGGGGGCGGGGTTTTTTGGTTTTGGGCGTAGAGTTTTGAATGCTGCGCTGTTAAGAAGTATTTTGAGCGGTAATCATGAATAATGAGATCAACGCTCCCGATAAGGTTTGGGAGTACAAGCGTAATGCAGAAATTAGGGACATGGCCAACTGGCCAGAGGGCATGCAGCGCATTGCTCTGGTTGTAGAGTACCAAGGCAATGAATACCAAGGTTTTCAGCGGCAGATATCAGCCAAAAAAACAGTGCAAGGTGAGTTGGAAAAAGCACTGAGTAATGTCGCAAATGAAGCGATCACTCTAGCATGTGCTGGCCGAACAGACGCTGGCGTACATGCAACACAGCAAGTGGTCCACTTTGATACTCGTGCGGTGCGCTCACTGAAAGCTTGGCGAGAGGGTATCAATACGAAGCTGCCAGACAGTATTCGTGTGCAGTGGTCGGGGCAGGTTAGCCCATTATTTCATGCTCGTTTTTCGGCAAGAGGTAGGACCTATCGTTATGTGCTATGCCCGAGCGAAGTTAAGCCTGCTTTAATGCGCAATAACGTGAGTTGGACTAAATATACGTTGGATATTGCTTTAATGCAGCAAGGGGCTAATTATTTAGTGGGTGAGCATGATTTCACATCGTTTAGGGCCAAGCTTTGTCAAGCTTCTAGCCCGGTGCGCTATATTCGGCATATTCACTTTGTACAATGCGGTGGTTTTATTGTGATGGAAATTAAAGCAACGGCATTTTTGTATAATATGGTACGCAATATTGTTGGCTCGTTGATAGATGTTGGTCGTGGTGCTCGATCGCCTCAGTGGATTGCTGAGGTGCTTGCAGAGCGCTCGCGTGCTGCGGCAGGTACTACAGCTCAACCCACAGGTTTGTATTTCGTCGGAGTGGATTATCCTGATTATCCTGAGATTCCAAGCCATGCCCAAGGCCCCGATTTTGTGGCGCCTTGGTTTCAGGTTTGATGGCGGTTTTTTGATGTTGAGCTATTAGTAAAAAACTGATACAAAAAATCGAATAACGTTGGCTTTTAATGAATACAAAGGCTCTTCACCAGGGCTATATGCTGACGACCCATCAAGACGACCTGTGGCGTTGCGAAAATTTTTGTAATCAAAGCGCATATGGTCAATTTGAAGGTTGATGGTGGTGCGGTCTATGTGCGACCACCATTTCCTTTCAACCTCATAATAAACGCCTAGCCCCAAAGTCAATGAGCTGTATTTGCTCATTTCTTTATCCCGGGCTAAAAATTCTTGTGCATTTGAGTATTCAAAAAGGTCAGAATAAAAGTTCGCCTGGCTTTGGTTGTAGCTTCTAATACTCGCTTGTAATGTCCACTGTTCCTTGTAGCGTTGCAAGTATCTCAGTTCAAAATTGTTGGCTTTTATCGCCCAGTTATCCGACGTATTGCGTACTTCTCCTCGGATAGAGGCGCGATTGGGTAAGCGATAAATAGTACGCAAAGCAATAGCATCGCTGTTGCGTGTGCTGGGATAGCGCTCTTTTTGTGAGCCTGCTGAGCCATCACTATTGAGGTAGTGCACAAAGCGATAGGGGTTATTTAAAAAACCTTGCTCAGAGACTGCCTCGGCACTTAAGCCCAGCATCCATTTTGGCGTCAAAATTTGATTAATACCGAGTCTAAATCGCCTACGGCTTAACTCTGCCTCAAAGCTCTCGTTGCCCTTTTCGCTTACGGTATCGTCGCCGTGTGTGTAACCTAGCGATAAGGTGGTCATATCCCCAAAAAACTCTTGGCTAATATCAAAGCTGGCTGTGCTAGCCTCGTAATCGTTTTCGGTTGATTGCGCTCCACTTATAGAGATGATGACTTTGTCGTAAAGGTAGTCGGCCCCTAAGCTGTACTCGGTGCGCTCTTCCTCGTAGGCGCTGGCGCCAGAGGTAATGACATCAATTGAGGCACTAGAAACTTGGTCGACATAATAATTTCCATAAAGCGAGACTTTATTTTTGATGTTTTTACGCACCAAAACAGAAGGCCCGTTAATTTGAATGCCGCCACCATCATAGCTGTGATAAAGCACATCAGAGCGATCTTTGGGTAGATTAGCCGCGAGCGCTACAGGCGCTAGTATAGTCAAGGCTAGAATGATGCCTGCTAAGCGTATCTGCGAGGTCAGGCGATGATGGTTAATTGCAGCCACAACCACCCCCTGAACTCCCTTCAGCGCCTCGCCCTGCTTCCCTTGCCTCGTAGACGTGGTTCATATAACGCGTGGACACTGGGTCTTTTTCAAAGGCCATAAGCTCATCGGCCAGATAACTCCGCTGATAAGGTTTAACCCATGGCTTGAAGTTGGAGCACCCAGTTAGCGCTAGCAGTAATATAGCGATAAAAATATTTTTCACTCTCATTAGTGGTGGCGCACCAATTATTTAGCTAGTAATTTTTTAATTTGAGCGATATAAGCGGCTTCTTCACCGGGCTTATAGCCTTTGTGCAGGTAGGTCATGTTGCCGTCTTTATCAATAAAAAAAGAAGAGGGCATCGCTTCTACATCAAAAGCTTCACTGGCGAGGTTGGCGCTATCATCGAGTACTGGAAAGCTAATCGGTGTATCGGCTAAAAAGCCATCACGATCCTCAACTTCAGCGTCAATATTGACACCTAACAATTCAAATCCTGCATCTTTATAGTCTTTATACATTTTTTCGAGCAAGGGCATTTCTTGACGGCAAGGACCGCACCACGATGCCCAAAAATTTACCATCACGACTTTGCCTTTGAGGTCGGCAAGGCGAACATTTTTGCCTGTTGTCGATTTAAGGGTGATATCAGGTGCCTTACCTGATAGTTCGCCAGCGCTAACGCTGACCGCAAATAGTGTTGCAGCTAGGGTGGTTAAAAGCTTTTTCATAGTGGTTCTCCAGTGTGAATGACACACAAATACGATGTTCATCAATAGCAGGGTATGTTCAGTCGCTTATATAACGACATAAATATGACTGCATAACTTCAATAATGTTTGGCTTTTATTCAATACTCACTGAGCACACTAGAAAAACAAGGTGACGCCGAGGTGTGTCTCTAAGTTTTGGATGTCTTTATCTTCACCAAATAGTGCATGAGTCATTAAATGGTTGCGAACATCCCAGTGCATGGCAATCCAGTCGGTTACAAATAGTCTAAGGCCACCACCAACGTTGTAAGTGAAGTATTCATCGCTAGCAAATAAGGTGTTGCCTGCACCAAGTATGAAATAAAAGCTGCTATTAAATGCCCACTTCCCAATAAACAGCTCACCGGGTAGTAAATTAAACCCTAAGTTAAGGTTGTAATAACTGAGGTCTCTCTCGTCGTCGGTCAGCAGCGGTGGGAAGCCTGCAATTTTTTCTGAACTGCTTTTTTGTAGCTTAGAAATACCGTAGTTGGCTTCAGCAAACCAATCTTCACTAATATGGTAAGCAATACGAACGCCATAAACGTCATTGCTGCCAAAATCTTCAAAACTTAAAACACCAGCATAAAAACCAAATTCCCAGTTTTCAGCATCAATTTCGGCTTCTTCGATGTCGCGTCGCTCTATATCAGGCTGTACAACATCGGCCAATAATGTACTTGAGTCTTGTGCGACTGCGTTATGACCAGTGATGCCACAGCTTACCAGTGCAATTAAAACAGCACCCCGAATCCAGCTTTCCACTCTTCTACCTCCTCATTTACGTCGCGGGTGGTTAATATCGTATGTTTATCGTATTCCACTCGCAATACCAAGCGGTTAGATGGGTAAAAAAACAAGCCACCCCCGACGGTTAACAGAGGATCTTCTCTATCAACGGGCTGTACAATAATTGTACTAGGGTTGGTCTGAATAACGCCTGAACTGAGCTTGATAAAGGGAGTTACGCGCCAATCGGGGAATGGTTTGTGTATCACACTTAAGCTGGCTGTTTTTAAATTGGAGTAATTGCCAAAGGCTTGTGTGTAATTGAGCTCTACTTGAATATTGGGTGTAAAGTGATACCCCAAATAAGAAGTATAGGCAATAGCACCATCAAGGCTACCGGTTGTAACACCAATTTCATAGGCGTTATTTTGATGGTCTTGCCAGCCTTTATTACCAAAATTTAGCCGCGCATTATTTTGATTGACGGTGTGATCCATGTCTTGACGTGCTATCCAGCCTATTTTACCGTCTTGCGTCTCTACTTTAAACCAGTCGTTGCGACGTTTATAAAGATAAACAGCATGGTTTTTTTCAATAACATGAAAAATAGGGTAACCGCGACCGGCAAACGTCCGTAAATCTACGTACGGGGCAGTAATTGTCAGTATGCGTTGTTTGTCTTGCCAGTGCGCGGGTAGTGCGGTTTGGGTGAAGCCTTGCTCGGTATGGCTTTGAATGTTGTAACCATTCAAATCTTGAGTAGTTTGAGTAATTTGAGTAGTTTGAGCGAAAGCTGAAACGGTAATGCTGATTAACGAGCCAAATAGTAAGGCGCGAGCAGACGCTAACCCCACTGTTAAATAAAGGGCACTTTGGGTGACTTTCTTTATTAGGCCTGCGCCCCGTGTACAAAGCTTGATCATCAGTTATTCTTAGTTATCTAGTGGCGCATCAAAGGGGTTATTGTAATACTGCGCGCCTATATCTAGCCACTCCGCGATGAGGCGTAGTTCGCTTGCTGACATTATTCCGCTGTGAATCACATCATCACCGGTAAATAATTCAAAAAAACGGCTCGCTGTTGCACTACCACCGCGCATAGGATTGCTTTCGCGACGACAAGTGCGAACGACAGTTTGGCGTATACTACCGTCGTCATTTAACACTAATTCACCCTCATCATCGACAGTATCTTGCTGCATCGAGGTATAAATCGGCGATAAACTACCGTCCGCCTCGTTAAGAGTAAGTGCTAAGCGTGGATTAAGCAATTGACGATAAGAAGCAACAAAGTCCATCGAGAGGTTTTGGTTGCAGTTGTTATCCTCGGTAACAGCGCCGGTATCTGCTTCTGGTGGGACGACAACTGTTGGCATTTCTCGTGTTAAAAATAAGCTGCTTGCCGTTAATAAGGGCATTCCGTCGGCATTCTTATAGTCAGCGCTATGGCACCGGGTACAGGTATAGTCAGCGATGAGTGTTTTAGGATCCATATCGGTGGCGCCAGGGCTGCATTGGCGTCTATCACGCTCCCACAAGGGCTGAATATGCGCATCATAGTGAATCGTAATACGGCACAGACTATTCCATTGAGATTTAGCGAAAGCTGAAGGATTAGTACTACTGGCGCATTGAGTAGGCTTTTGCCAACTGACTGGTTCTTTAGTATCTGCGCTACCATCGGTTGGTAGGCAGTTATTATCAAAAAATGGTGGTAGATTATCGGCGCTCGTTGGTGCAATGAGTTCGTAGGCTAAAACGATCTCTTTTTCTAAGCTTTCGGGTGGGCTCCAAATATCTTGAAAGAGTACATCAATGGTCGGGGTGCGCACCTGACCATAAGTTGTGTCAAATGTTTCGGCGAGCGTTTCGCCGACAGCGGTAAAGCCTGTGCTGGCTTCGGCGTCTCGCCGGCCATGTCCAGAGGGCTCTTCACGGCTCGCATCATGGCAGCCAGTACATTCAAAGGTTTCGCCAGCTTGTACTGAGAGCCAGTTTTCGTGGCGAGCATCACCAAAGAGTGTGTTATTTAAACGCTTGCCCGTTGCATCGACTAAGTTGAGCATTACGGGGATGTTGGCAGGTACTTTAAATTTTGCTGAGCCATCGGCTTCAACTGGCACATAACCGACAATATCACGCATTAAATGCGTACGGTTGACACCAAATGCTGAGCGGTCAAAATCCAATACTTCGTCGCTAGGAATAGCAACATTTTTAACGATACGAATAAAGCGAGCAGGGCGCATGCTGGGTTCGACATCTGCAGGGTTAGGGCTTAAATCAGCTGGCAACATACCATCCATATCATAGACATTGCGAATATTAATAATGCCAACACCTTCGCTTTTAAGTGCGTTGTCTATTTCTGATGATGGGCTTGTGGCCAGCATTTTGGGGAAAAATACCACAACTTCGGTGTACATCTCATCTTCGGTTGCTGGTTTGAGCGGTTGCATGGTACCTGCGCGATTGTTAAGCACCCAGAGGCCAAAATTAGGGGGCGCTGTCACAATATCGGGTTTGTTGCGGAAGGTTTCTTCACAGGGGTAAATTTTATCTTCATCAGCCGAAAATAAACGGCATGGACTCCAGCTCGTTATATAGCGTCCGGTACCGTCATTTAGTGCAAAGGCAGAATTATAAAATCCGCCCATTGATAGCGGCTTAGGGTCGCTCTCATCGATATTAACCAAAAGGGGGGCTAGCGAGGCTTGAGTGCTGCCTACGCCCGGGTTTTGCGGATTTGGCGT
This sequence comes from Marinagarivorans algicola, assembly GCF_001292705.1. Taxonomy (GTDB): domain Bacteria; phylum Pseudomonadota; class Gammaproteobacteria; order Pseudomonadales; family Cellvibrionaceae; genus Marinagarivorans; species Marinagarivorans algicola. Next base: position 44,963 of record NZ_LGAK01000015.1, read on the forward strand.
ATCGAGGTCAATAAAATGAGCGGTGTCGATGGTAATGATATCGCCGCCCCAGTTGTTGCTTTGGCGCGCGCGGAGGTTGACGAGTAATTGTCCATCAGTTATTTCCCGGGCCTCCCAAAAAGTAGCCCCAGTATCGTCGGTGGTTTGGCCATTTAAGCCGTACAGCTTTTGCACGTTACTGCCGTCGGGATGAACCGTGTAAAAGCTCAAGCTGTCATGATTGAGCATGTTATCCCAGCGCAAAAATACAATGCGACCATCGCTGAGCACCGAAGGCTGTAAGTCATGACTTGGATTGAATGAAATTTGGTTAATGTTTTCGGTGAGCGGATCGTAAATATGTAAGTTAAATGCATCGGCTGTGAGGTCTTCATCTTGGCCAGCGTATTGAGCTTTTTCTTCATCCAGTAAAATAGCTTTAGTCCGCTTTTGTCGCGTTGATGTAAAAACAATTCGGCCATCGGGCAAATAGTGCGGTGAGACATCATGGCCTAGCTCTGCCTGAGTGGGCTTAATCAGCTGCGTTAGAGTGTCTTCCTCTAGGTTGTATTCCCAGATATTCCAAGTGGGCTGTTCATTATCGCCAGCATTTGGATCTGCGGGTGCGCGCAAAGCAAATAATAGCTTTGTTCCATCGTGTGAGGGCTCTAAATCTTTTATGTCGATGAGTGCTGGGGTGAGTTCACTGGTTGGGTCTTCGGGATCGATATTCACCTTAGGGAATAGGTCCTCGGTGATTATTTTTTCTAGGGCAGAGCTTTTAGCGCGGTCTTTGATGATGAGTTTGGCGCCAGGGAAAAAAGCTGCGGGATCGAGAATGTTTTGCTCACGCACTATACCTTCCTCATCGATAGGAAGACTTCTGGATACAAAAGCTAAAGGGTAATCTACGACAACGGGGTCTTCGTCTTGTTGCCTTTGCGTGTTATTGGCCTCATTGCTGACATCACAACCGGCAAGGCCTAACGCCAACACTGTTAAACCTAGGAGGTCTTTAAAGTGGGAACCGACACGACAGGTGATCGCTTGAATTAAGGGGTGAAGCATTGGCATGAGACTCTCTATCCTATGGGGCTATTCTTTTTTGGCGGTTTTGGGTGTGCTCTTACACGTACTGTTCTCGTCATAAGTTGACGTTTAGCGCCTAATTAACGCCTAAAATGCAGTAAAGCACTCACGCTGTGTTTACAGTGTAGGCAAAGGTTTTTTTAACGTTAACTATTGTAACCTTTGATGACGTTGTTTGCGGCTACCAATGACTCAATTGTGCGCAAAACTTTGCTGTCATTCATTGCAATCATGCTTTTTATTGCACAGCGCGAGTGTGGGCAGAGCTAATGCCGCTAAGCTAACTTAAAGCCGTCCCATATAGGTGATCAATTGTCTATTTTCTAGCGCTGTGTACCATATTTATGCATCACCTAGACTATTTACACTCTTAAGATTAGCTTTTTATTACTGCTTTGCGGGTCCTGACTCAACTGGTCCTTAATCTTAATATGGGACTTGTCTTTAGTTTGCATGTTGATTGTTAGAGTGACGTGCCATTTTAATATGGAATGTTAATAGCGTTAGCTCTCCATGTGTTTACCGCTTTTTTATAAAGTGGGATGTGCCGTATTTAATGAGCCTTGTCTCTATAGGTTCTGTTTCCAATTTCTGCGCTGAATCTCGCTCTGCTATATGTTTTAGAGCTAAATGTGTGTTGAGTCTATATTTGGCACTCTTTTCATTTTCGGTTCAACGCTTTTGTATTATTGTGGAATGAAAGCTGCTGTTTATTCCCCTTAAAAATGATTGGGCATTAGGTATTCATTATGGTTTTACAAAAGCACAACAGTCGTTGCTGGATTACTGCGGCACGCGTTATAATTTTGGGGGTGGGATGTTTGGCTGCGAGCATAGCCACAGCAGGTGCTGTGGAGCAAGCTAAGCGATTGCATGAGCGTATTGCCGGCGTGCCGCCGAGCGATAGCGGTAGTGTTTTACAGTCCATGGCAGATGATATTGCTGCCGGTAACGCTAAAAAAGCTGCGTATACCGCTATGCAAAATGATGCATTTTATAATGTCACTTTAGTCAATTGGGCTGCGCCATGGACTAACCGCGAGCAAAATGTTTTTGTTGATCTTAACGATTACACCGCAACGGTTGTGGGTCTAGTAAGAGACGATGCCGACTTCAGAGCTTTATTGTTCGGCGATATTATTTATCATGCACCGAGTATCACCCCAGCTTACGCAGTTAATAATAACGCTCATTATGAGGCGATAGAATCAGCGGGTGTACCGCTGCAAACCACACTGACCAAGGCGGTACAATCTACGCTTACAGGTTTACCTTCGCAAGCTACCGCCGGTGTTATGACAACCCGTGCTGGTGCAAAAGCTTTTTTTAAAGCGGGTACCAATCGTGCTCAGTTACGCTTTACCTTACTTAACCATTTATGCCATGACTTAGAGCAGCTACACGATGTCACAAGAGTGCCCGACCGTATTCGCCAAGATGTTTCGCGTTCACCAGGGGGCGACTCTAGAGCTTTTTTAAATGGCTGCCTTGGTTGTCACAGCGGTATGGACCCATTAGCGCAAGCCTTTGCTTACTACAACTATGACTATGATGCCGATAATGATCTCACAGGTGAGCAAGGTCAGTTGCAGTACAATCAAGTGGGTATGGTGGATACTGCCACAGGTACACGTGTACAGGCTAAATATCACTTTAATGCAGCTACCTTCAGGCCCGGTTTTATCACGCCAGATGATGAGTGGCGTAACTATTGGCGCGAGGGTGTCAATGCTAATTTAGGGTGGAGTACAAGCTTACCCGGTACCGGCATTGGGGCTAAAAGTATGGGGCAAGAACTCGCCAGTAGTGAGGCATTCGCTAGCTGTCAGGCGACTAAAGTTTTTAAGGCCATGTGTTTTAGAGAGCCAAGCCAGCAGGCTGACCGAAACCAGATCACTGCAATGGTGAGTAACTTTAAAGCAAAAGCTTATAGTGCCAAAGAACTATTCGCTGACGCCGCTATTTACTGTATGGGGGAGTAGCAATGAATTTGAGTCTGCGAAAAAGACGACTAAATATACGACGATTAGCCTTAAATGTATGTGCTTTATGGTGGATGTATGGCGCAATACTGTTGACCACAAGTGGATGCAGTCAAGATAGTGCGCCAACAAATGATATTAACCCTCCTGCGGTTGTAGAAGATGACGGCGTGGGCATTGTTTACAAAGGCCCTAGCCCCACGACAGCCGATGTTCAGCGTTTTATGGTGAATGTATGGAGCAATATAGCCTTGGACAGCCGCTGCGGTGCATGCCACATAGAGGGTGGGCAAATGCCAGAGTTCGCACGGCGAGATGATATTGATCAAGCCTATGTTGCGGCTAGTACGGTTGTTGATTTAGAAACGCCTTCACTCTCGCGTATGGTTGCGAAGGTGGCAGGTGGCCATAACTGCTGGTTACCTGAAGCGAGTGTCTGCGCCGATACGTTAGTGACATGGATTTCGGCTTGGGCCAATGCGGCCAATGCCGCCGCAGGAGAGGGCGCAGCAAAAAGCGTCATTACTTTATTGCCGCCGGAGGTTAAACCGGTTAAAGATAGTAAGCCGTTTCCCGAAGCCAGTACTGACTTTGAGTCAACGATATACAGCCCTTTTTTGCGGCGTTATTGTGCTGAGTGTCATGCGGCTGATAGTCCCACCCCTCAGCAACCTTATTTTGCGGGCAGCCAAGTTGATGCCGCTTATACCGCGGCAAAAAGCAAGATCAACTTAAATGCACCCGAGCGCTCGCGCATGGTGGCTCGACTCCAAGAGGAATCGCACAATTGCTGGAGTGCTAGCTGTGCCAATGATGCGGTTGCTTTGCAAAAGGCGATTGAGCAATTTGCCAGCGGCATTGAAGCGGTCAAGGTGAATGACAAATTAGTGGTTAGCAACGCATTGCAATTGGCCGCTGACGGCATTGTTGCCAATACTGGTGGGCGCGTAGAGCCAGATATTATTGCGAAGTATGAATTTAAAACCGGCCATGGCCAGGTAGCTTATGACACCTCGGGTCAAGAGCCTGCGCTTAATTTGAACCTAAGTGGTGATGTTGCGTGGTTAGAGGGTGGTGTTTGGGGGCTACGCTTTTTAGGTGGGCGAGCGCAAGGCGCTACTGCTGTGAGCAAAAAACTTCACCGTAAAATAACGTTTACCCAAGAGTATTCTATTGAAGCGTGGGTAGCACCGGCCAATGTAACCCAAGAGGGGCCTGCACGGATAGTCAGTTATTCAGGTGGTAATAATAGCCGTAATTTTACGCTTGGACAGTCAATGTACAACTACGACGTTATGAACCGCACTCTTATTACAGACTTAAATGGCGAGCCTCGAGTTTCTACGCCTAATGCCGATGAGATCCTACAGGCCACGTTACAACATGTTGTGATTACCTTTAGCAGTCTAGAGGGGCGCCGTATTTATGTTAATGGCGAGTTAATTACTCAAGAGCCAGTGGTCGACGACGTCGATAATAGCATCAGTAATTGGGATGACACATTCGCATTAATTTTGGGTGTTGAGACCTCAGGCATGTACCCTTGGCTGGGTTCTATGCGGTTTTTGGGGATACACAGTCGTGCGCTGACAGCTGAAAGCATTATGGCTAACTATGAAGCGGGTGTTGGCGAAAAGTTCTTCTTATTGTTTCGCGTGACCGATAACCTAAGTGCAGGTGCTATTAGTGAAGGAGCAGAAGCTTATGTGGTTTTTGAGGTAGAACCCTACGATAGCTATAGCTATTTGTTTGCCAACCCCTTCTTTTATATTCTCGATCCAAATAAAACAGCGACATCGACAGCACCTGTACCTCTGAAGGATATCCAGATAGAGGGCATGCGCATTGGTGTAAATGGTCGTGAAACGCTGATTGGTCAAGCGTATGCCAATGTCAAAGCGCTGATCAATACACAAAATTATATCGCAGGTGAAGGGCAGTCGCTGTCGTCTTTAGGTGCTCTGATTCCTGTAGAGCAAGGGAAGTCATTGGATGAGTTCTTTTTGACGTTTGATACGCTAGAGGCAAAAACCTTTATTCGTCCTGCCGAAGTGACAGCACCGCAGGTCGAGCCAGAGGATACTCCCGAGGGTGATCAGCCAGCGACTGTAGGTGTTAAAACCTTCGCTGAAATTAACGCTAGCTTAGCGCAAATGACGGGCGTCAGCGCAACAAACCCAGCGGTGAAAGAAACCTATCAAAAAGTAAGACAACAATTGCCTGTTGATGAAAATATGGAGGGCTTTTTACCCGCTCATCATATGGGAGTGACGCAGTTGGCGGTGACTTATTGTAATGCACTGATTAATAGCCCTGCCTTACGTAATCCCAAATTCCCCGACTTTGACTTTAATGCTCAGCCTAGTACAGCTTTCAGTGTGAGGGGTCGAGCGGCAATGATTACCCCTCTATTAAATGCCTTGGTTATTACATCAAGCGCTGGGGAGTTGAATTCAGGTCCCTCTGTGCAGGCAACGCGCACTGAGCTAAATAAACTCGTTGATATTATGACCCGCTGTGGCACTTCTTGCCCTGCAGGCACAACCCTTAATACCGCCACCGCCGTTTGTGCCGCTGCTTTAGGCAGTGCTGCAATGCTTGTGCAGTAGGAGATAAACCATGAAAAAGCAGCGTTTTAAAACACAGCACTTTCACCCTGATGATGCCTTGGCACACCCCGACCATCACAAGCCCAAAACACGCCGCGATATGATTTCACAAGGGTTTGTCGCCGGTGCCGCCAGTGTTTTAGGTGCACCCTGGTTAGCCAATGAGGCAATGGCCGCGTTGTCGTCTGATGTAGTCACAGGAAATAATGGCAACAACTGTCAGCTCGAATACGGAGGGGCCAATAAGATTCCTTTCATCTGCTTTGATTTGGCTGGCGGCGCTAATATTGCTGGTAGTAATGTTTTAGTTGGTGGCCCTGGCGGGCAAAAAGATTTTTTAAGTGCTAGTGGTTATTCTAAGCAAGGCTTACCAGGCGATATGGCGCCCTCGGTTGTGAACCCCGATACCGAGACAAACGACTTTATTAATGAAGAGCTTGGCTTAGCGTTCCATTCTGACAGTCAATTCTTGGCGGGTATTCTTGAAAAAACCTCTGCGGCAACACGCTCGCTGATTAATGGCGCGGTGATCGCGGCACGCAGTGAGAATGATACAGGTAATAACCCCCATAACCCTATGTACGGTATTTATAAGGCCGGTGCGGCGGGTGCTTTATTGCCACTGTGTGGGTCTACCAGTAGCGTCTCTGGCGGTAACTCAATGGCACCGGCGAGCATGATAGACCCCGCAGCTCGGCCAACCAAAATTGATCGCCCTACGGACGTGACAGGCTTAGTCGATACCGGAGGGCTCGTTGGCTTACTATCAAAAGAGGATACCGTTGCGGTTATGGAGTCGATGTATCGCATCAGTGATGCCAAGCTGGGTGCCGTAGAGACGCAGCGCGCGCGTGATGCCGTGATCAAACAGCATGTACGGTGTAGTTATGCGAAAAGTGCCGATATCGTCTCGCAGTTTGGCGGCTTAGATTTAAGCCCTTTATCTGATCCAGATATTGTTGGTGAGACAGGTATTTTTAGCATTGAAGAAATGGGCGATAGAGAGTTTAGTAAAACAGCATCGGTGATGAAGCTGGTGCTAGATGGCCCTTCTCGTAGTAATGGTCAGCCAGGCGCTTATGCCGGTGCAGGCACTGTGACGCTTGGTGGTTATGACTATCACACCGGGGATCGCTCAACGGGTGAGGCCCGTGATCTACGTGCAGGGCGCTGTATGGGAGCCGTATTGGAGTATGCTGCGCGTAAAGGTAAACCCGTTATGATGTATGTCTTTAGTGATGGCTCTGTTTTTTCTAATGGTACAGTCGATAGTAGCGAGGGCGGCCGCGGTAAGGGGGTGTGGACAGGTGATGACCAACAAACCGCCAGTGCCTTCTTTTTAGTCTTTAACCCCGGCGCTCGAGCAACCTTACTGCAAACTGGCAATAAAACACCTGAGCAACATCAGCAAATTGGTTTCATGCGTGCTAGTGGAGATGTTGAAACTTCTTCTAGCCCCGCAGCTAATAACGTCAATTCTTTAGTAGAAACGGTAGTGTTAAATTATCTTGCTTTGCACGGCGATCAAAACCGGTTGATTGAGATTTTTCCTAAGCATGGTTTAGGAGGGGCTGAGCGCATGGATCAATTGACTGCATTTGAGCCGATTGTACAGGGGACGCTATAATTTTTAATGTATTCGTTAGGTGGGTTTAGGGGCAAAAACGGGAATAAAAGCAGTCTTTCTCTTACATATCATGCTAACTAATGCGTTATTCGTCGGAAACCCATGCAAAAGTAGGGCTTTTTGTCATAAATTGCCGCTCATGTTACTTAACGGAGTGGCGCATAAATCAACAATTGGTTAAAATTTAACCTCTTCTACAATTGTGTTGATATGTGAATTTATATGAAAGTCGATTTTGAAAGTTTACCAATTCTTTTGCAAAAAGCGCGTGAGTCAGTAGTCTTGACTGCACGTAAAACACTCGCGGGTTTTGACCTCACTGAGCAGCAGTGGCGCGTTATTCGCACAACTTACCTTAACGGTGAATTAAACGCACAAACTCTGGCCTCGCAAAGTGCAATTTTAGGCCCTAGCTTGTCGCGTATATTAAATCGCTTAGAAGAAGAGGGCTTTTTGTTACGTAAAGTCTCGCCAGGCGATCAACGAGAATTAATTATTTCGTTAAGCGCTAAAGGTAAGCGTTTACACCAGAAGGTTCAGCCTAAGGTGCAAGCTAACTATGATGAGCTGAGTGCAAAGTTAAGCACAAAGAAAATCAGTGATCTTGTGGGGCTACTTGATGATGTTATTGCCCTAGAGCAGTAACCTCTCTAAGGTGCCTCTTACGTAACTCGACACGGCCCTCGCAATTTAAGCAGGTGGTAAAAAGCGCCACAGCGCCTAACAGCGTTAGTTGTGCCGTGCCAAAAAAAGCCAAGTACTCAAAAGGTGCTTGGCTTTTTTTGTCTCTTTAAAAGTTATTAACCCCCTTTTTTTGTGATAAGCATCACGTTTTTTTGTTTTTTTTGGCTGGCCTTAAAAGCCTGAGCTATATCCAGTGTGCATACGCTGCCTTGCATTACTTTTGGAATGACGGTTGCGTAAACTCAATAGGAAGGAGCAGATTATGGCGTTATCAAGGGTTAATCTTTCTCAAGCGTTTGATTTAGAGCCGGTTATCGCAGGTGACGACATTGATAACAGTGATTTGGTCTGGAATTTAGATCAATTTAAGCAGCAAAAACTCGCACAGGAGTTTGCGCTACAATTTGAAAATCGGCTGTGTATTTATTCAGCTTCGGTGGCTAAAATTTATACTAATTACAATGTGTTTTTCCCAAAGGAAGAAAACAGACAGTTAGTCATCTTACCGAATCCGTTTGCTTTTCATGATATCTTTCAAGAGGTGCCAGAGGTTGCAGTTAAGCCTACAGGTTTAATGATTATCCCGGATTATTACAGCGCTAAGAAGCAAAAAATGATGTTGCGTATTCCGTTGCGTCAAGGGAATGAACCCTATCGCTTTATTCCCCTAAATAAGGGCTTAAAACTCATTAATAGCCGCCGCCCACCCGATCAGCCTTTACTCCCTTTACTCGTCAAGGGGGATTTTCGCGAGCTTGATGAGGGGACGCCAAGTTTGCATTTGCATTCGATTAATTTAAACAAGGTGAGTGGTTTATCGCCGATGGAAATAGCCGGCATTCGATCTGTGATTTTGGCTAAAATGGATTGTTTGTAAAATAGATCACTTATAAACAGGCATCGCAGACTCAAACAAGTGGCGTATAAAAAAAGGGCCTGCACCTATTGGCGGCAGGCCCTTTCGCGGTGTGCTGTTGAGGCTTATCCGTTGAAGCGGTTAAACAGTAAAGTGGCATTTGTGCCACCAAAACCAAAACTATTAGACATAACGCTATTGATCTGTGTCTCGCGCAGGCTACTGACAATATCCATGCCGGCTGCTTTCTCGTCGAGTGTGTTGACGTTGGCGGAAGCGCTAATAAAGCCGTGCTGCATCATGAGTAAGCTGTAAACGGCTTCCTGTACGCCGGTGGCGCCCAGTGAGTGGCCAGTCAAAGATTTAGTTGAAGCAATAGGAGGGGTAGATTGGCCAAATACTTCGCGTACAGCGCCTAGTTCGGCCATATCCCCTACGGGTGTGCTGGTACCGTGCGAGTTAATGTAATCGATAGGTAAATCACTCCCTTGCATTGCCATGCGCATACAGCGTGCTGCGCCTTCGCCGCTAGGGGCTACCATATCGTAGCCATCACTGGTGGCGCCATAGCCAACAAGTTCGGCGAGAATATTAGCGCCGCGCGCCAGAGCGTGATCGAGTGACTCAACTACCAAACAGCCACCACCACCAGCAATGACAAAGCCATCGCGATCGGCATCGTAGGGGCGCGACGCTTGATCGGGTGTTTCGTTGTATTTAGTTGATAGTGCGCCCATAGCATCGAAGAGGCCAGTGAGAGTCCAATGCTCTTCTTCGCCGCCGCCAGCAAATACAATATCTTGCTTGCCAAGTTGGATCAGCTCCATAGCATTGCCAATACAGTGTGCACTGGTGGCACAAGCAGAAGAAATGGAGTAGTTGACACCCTTGATTTTAAAGGGAGTCGCCAGACAGGCACTCGTGGTGCTGCCCATCGTTTGGGTAACACGGTAAGGACCTGCACGTTTAACGCCCTTACTGCGAATAATATCGGCAGACTCAACAACGCTGCGAGTCGATGCACCACCTGAGCCGACGATGATGCCCGTGCGCTCATTAGATACCTCATGAGGCTCAAGCCCAGCATGCGTAATGGCTTGCTGCATGGCAACATAGTTAAAACCAGCGGCATCACCCATAAAGCGCATCTGTTTGCGGTCTATATGCTCTGCAAGGTCGATATCAACAGAGCCGGAAATTTGACTTCTGAATTTTTGCTCTGCATAGCTTTCGTTAAAACGAATGCCGGACTTGCCTTCCTTAAGTGAGCTAAGGACGGTGCTTAGGTCATTACCTATGCAAGATACAATGCCCATGCCTGTGATCACAACGCGTTTCATGGCGACCCTCTCTATAGTGAATGATTATGACGCCACCGACTGCCGGCGGCGATAATGAGTATTAAGCTAGACTGTTACAATTAAAATGAATCAGTATTGGTAAACAAGCCAACTCGTAAATCTTTGGCGCTATAGATCTCGCGGCCGTCAACTTCTACTGTGCCGTCGGCAATACCCATCACCAGTTTGCGTTCAATGACACGCTTGAGTGTAATACGGTAGGTTACTTTTTTTGCCGTCGGCAAAACTTGCCCAGTGAATTTCACTTCTCCAGAGCCCAGTGCGCGGCCTTTTCCTTTGTTGCCTTTCCAAGCCAAAAAGAAACCAACCAGCTGCCACATAGCGTCAAGACCCAAGCAACCAGGCATCACAGGATCGCCGGGGAAGTGACAGTCAAAAAACCAGAGGTCGGGAGTGATGTCGAGCTCGGCTACAATTTCGCCCTTGCCATGCTCGCCAGTCGTTGCGCTAATTAACTTAATGCGATCGAGCATTAACATGTTAGGCACAGGAAGTTGTGCGTTGCCTGGGCCAAAAAGTTCGCCGTGACCACAGGCGAGTAATTCATCGCGCTCGTAAGAAGACTTTGGTTCAAAGGTGTGCATAGATAGCTCGTTGATGTTTGACGCTGGGGCCTTTAATGCTCCAAGCTGGGGTTAATGCTCCAGTAAGGTGCAAAGGCTGATTATTGAAAAGTAATTGGTTTAGAATGAAAGTTCAATTCAAAACTCAGGGGGTGCCATTCTAACGTCAAAGCTGGTGTTGTCCAGCGTCGCGCTTTTTTTCTGGCTTGTCTTCTCACTCGGCCGCCTATTTGCATGCAATCGAAATATGCCTTGTGGTATATTCGATGTCTTGCTAAGTCATTGATCTTCAAATCTAAGGATAAATCATGATTAAAAAATGCTTATTTCCCGTTGCCGGTTACGGTACTCGCTTTTTACCTGCTACTAAGTCAATGCCAAAAGAAATGCTGCCTGTGGTGAATAAGCCACTCGTACAATATGGAGTAGAAGAGTCGCTAGAAGCCGGTTTGACTGATATCGGCTTTGTTACGGGGCGTGGTAAGCGTGCGATTGCTGATCATTTCGATGTGAGCTATGAGTTGGAGCATCAAATTGCAGGCTCTGCTAAAGAAGAATATTTGAGTTCTATTCGTGATGTGATGGCAAAAGGGGCGTTTTCATTTACTCGTCAGCGCGAAATGCGCGGTTTGGGCGATGCTATTTTAAACGGCAAGCGCTTGATTGGTGATGAGCCCTTCGGCGTTGTGTTATCTGATGACTTGTGTGTAGCGAATGACGGCGGTGACGGTGTCTTGACGCAGATGGTCGCGCTTTATAAGCAGTTCCGTTGTAGTATTGTGGCTATTCAAGAAGTCCCTGAAGATCAAATTCATAAGTTTGGTGTTATTGCTGGTGAAGCCATCAAAGATGGTATTTATCAAGTGACAGATATGGTTGAAAAGCCCACCAAAGAAGAAGCGCCTACCAATTTGGCGATTATTGGCCGCTATATCCTTACTCCCGATATCTTCGAAATCCTCGAAAAAACGCCACCCGGTAAAAACGGCGAAGTGCAGTTGACCGATGCCCTGCTTACTCAAGCTCAGCAAGGTTGTGTGATGGGGTATAAATTTAAAGGCAACCGTTTTGATTGCGGTAGTGTTGAAGGGTTTGTGAGTGCGACTAATTTTGTTTACGAAAACATTTACAAAGGTTAAGTGAATTGATGGAAATTACCTGTTTTAAAGCCTACGATATTCGCGGTCGAGTACCTGATGAGCTTAATGAGGATGTCGCTTACCGTATAGGGCGTGCCTATGTTGAGTTTTTAGAGGCTAAAACTGTTGTTGTGGGTCACGATATTCGCTTAACAAGCCCAGCATTAACCGATGCGCTGGTTAATGGCATAACCGATGCCGGTGCCGACGTGGTTCATATTGGCGAATGTGGCACCGAAGAGGTGTACTTTGCAACATTTGAGCTAGGTGTTGATGGCGGTATTGTGGTCACGGCTAGTCATAATCCTATGGATTACAACGGCATGAAGCTAGTCCGTAAGGGGTCGCGACCTATTTCGGGTGATACGGGCTTAAATGATATTCAGGCCATGGCGCAAGCGGGTAATTTTAAAGCTGCCCAAAAAGGCAGTGTGTCACATAGAGATATGCGCCCAACTTACATTGAGCACTTGCTGACCTATGTTGATGTTAGCAAGCTAAAGCCTCTTAAAATTGTTGTGAATGCCGGTAATGGTGGAGCCGGCTTAGTACTGGACGCCATCGAAAAGCATTTGCCCTTTGAATTTATCAAAATTCATAATACGCCAGATGGCAGCTTCCCTAACGGTATCCCAAACCCCTTGTTACTCGAAAACCAAGGTGTTACCTCTGATGCTGTTAAAAAGCATGGTGCCGACCTCGGTATCGCGTGGGATGGTGATTTTGACCGCTGTTTTTTCTTTGATGAAAATGGCGCTTTTATGGAAGGCTATTACTTAGTCGGCTTGTTGGCGCAATCCTTTTTAATGAAAAACCCCGGCGCTTGCATTGTGCATGACCCCCGCTTGACATGGAATACCATTGATTTAGTGGAAGCCGAAGGTGGTCGTGCGATACAAAGTAAAACAGGCCATGCTTTCATTAAAGAGCGTATGCGCCTAGAAGATGCGGTATATGGCGGTGAAATGAGTGCTCACCACTACTTTAAAGATTTTGCGTATTGCGATAACGGCACCATTCCTTGGTTATTGATTACTGAAATGATGTCAGTGCGTGATGTGAAATTATCGACGCTAATTGGTGAGCGTATTAATGCGTTCCCTTGTAGCGGAGAAATCAACCGTCGTGTAACCAATACAACCGAGCTTCTCGAGCAAATCGAAAACACTTACGCCAGCGAGGCCCTGAGTGTTGAGCGCGTTGATGGACTCTCGATGGTCTTTGCAAACTGGCGCTTTAATTTGCGCTGTTCGAGCACTGAGCCTTTGTTTCGCTTAAATGTAGAGTCGCGAGGTGACCGCGCACTGATGGAGCAAAAAACGCAAGCTTTATTAGCGATTATTGATGCGGGTTAGTTGCTATGGGTGCGGGTTAGTCATTATGAATGCCGGTTAGTCACCCTGCAGTATTTTTTGCAATATCTTGTGACAGTTAAGCTTGGCTGCTGGAGGTATTTAGGTATTTAAGCGCAGCGAGATATAGGCGTTTCTTAGATAAAAAAGTAATAAAAGGAGTTTTTTTACTCCTTTATTGCTTTTTTTTCGTTTTAATGGCGTTTTTTTCTGTCTGATTAAAAAATCCCCTTTTCACTGCGCACGTTTTCTGGAATGATGCGCGGCTTTATTTTTAACATGCTTTGCACTCTGCTTTTAGAATATGCCTTTGATAGGTGAGGTAGAGTTAGTGTGGTAAACCTGCCAAAAGGTTGAGGTAAACATGTCTACCCCGGTTAATATTATTATGGGCTCGCGGTCTGATTGGCCGATTATGGAGCGCGCGACAATTCCGCTAACTGAACTTGGCGTAGAGTTTGAGTGCAAGGTGGTTTCTGCGCATCGTACGCCAGAGCGGCTTTACGATTTTGCTAAAAGCGCCCCTGATCGTGGTGTGAAGGTTCTTATTGCTGGCGCTGGTGGCGCTGCGCATCTGGCGGGGATGGCCGCAGCGATGACGTGGATTCCGGTAGTGGCAGTGCCTATACCGGCAGGATACTTAAAAGGTGTCGATAGTTTGCATTCAATGGTGCAAATGCCAAAAGGTGTTGCCGTGGCCACGCAGGCGATTGGTGAAGCTGGTGCCTATAATGGCGGCCTTATGGCGGCCCAAATACTGGCACTCTCTGATCCTGAGCTTGCCGAGCGCCTTAAAGCTTGGCGCCAAGCGCAAACCGATAGCGTGCCTTGGGAGGTTGAAGATTAATGCGTATTGCTGTTTTGGGTACAGGGCAGTTAGCGCGCATGATGGCGCTAGAAGGTATTGCGATGGGGGTCGAGTTTAGTTTCTTGAAAACCCCTGGCGAAGATTCTCGGTGTGTTGAGCACTTGGGTTGCGTTGTTGAAGCTTCGGCTGGCGACAGTGCAGCGCAAATATACGCATTATTGGGTAAGCCCGATGTCGTTACCACTGAAAAAGAAGGCGTCAGCGTTGTTGATTATGAGCAGTTTTTACCTTACTGCGCAGTTTCTCCGCCGGCTAAAGCGGTATGGGTGACTCAAAATCGCTTGCGTGAAAAAAACTTCTTAAATGATCAGGGCGTGCCTACGGCGGCTTACAAACCTGCCGATACTTTAGCGCAGGTAACCAGCGCAGCACAGGCCTTAGGTTTCCCTGTAATTGTTAAAACGCAAGAAAATGGCTATGACGGCAAGGGGCAGTGGTGGCTCGATAGTGTCGCTGATATCACCAAAATGCACGGTGATGAAGCCTCCGGCCCTTGGTTGCTTGAAAAGGTTGTGCCCTTTGAACGAGAAGTCTCTGTAGTGGCTGCACGCTCTGCTAATGGTGAGGTAGCGGTTTATCCGATCTCAGAAAATGTTCATAAGAACGGTATTTTATTAACCAGTTTTGTGCCCGTAGTACAAATTAGCGCATCACAGGCCGCTGAGGTAAACGCGCATATTACTCGTATTATGCAAGAACTTGAGTATGTTGGCGTGTTGTCTATGGAATGCTTTGTGACAGCGCAGGGCATTGTTGCTAACGAGCTAGCCCCACGAGTGCACAATAGTGGACATTGGACGCAAAGCGCTATGCCGGCGAGCCAGTTTGAGCAACACGTACGCGCGATTTTAAATTGGCCATTAGCGCCAACTCAAATGACAGGTGCGGCCGGTATGCTGAATTTATTGGGCGTTGCTGTTGAGCCGAGTGCGGTGCTTAAGCCTAGGCATGCCTTGCATTGGTACGGTAAAGCCGTGCGTCCAGGGCGCAAAGTGGGGCATATTAATATTACTGCACCAACGCCAGAGGCGCTACGCGAACAGCTCAAGCAACTCGAAAGCGACGTTTACGCTTAAACATTTGTCAAAAAACAACCAATTAATTTTGACAACTTCACTGCAAATCAATATGATCGCGCGCTTATGTCAGATAGTACCCCTAAAAAAATTATTCCAAGACACATTGAACCGCGTAAATTTGTTAACCACGCGGTTTTTTTGAGTGGTCAAATTCTTGGTGATGGCTTAACGCGCCTTACAGAAGCCTCTATCGAAGTTGGGCATATAGACGTTGAGCTTGAATTTGGTTTTGATGAAGAGCGTAGACGTACGGTAACAGGTTGGGTGCAAGCTGACTTGTTAGTGGAGTGTCAACGTTGCTTAGAGCCTATGCCATATTCAGTAAAAACTGATATTCATTGGGCGATTGTGTGGGATGAGGAAAAGGCCAGGCAGTTGCCGTCAAGGTTAGAGCCTTGGATAGCAGGTGAGGACGCTGAAGATTTATACGCTATGATTGAAGAGGAGTTGCTGCTGGCTTTACCTACAGCGCCCAGTCACAGCGAGCTGTGTATCGATAGTGCCTTGCTCAGTTCTGGTGAGGTTGCTATTGAAGATGAAGAAGAAACAACCAACAACCCTTTTCAGGCACTAGCGGCTTTAAAAGGGAAAGAAACCAAACATTAGAAGTAAGCATTGTGCTTTATTCTTAGTGTGTTTGTTAGTTTGTATAAATGATTACGTTAAAACACTAAACCGCCGCGAGGCGCAAAGTCATTAAGCCCAGGAGTCTACCATGGCTGTTCAAAAATCTAAAAAAACCCGCTCTAAGCGTGGCATGCGTCGTTCACATGATGCTTTAACTGCAACTAACTTATCTGTAGATGCAACAACTGGTGAAAAGCACTTGCGCCACCACATCACTCCGGACGGTTTTTACCGTGGTCGTAAAGTGTTGAACTCTCAAGACGACGAGTAAGTTTGGCATCGCCAACTTATTTAGCAGTTGATGTAATGGGTGGGGACGAAAGTCCCCACTCGTTCGTCCACGCTACGCTTTTTTTCCTTAAAGGCCACCCTCATACTTCTGTATTGCTTTACGGTAGTGATACCGTTATTGCTGCTGCCAAGCAAAACCCCCATGCAAAACCCTTATTATCTCGCCTGCAATTTATTGTCGCTGAGCAAGTTGTTGCGCCCGATGAAAAACCCAGCAGTGCACTGCGAAAAAAGCAACAATCGTCTATGTGGCTGGCTTTACACGCAGTCGCACAAGGTCGTGCTGACGCAGCCTTAAGTGCAGGCAATACAGGGGCTTTAATGGTTATGGCTCGATACCTGTTAGGAATGCTTAAAGGTATTGATCGCCCCGCTATTTGCAAGCGCATGCCCGTGCGCGGTGCGAGCTGTTACGTACTTGATTTGGGCGCTAACCTGACCGCCAGTGCGTTACAGCTAGAGCAATTTGCACTTATAGGGGCAGCGCTAGCTGAAGTAGAAGGTGTGGTGCCAGCAAAGGTTGGCCTGTTGAATATTGGTGAAGAACACCAAAAAGGGACCGAGGTGCTGCGCGAGGCTGATCAGCGCTTGCGCGATAATACGCGCTATAGCTATCAAGGCTTTGTCGAGGGAAATGCGATGTTCGATGGTCGTGTAAATGTAGTGGTGTGTGATGGCTTTACGGGCAATATTGCGCTTAAGGCGAGTGAGGGGTTGGCGCGCTACTTAATACGGGATCTTAAGCGCTATTTTGGTTCCACGCCTTGGCGTAGAGTATTGGGTTTTTGCGCACGTCTACTCGCATCGGGTTGGTTTAAACGGTTAAATCCAGCGGATTATAACGGCGCTTTATTGGCGGGGCTTAATGGTGTTGTTATTAAAAGTCACGGTGGCGCTGATCAAGCGGCTTTTAGTGCGGCCTTGCAAATGACCTGTGAGCAAGCACAGCGCAAGCCGCATTTACTATTGGCGACGTGGTTGGATTGATCACTGCTTACGGGTCTGTTATTGATCGATCCGCTTTTTTGTTTTTGTGTTTTTTATTAAGGGTAATACCATGACAGATTCTACTTTGGCCTATGTTTTTCCAGGTCAGGGCTCGCAGAGCGTTGGCATGTTGGCCGAGCTTGCGGCAGTTCACGCTGAAATCGAGACTACCTATGCGCAGGCAAGTACTGCATTGGGGTTTGATTTATGGCAATTGGTACAAGAGGGACCACAAGAGACATTAAATCTCACGCAAAATGCACAGCCGGCTTTACTGGCTGCCAGTGTTGCGTTATGGCGTATTGCACAAAAGCAAGGCAAAGTGCAGCCAGCGGTATTGGCTGGCCATAGCTTGGGTGAGTGGTCAGCATTGGTTTGTGCTGGCGTGATTGAATTTACCGCGGCCATTAAGCTTGTGCACCTGCGAGGCCAATACATGCAGCAAGCTGTACCTGTTGGCGTGGGCACAATGGCGGCGATAATTGGGCTAGATGATGCTGCGGTTGAAGGTGCATGCCAAAAAGCCTCATCGATAGGTGTAGTGGAGACGGTCAACTATAACTCGCCAGGGCAGTTAGTCATTGCCGGTGAAGCCGCAGCAGTAGAAGAGGCAATGGCCTTATGTAAGGCCGCTGGCGCCAAGCGTGCGCTGCCTTTACCGGTGAGCGCACCTTTTCACACTTCAATGATGAAGCCGGCTGCTGACAATCTTGCCAAGCACATTGAGCAAACGGTATTCAATACCCCTGTTATTGCTGTATTACACAATGTCGGTGTTTCGGTTGAGTCTGACCCAGAGGCTATCAAACAGCGCCTTATTGCGCAGATTTATTCGCCGGTGCCTTGGGTTGCTTCGGTAAATACTTTAGCCGATATGGGTGTGCAAACCTTGGTGGAGTGTGGCCCTGGCAAGGTGCTATCGGGCTTGAATAAGCGCATTAATAAAACACTGACATGCCTACCCTTGGCCACTTTAGAGGCTCTGGCGACGCAGTAATAAATACTCAGGGATAAAAATATAACAAAATAACGACTGAGGAGTCGATTATGAGTGAAGTAAAACGCGTAGCATTGGTGACCGGCGCTAGTCGCGGTATTGGTGCGGCCATTGCCCATAAGTTAGGTGCTGACGGTTATATTGTTGTGGGTACAGCAACAAGTGAAAAAGGCGCGACAGCCATTGGTGAGCGCATTAGTGCGGCAGGGCATGAAGGCGAGGGCATGGTGCTTAATGTTACCAGTGTTGAGTCGATTGCCGAGGTATTAGGCGCTATTACTAAAAAGTATGGTGCCGTGACGGTATTAGTGAATAATGCGGGCATCACTAAAGACAACCTCCTCATGCGTATGACTGATGATGAATGGTTTGATGTTATTGATACCAATTTAAGTTCGATCTTCCGCCTGACGAAGGCATGTTTACGCGGCATGCTAAAGGCGCGCTGGGGCCGTGTGGTTTGCATTACGTCGGTAGTGGGCTGCATGGGCAACGCCGGTCAAGCTAACTATTCGGCCTCTAAGGCGGGTGTGGCAGGCTTTGCGCGCTCTATGGCGCAAGAAGTCGGCTCACGCAATATTACCGTTAACGCGGTGGCTCCAGGGTTTATTGATACCGATATGACGCGCGAGTTACCAGAAGAGCAGCGCAAGATGCTAGAAGGCAAAATTGCCCTAGGTCGATTAGGTCAACCGGAAGAAATTGCCAGTGTTGTTGCCTTTTTATGTAGTGATGCAGCAGCCTATATGACCGGTGAAACTCTGCAGGTGAACGGCGGAATGTACATGCAGTAGGCTTTTATGGGTTTTTTTGGGGTTGTTTTTTTGTTTTTAACTTGTTGTTTTTAAAGACAAAAATTGCTTATGACTAATAAATTGCACCTTGCGGATTACAACCTTGTGAAAATCGCGCTAAAATGCGCGCCTCTGTTTGCCTTGCTGATTTTTAAGTGCTTTTATTTTGAGACTTAAAAGCGTTGAGTTTTACAAGAGTATCAATGTAAATTCAAAGTATTTGGCAGGTGTTTGGTTTGATGGCAAGTTTGGGCGCAATTTGTTAGAGTCATACTGACTCTAGTGCCCACAAATTGAACTGTATTGATTTTTGAAAATTATTAATTTTTACCATTTAAAGTGACTTTGGAGTGACTAAATAACATGAGCAGCATTGAAGAACGCGTAAAGAAAATCGTTGCCGAGCAATTAGGCGTTAAAGAAGACGAAGTAAAAACTGAAGCTTCTTTCGTTGAAGATCTTGGTGCTGATTCACTGGATACTGTTGAATTGGTAATGGCTTTGGAAGAGGAATTCGAAACTGAGATTCCTGATGAAGAAGCAGAAAAAATTACTACTGTTCAGTTGGCTATCAACTATATCAACGAAAACTTAGCTTAATTGCTAATGGGGTTTAACGCTTAACCTTAATTTATTTAGGCTTTAAACTTACAACGTTGAGTTGTCGCCCGAAAAGCCGTCTATGTGAATAGCACGGCTTTTCTTGTATTTGGGTGTATTTTTATTGGATCGAATTGGGGGTTGATGTGAATCGCAAGCGCGTAGTAATTACTGGGATGGGCATGGTAAGCCCTGTTGGGCATACGGTTGCTGAGTCTTGGGGCGCTGTGCTTAACGGCCAAAGTGGCGTCAGTGCGATCGAGCATTTTGATGCGAGTCAATTTGCCACACAATTTAGTGCCTCGGTGAAAAACCTAGACCTATCGCCCTACATGACTGAAAAAGAAGCGCGTAAAAACGATCCTTTTATTCAGTTCGGTATGGCGGCTGGTATTCAAGCAATTGAAGATGCTGGGTTGAGTATAGAGAATACAGATGCTGAACGCATAGGTTGCGTCATTGGCTCAGGTATTGGTGGTCTAGGCTCGATCGAGGATACATCTATTTTAATCAAAGAGCGCGGCCCGCGTCGCGTATCACCATTTTTTGTGCCGGGCTCAATCATTAATATGATTGCGGGTAACTTGTCGATTAAATACGGTTTTAAAGGCACGAACTTAGCAATAACGACTGCATGTACCACTGGTACGCATGCCATCGGCCTTGCTGCACGCGAAATTATGTTTGGTTATGCTGATGCGATTGTTTGTGGCGGCTCAGAAATGGCCACAACACCTGTAGGAATTGGCGGTTTTGGTGCGGCGCGTGCACTGTCTAAGCGCAACGACGAGCCCACAAAAGCCAGCCGACCTTGGGATAAAAACCGTGATGGTTTTGTATTGGGTGATGGTGCCGGTGTGTTAGTGCTTGAAGAATATGAGCACGCTAAAGCCCGCGGCGCTAAAATTTATGCGGAGTTGGCCGGTTTTGGTACTAGTAGTGATGCCTTTCATATGACGTCGCCACCCGAAGATGGCGCTGGCGCGGCTAAATCGATGAGTAATGCCTTAGCTGATGCCGGTATTGACGTTAGTCAAGTGAATTACATTAATGCGCATGGCACATCGACACCGGCAGGTGATAAGGCTGAGTGTGCAGCCGTTAAAGCCGTGTTTGGCGATCACGCCTCTCAATTGGCGGTTAGTTCAACCAAATCAATGACCGGGCACTTATTGGGTGCTGCTGGCGCGATTGAAGCGATTTTTACGGCTATGGCGATTCACGATCAAGTAGCACCGCCCACGATTAATTTGGATGAACCTGAGGACGGTTGTGACCTCAATTTTGTTGCTCATACGGCGCAAAAAATGCCTATTGATGTAGCCATAAGTAATTCATTTGGTTTTGGGGGCACCAATGGTACCTTGGTGCTGGCGAGAGTGAAGGCGTAGGCCGGTGGCTGTTAGCCCTTCTTGCCGCACGTTTGCTGCGAAGGGGCTATGGCAGTTGAACGGTCAGCTGCGTGGGCAGCTGCCGGTTCAAGATCGTGGCTTAGCCTACGGCGATGGCCTATTTGAAACGTGCTTACTCTTAAGTCAATCAGCGACATCGAGCGTGTCGGGTACCCATCTGCCGTGTTGGTCTTATCATAAGGCGCGCCTATTGTTGGGCTGTGAACGCTTGGGCTTGCCTGTGCTTGCTGATAGCCTTGAGCAAGATTTACAGCACTTTTTAAAGCAACTCCCTTCTGTGTCAACAAACGGTGCAAGCAGTCTGATTAAGCTGATTGTGACGCGTGGCCAAGGGGGGCGTGGTTATGCGCCGCCTGCATCGCATGCTCCGGTGAATGTGTTGTGGCAATTTCTGCCGGCACCCGTGGCCGGTAATGAGTATGCTGGAGTGCACTTAACTGTGAGTGATGTGCGCTTGGCTAGGCAGCCGCTACTGGCAGGCCTTAAGCATTTAAATCGGCTGGAATATGTGCTGGCGGCGCAGCAATGCTCAGAGGGTAGTATTCCTTTACTGCTTGATACTCATGACTGTCTAATCGAATCCCTAGCGCATAATATTTTTTGCGTTGTGGGGGGGGTACTGCGAACACCAGTACTGGATCAGTGTGGTGTTAAAGGAGTGTTACGCGAAATTGTTATGCAAAAAATAGCATCTAACTTAGGCTTAGAAGTGAGTGAGCAAGTACTCACACAAAATGATTTGGCGATGGCGACCGAAGTGTTTATCGGCAATAGTGTGCGCGGTATTTGGCCTGTCACAGAGGTTACTTTATTGGACGGCAGGCACTTACAGTGGCCTGTAGGTTCTATTAGCACCGAGCTGCAGCACGCTTGGCTGCGTTATCTTTCTTTATGTTGATTTGTTTTATCATGTTTAAATCGTCTTTATTTCGCGTGTTATTGGCTTTGGTGGTCTGGTGTGTGCTTATGCTTGCACTTGCTGGAGGGTATTTTTGGCATTGGCTGCATACAGAGGCGTTTGTTGCTGAGCGCAACCGTATTGTTGTGGTAGATAAAGGCTTAGGTTTGGGGCAGGTGGCCTTTAAGTTAAAAGAGCAAAGCTTACTGCGCTGGCCTTTAGTTTGGCGTGCGTACGCACGCTTTTTTCAACCTGCAACGTTAAAAGCCGGCGAGTATGCATTGCAGCCTTATGAATCGCCAATGAGTCTATTAACGCTTTTGCAAGGTGGTGAGGTGATTACGTATAACACCACGTTTGCCGAGGGCTTAACGTTGCGCGAGTGGCGGGCAATATTAGCTGCACAAACAAAACTTGAGCAAAAAACAGGAGCAATGACACCTGCACATATTGCTGAGCAGCTGGGTATTGATCACCCAAATCCTGAGGGTTGGTTTTTCCCCGATACATACCGTTTTGAAAAAGGCGATAGTGACTTAGATGTGCTAAGACGAGCCCACCAAAAAATGAAGGCTGAACTTGCTGGGCAGTGGGCCAGACGACAACCGTCATTGCCTTATGATTCCCCTTACGAAGCGTTAATTATGGCTTCTATTGTGGAAAAAGAAACGGGCGTTCCGCATGAGCGTTCAGATATAGCAGGTGTTTTTGTTCGCCGTTTACATCAAAATATGCGTCTACAAACAGATCCTACGGTAATTTACGGTATGGGAGACCATTATCAGGGTAATATTACTCGCACCGACTTAAAAACACCGACACCCTACAACACATATACTATTAGAGGGCTGCCGCCAACGCCTATTGCAAATCCTGGGCGTGAAGCCCTAGCCGCTGCGGTGAACCCTGCGAGCGGCCGAGCTTTGTATTTTGTGGCTAAAGGTGACGGCAGTCACCAGTTTTCGAATACTCTAGAGGCGCACAACAAGGCGGTACGCCAATATCAGTTGAATCGCCGCACCGATTATACGTCGCGGGCGCAGCCTAAAAAAGCCACCGAGCAGCCTGCAATAATCTCGTCTTCAAGCCGTTCATCGTCTTCAAGCGATTATTCATCGGTTGGTTCACACATGATACAAGGTCAGTAATATGCGCGGTCGTTTTATTACCGTAGAGGGCACCGAAGGTGTGGGTAAATCCACTAATATTGCTTTAGTCAAGCGCTGGTTGGCGGATAATAAAATCCCTTTTATAGCAACTCGTGAGCCCGGTGGGACGCCATTGGCAGAGTCGCTGCGTGAGCTACTTTTGGCAAATCGAAGCGAGGCGGTAGATGCAACCGCTGAGCTCTTAATGATATTTGCAGCGCGTGCTCAGCATCTAAATACAGTCATTAAGCCTGCGTTAGAGTCGGGTGTTTGGGTGCTGAGTGATCGCTTTACCGATGCGACTTATGCCTATCAAGGGTGTGGGCGGGGTCTAGATTTAAGCACAATCACTCAGTTGGAATACCTAGTTCAAGGTGATTTGCATCCCGACTTAACCTTATACCTGGATGTTGATGTGAGCGTAGGGTTAGAACGCGCGCGTTTACGCGGTGAGCTCGATCGCTTTGAGCAAGAGGATATTGCCTTTTTTGAGCGTGTGCGTCAGGGCTATTTAGATAGAGTTGCGGCTAACCCTGATGCTTATGCGGTCATTGATGCCGGGCAAAAGCTTGAGGCGGTACAACAAGATTTACTTAAAATATTGGATCGCGAGCTTAATCGCTCATCGTGCTAGATTACGTGGTGAAGGTGCATGGCTACATTCGATTGCTAGCCTCGCACGTTACCTAGCCGTCGGCCCTAGTGTCTAGGGCCGAGTGGTTGCACGCCGTTTAGCTGGCATACCCGTCTGGATTATTGGACTGCCAACGCCAGGTGTCTTCAACCATACGTGTGATATCAAATTCTGCCTGCCAGCCTAACTCTTTTAAGGCGAAACTTGGATCAGCATAGCAAGCGGCTATATCACCCGCTCGGCGTGCTACTATTTCTAGTGGAATGGGTTTTCCGCAGGCTTTTTCAAACGCCTTTACAACCTCTAAAACGCTATTACCTTGGCCTGTCCCTAAGTTCCATGTGTAGCTGCCTGCTTGATTGGTCATCAGCTTTTTCAGTGCTGCCACATGGCCACGTGCTAAATCAACGACATGAATATAGTCGCGAACACCGGTGCCATCGGCAGTATTGTAATCGTCGCCAAAAACCCGCAATTGAGGCAGTTTGCCTACAGCCACTTGCGCAACAAAGGGGAGTAGGTTGTTCGGGATGCCCTTTGGATCTTCACCTATTGTGCCGCTGATATGCGCACCAATAGGGTTAAAATAGCGCAAGAGTCCTACTTTTAACGAGTTGTTAGGGGCTTTGCAGGCATCGTGTAAAATCTCTTCGACCATTAGCTTGCTGCGTCCGTAAGGGTTGGTAGCGCCTGTTGGGAAGTCTTCTTTTATAGGAACCGTTTGTGGGTCGCCGTACACCGTTGCCGATGAGCTAAAAAGGAGATGCTGGGTATTAAATTCATTCATCACCTCGGCTACCGCTACGCTGCCTTCAATATTCACATGATAATAGCGCAGCGGAATGCTATTGGACTCGCCAACGGCTTTTAAGCCAGCGAAGTGAATGACGCCTTCAATATTCCCCTCTTGTTTGAAAATGCTGCGTAATGCTGCGCGATCGGTAACATCTTGCTGATAAAACGCAATGGTTTGACCGGTGATCGCTTCTACGCGCGCGAGTGATTCTTGGCTACTATTGCACAGGTTATCGACTACACACACCTCGAAACCAGCGGCAATCAGCTCAATTAGGGTGTGGCTACCAATGTAGCCTGCACCACCGGTGACTAGTATTTTCATGGGGTTTCCTTGGGCAAATTATAATTATGGCACAGCTTCTTTACGAAGAGGAGTGTAAAAGAGGGACTAAGCTCTTTATTGCAAAAATAAAGAAATTTTAAGGTATTAAAAGGCTATGTCGTAGCCTGTTCATTTTGACGTAATAAATAGCATTGTTGAAATAGTAATTTTGCTGCCATAAATATGCCTTTTTTTCTGTGTCGTAATGTTTTGTAGGCTATTTTTAAGTCACACTTATCACGTTTTTTAGGTAACTACTCAGTCAAGCTGAATAATTTCACCTGATAGGGTACTGATGAATTATTTTCTGGGCGCTATATAACACCGGGAGTGCTTATATCGCACCCATAGATTGCTTGAGCGGCTCAGGCAATGATTTATTAGCACCCAATTTGGGTACCCCCGAAGAGTTACTTTTTTAGCGTTTATCATAAATTAACGTCCGTAAACGTGTTTAATATTTGAGCGTGAGTGATGCGCGGGTACGGTTTTTCCGAGAGCGAGGAAGTCGATATGTCTATATTCAATCACTATCAGCAGCGTTATGAAAAAACACAGCAAGAAGAGCTAAGTATTCAAGAATACCTAGATCTCTGTAAAAAAGATCCCTCTGTTTACGCCAGTGCCGCCGAGCGAATGCTGTTAGCGATTGGAGAACCAGAGCTTGTCGATACTTCACGTGATCCACGTAAAAGTCGAATGTTTTCTAATAAAATTATTAAGCGCTACAAAGCATTTGAAGACTTTTACGGTATGGAAGAAGCTGTTGAGCAAATTGTTTCATTTTTTAAGCATGCTGCTCAAGGTTTAGAGGAAAAGAAGCAAATATTATACTTGTTAGGCCCCGTAGGCGGTGGTAAGTCGTCACTGGCTGAGAAATTAAAAAGCTTAATGCAAAAGCAACCTATCTACTGTATTAAAGGCTCCCCTGTTTTTGAGTCACCTTTAGGCTTGTTTAATCCCGAAGAGGATGCCGCTATTTTAGAAGAAGATTATGGTATTGACTGCCGTTATTTAAAAACAATAATGTCACCCTGGGCCGTTAAGCGTTTACATGAATTTGGTGGCGATATTAGCCAGTTTAAAGTAATAAAGGTATACCCCTCTATTTTAGATCAGGTAGCTATTTCTAAAACGGAACCTGGAGATGAAAACAATCAAGATATTTCATCTCTGGTAGGAAAGGTTGATATTCGTAAGCTAGAAGAGTTCCCGCAAAATGATCCTGATGCCTATAGCTTTTCAGGTGGCTTATGCCGCTCTAATCAGGGATTGATGGAATTTGTTGAAATGTTTAAGGCTCCTATTAAGGTATTGCATCCATTATTAACGGCTACGCAAGAGGGTAATTTTAATAGTACTGAAGGATTAGGTGCAATCCCTTTTGAAGGTGTGGTTTTAGCTCACTCTAACGAGTCAGAATGGCAAGCTTTTAAAAACAATAAAAATAACGAAGCTTTTATTGACCGCGTATATATTGTTAAAGTGCCTTATTGCTTACGAGTAACAGAAGAAATTCATATTTATGAAAAACTTTTAGAAAATAGTTCATTAGTTCATGCACCATGTGCGCCTGATACGTTGAAAATGCTTGCACAGTTTACCGTATTATCACGTTTAAAAGAGCCAGATAATTCTAATTTATTTTCAAAAATGAAAGTTTATGATGGACAAAATTTAAAAGATACCGACCCTAAAGCTAAGTCTTTACAGGAATATAAAGATAGTGCAGGAGTTGATGAGGGTATGGATGGATTGTCTACGCGTTTTGCCTTTAAAATTTTATCTAAAGTATTTAATTTCGATGCTACCGAGGTATCAGCTAATCCAGTGCATTTGCTGTATGTTCTTGAGCAGCGTATAGAGCAAGAGCAATATTCTGAAGATGTTGCATCACGTTACCTCAGATTTATTAAAGAGTACCTAGCTCCGCGTTATGTTGAATTTATAGGAAAAGAAATTCAAACAGCTTACTTAGAATCTTATAGCGAATACGGACAAAATATTTTTGATCGCTATGTGGTGTATGCTGATTTTTGGATCCAAGATCAAGAATACAGGGATCCAGAAACTGGTGAAATATTGAATAGAGTCTCATTAAATGAAGAGCTAGAAAAAATAGAAAAGCCAGCAGGAATTAGTAACCCTAAAGATTTTCGTAATGAAATTGTCAATTTTGTTTTGCGTGCACGTGCCAATAATAATGGTAAGAATCCTGCGTGGAATAGCTATGAAAAGCTGCGTACAGTAATTGAGAAAAAAATGTTCTCAAATACTGAAGACTTACTACCCGTGATATCTTTTAGTGCAAAATCAAGCAAAGAAGATAGTAAAAAGCATCAGGATTTTGTCGCACGTATGGTTGATCGCGGTTATACAGAAAAGCAAGTGAGATTATTATCTGAGTGGTATTTGCGTGTACGTAAATCACAATGATTTTCCCTAGATTTTTTTGCGCGCATGGTGCGCATTTGTGTGTGAGCGCAATGCTATAGGTTGCATTGCGCTTTTGAGCTGGAGAGCTTATGAGCTATATAGTTGATCGACGATTAAACTCGAAGAATAAAAGTACCGTTAACCGGGAGCGTTTTTTGAGGCGTTATCGCGGCCATATTAAAAAAGCAGTATCCGATGCCATTGATAAGCGCTCAATTACTGATATGGCCTCTGGCGAAAAAATATCGATACCTTCAAAAGATATTAGTGAGCCTTCTTTTAGTCATGGTGAAGGTGGTATACGTGATCGAGTGTTACCTGGCAATGATGAATTTATTACCGGTGATAAAATTAAACGTCCGCAAAGCGGTTCTGGAGGAAGTGGTCATGGTGATGGAGCCAGCGACTCGGGTGAAGGTGATGACGACTTTGTTTTTCAGATTACACAAGAAGAGTTTTTAGATTTTATGTTCGAAGATTTGGCGTTACCTAATTTAGTTAAGCGCCAACTTGCGGGTAATGAAGAGTTTAAAACGCATCGTGCAGGCGTGAGCCATGAAGGAAGCCCTGGGCAAGTGAATATTGTACGTACGTTGCGATCAGCCAACGCAAGACGTATTGCGCTAACGGGGAAAAAACGTAAAGCATTAAAGGTTTTAGAGGAGCAATTAGCTGATATCACACCAGCTAACGATGCATTAGAAGATACTTGTTCGCTTAAGTTACAAGCACAGATAGCAGAGCTTAAAGCCAAAATAAAAGGTGTACCTTGGCTAGATGATTTTGATCTTAAATATAATTTGCAGGTGAAATATCCTGTGCCACAGTCACGTGCTGTTATGTTTTGTTTGATGGATGTATCAGGCTCTATGGATCAGGCAACTAAAGATGTGGCGAAGCGATTTTTTTTATTATTATTTTTATTTTTGCAGCGTAATTATGAAAAAACAGATGTCGTTTTTATTCGTCACCATACCAGTGCTAAAGAGGTAGATGAGCAGGAATTTTTTTATAGTCGAGAAACTGGTGGTACGATTGTATCGAGCGCATTAAAATTAATGGATCAAATCATTAAAGATCGCTACCCGCCTGAGGAATGGAATATTTATGGGGCACAAGCATCTGACGGCGATAATTGGAACGATGACTCTCATCAATGTTATCAATTGCTGACCGAGAATATCATGCCTGCTGTACAGTACTTTTCTTATATTGAGATTACGCCTCGAGATAGGCAGGCGCTATGGCATGCCTACGAAAAAGTATCGGAGCAATTTCCAGAAGCCTTTGCTTTGCGTCATTTAGTATCAGTTGCTGATATTTATCCTGTGTTTAGAGATTTATTTAAAAAACAGGCAGCCTAATAAGAGAGTAAAAGTATGAGCAATTATATATCAACAAGTTCTGAGTGGACCTTTGACTTAATTCAGCGTTACGATAGAGAAATCAGTGTTATTGCTGATGATTTTCAATTAGATACCTATCCTAATCAAATTGAAATTATTAGTTCAGAGCAGATGATGGATGCTTACGCGTCGGTGGGTATGCCTGTTGGCTATAATCATTGGTCTTATGGTAAGCAGTTTTTAGGTGTTGAGCAGGGCTATAAGCGTGGACAAATGGGGTTGGCCTATGAAATAGTGATTAACTCGGATCCGTGTATCGCTTATTTGATGGAAGAAAACACTATGATGATGCAGGCATTAGTCATTGCGCATGCCTGTTATGGCCATAATTCTTTTTTTAAAGGTAATTATTTATTTAAAACATGGACAGATGCCTCGGCGATTATCGATTATTTGGTTTTCGCTAAGAATTATATTGCTCGATGTGAAGAGCAGCATGGGGTCGATGCCGTTGAAGATTTACTTGATTCTTGCCATGCAATTATGAACTATGGCGTAGATCGTTATAAAAGGCCTTATCCACTATCACAGCATGAAGAAGAGGCTAGACAGCAAGAGCGTGAAGCTTATTTGCAAAAGCAAGTGAATGATTTATGGCGTACGATTCCTAATGATATAAGCACCGAAAAACAAACAGCTACACCGACCTTTCCTTCTGAGCCACAAGAAAATTTATTATATTTTTTTGAAAAAAATGCTCCGCTTCTAGAGCCTTGGCAGCGTGAAATAGTACGCATTGTGCGTAAGATGGCGCAGTACTTTTATCCGCAAAAACAAACGCAAGTCATGAACGAAGGGTGGGCCACCTTTTGGCATTATACTATTATGAATGAGCTTTACGATCGGGCCTTAATCACTGAAGGCTTTATGTTAGAGTTTATGCAATCGCATAGTGCTGTTGTGTACCAGCCACCTTATAATAATCAATATTATAGTGGTATTAACCCTTACACCTTAGGGTTTAGTATGATGCAAGATATTCGGCGCATATGTCAAAATCCAACAGCTGAAGATAAAAAATGGTTTCCCGATATTGCCGGTAGTCATTGGTTGAAAACCCTTGATTTTGCAATGCGTAACTTTAAAGATGAGAGCTTTATTTTACAATTTTTATCACCTAAAGTGATGCGCGATTTGAAACTATTTTGTATTTTAGATGATGATAAAAATCACACAATTAATGTTGCTGCTATTCATGAAGACCGTGGTTATCGCAAAGTGCGAGAAGCACTATCTGAGCAGTATAATTTGAGTAATCGAGAGCCTAATATACAAGTACACAGTGTTGATGTGCGCGGTGATCGCTCGTTAACGCTTCATCATACACGGCACAACCGCATGCCCTTAGAGGCTAAAAGTGCCAATGAAGTGATTAAGCATATACATCGACTTTGGGGATTCGATGTGCATTTACATTCGATAGATGAGCGAGTGCATCGGCAAACATTTCATTGTCCAGCCCCTCACACCGATCAACCTCAAATACCCCTACCAACGGTTTCCCCTCATTTAACCGGCCCATAACAGAACGCGCGCCTAAACAGCGAATTACTAAGGTATGTATGCTGGGTATTGGATGTGAGGGAATTAGCTACTTGAGCTAGCTATTTTTGATTGATTTTATTAACGGGTTATTTTTGCTGAGACTTTATTTACTTTATTTACTTTATTTACTTTATTTACTTACTGTAAGGTCGGTGGTTGTCATTGATTCCTTGGCTGAGTAGTTTTGGTGCTCTCAGGTGGTGATCATTTTAGACTTTCTTGTTTAGGTGTGATGTCTGATTGCGTACAGCCATACGACATGGAAATACGCATGACTTGATGCGTTACGAATGTATTGTTAATGTGCTATCGACTGTTTTATCTTTGAGGTCGTACTTGGCGCTGTATTTAAATGGGTAGCAGAATCCATATCGGTAACGTTCGCGTTATATTCACCGCCCAAGCCTTGGGTATTGATGCCTTGGCGTATCGAGTTTACATGCCCTGGCGTATGAGCCTCTTCTGGGAGTTGACTGTCACCAAGTACAATAAATAAATGTGCAAGCTCGTGCTCTAAGCTTTTACCTAGCTGTTTACTGATTTGGGTAATACGCATGTGTGCCCCTGTCGACAAAATGCTTGTTACCTATAGTATAGTTTGCTCCTTATTTAATATAAGTACCGATTCGTCTTGCCTTGAGGTTTGATATAACCGATGAAGTTTTTTTCTAAATTATGGCCAAAGCGTTGGTTTGGCGCTTCACTAAGCTTCACCGATAGTGAGCAACTAGAACAATATCGCCGCATCTTTCGTGGCGCTAATGATTACGGGTATTTTGATTGGTACTTATCAGAAGACAAAATTGCTTGGAGTGGCGGCTATTGGCGCATGCTTGGTTATAGTGATAATGATGTAGAGCATATATCGGGTAGTAAAAATTACTTTAGTTATGTGCACCCAGAAGATTACGATATCTTTATGACAGGTGTGCGCAAAGTGTTGCGTGATGGCGAACCTATCGACATCTCTTATCGTGTACGTAAAAAAGATGGTGACTGGGTATGGACAGAGATCCACGCTGATGGAACGCGCGATGAAAAGGGCTGGGTTTATTATGTTAGTGGTATTGCATTGGATATTACGCGGCGCAAGCAGGCCGAGCAGGCTTTAGCTTTTATTGAGGCTAGGCATGCACGTATTATCAAAGCGTCTAATGATGGTTTTTGGGAGTGGACGGCCGAGCAAGGTGGCTTTTCATTCTCGAGTCGCTGCTGGGAATTACTGGGTTATGATGAGCTAGATGACACGGTTAACCAAGGTGTTGATCGATTACAGGCGTGGCGCAATCTCATGCATCCTGAGGATGGTAAGTTGTTTGATGCAGCCTTGGATCGTCACATAAGAGACAAAGAGCCCTTTGACGTCGAATACCGAATCAAGCGACGCGATGGTGGTTGGAGCTGGATTCGGGGTCGTGGTTACATGGAGTTTGATAGTCAGGGGCTACCTGCGCGCATGTCGGGCACTAACATGTCTATCACACAACTAAAAGAAGCCGAAGAGCGTGTGCTGTTGGCCAAAGAGCAAGCAGAGTCGGCTAATCAGGCTAAGTCTGAATTTTTATCGAGTATGAGTCATGAATTGCGCACGCCCTTAAACGCTATTTTAGGGTTTTCTCATCTGCTAGAAAGCGACTCAAGCCTCAATGGTAAGCAGCGCAATAGCGTGGCCGAAATTGTGAAAGCTGGCCGTTACTTGTTAACGCTTATTGGGGATGTGTTGGACTTGGCCAAAATAGAAGCTGGGCGTATGGAAATGAGCCTAGAGCCAGTAGACCCTGGTTTATTACTAAAAGAATGTTTAAGTTATGTGCAGTCTTCTGCGGATGCACTTTTTTTAGAGGTCTCGATGAGTTTGGCTGATAGTGAGGTGCTGCGTGTTAAGGCGGATAAAACACGCCTTAAACAAGTGTTCCTGAATTTGATGAGTAATGCCGTCAAATACAATAAGCCTTATGGCCGTATTATGGTATCGAGTACCGTGGATCGCGAGGGTATTTTGCGGATTAACATCGAAGATACTGGTCTAGGTGTTCCAGAGTCAAAACAGGGTGAATTATTCCAGCCTTTTTGCCGTTTAGGGGCTGAGCAATCCGAAGTAGAAGGCAGTGGTGTCGGTTTGGTTATCACGCGTGAATTGGTTGAGCAAATGGGTGGGCAAATTGGTTTTCAGCGGCGCCATGACGGCGGTAGTTGCTTTTGGTTGGAGCTACCCATTATCGAAGCTCAAAAACTAGCCGCCTCCGACACAGTGCCAGGTAAAACCACCGAACTTATTGATTGCGGCCCTAAAAAAGTCTTGTATGTTGAAGATAACGAAGCCAACCAGCGCTTAATTTGCCAATTATTTGAGCATTACAAAGGCATTGATATTGAAATTGCAAGCGATGCCTTTAAAGGCGTTTTTGCCGCTCGTGTTAGCCAGCCAGACTTGATCATACTGGATATTAACTTACCAGGAATGAATGGTTTTGAGGCCTTAGATGTTTTACGTGGTGATCATCTAACGAGCAGTACCCCCATCATAGCCTTATCGGCCAACGCCATGACACATGATAAAGAAAAGGGACTTGATGCGGGTTTCCATGCTTATCTCACCAAGCCACTTGATGTTACCCAGCTTATTGACGTGCTTAACAGCATATGGCGATGCCCCGCTGAGTACTCTAGCGCAAAACGCTCTTTAGAGGCAGCCGCCGTGCAAGCTCTAGCCCTTGAGGAGACGTAGCTTGCTGATTAATAATGATTTACAGCAACGGGTACACACGTTAAGTCGTGCGTTATTGCGGCGGCAGGCGACTGTCACTACAGCGGAGTCTTGTACAGGCGGTGCTGTGGCAGCAACCTTAACGGCGGTAGCGGGTAGTTCTGCGTGGTTTGATGGTGGTTTTATAACTTATAGTAATCGCCTAAAGACACAGCTGTTGGGTGTATCCACTGAGCTTATTGCGCAACATGGTGTTGTGAGTGAGCCCGTGGTTAAAGCAATGGTATTGGGCGCCTGTCAGCAAGCGCAAGCGAGTTATGGTATATCGCTTTCAGGGATTGCCGGCCCTGATGGCGGATCAGCGCTTAAGCCTGTGGGGACGATATGCATAGCCTGGGGGGCGCCACAACAGGTCATTGCACATAGTTTTCACTTTGATGGTGATCGAGATAATATAAGAGAGCAAGCCGTAATAGCGGCTCTTTCGGGGTTGACGCAGTACCTGCACAACACTGATTAACCCAGAGCTATAGTGTTGCGTTGAGGCAAGCTAAAAAACATCCTCATTAACGTACTACTGTGTCAAATAGTGACAGTAAAACTACTGTATAAACATACAATTTATGGTTGCTTGTACAGTGTTAATGTCTTATTCTTAAATCATCAATCAATGAGTGCTATATTGAGTGCTCGCTATTAATTGATGCATAAAATTTTACGCCATAAAAAGGGGACCACAATGGATGCCAATAAAGAAAAAGCACTTGCTGCCGCGCTGTCACAAATTGATCGTCAATTTGGTAAGGGCACCGTTATGCGCATGGGCGATAAAGAGCGCGTTGCTATACCGAGTATATCAACCGGCTCTTTAGGGTTGGATGTTGCCTTAGGCATTGGTGGTTTACCTAAAGGGCGTATTGTTGAAATTTATGGCCCTGAGTCATCCGGTAAAACGACGCTCACACTACAAGTGATTGCCGAAGCACAAAAAAAAGGTGGTACCTGTGCTTTTGTCGATGCTGAGCATGCACTTGACCCTATATACGCCGAAAAGCTAGGGGTTAATGTTGATGACTTAATTGTGTCACAGCCCGATACTGGTGAACAAGCATTAGAAGTTGCCGACATGCTGGTGCGTTCAGGCGCTGTTGATGTTCTGGTGGTTGATTCTGTTGCGGCCTTGACACCCAAAGCTGAAATTGAAGGTGAGATGGGCGACCATCATGTGGGTTTACAGGCGCGGTTAATGTCACAAGCGTTGCGTAAAATTACTGGTAATATTAAAAATGCGAATTGCTTGGCAATCTTTATCAACCAAATTCGTATGAAAATTGGTGTGATGTTTGGCAATCCAGAAACCACCACCGGTGGTAATGCGTTGAAATTCTATTCGTCAGTACGCCTAGATATTCGCCGCATTGGCGCGGTAAAAGATGGCGACGAGGTCGTTGGGTCAGAAACACGCGTTAAAGTGGTTAAAAATAAAGTCGCCCCGCCTTTCAAACAGGCTGAATTCCAAATTTTATACGGTACCGGTATTAATCGCTTAGGTGAAGTGATTGATTATGGCGTTAAGCTAGGATTAGTTGATAAAGCGGGCGCATGGTATAGCTGCGATGGTGAAAAAATTGGCCAAGGTAAGCAAAACTCTATTCAGTATTTGCGTGAACACCCAGCGCTTGCAAACCGCTTAGAAGCCATTATCAAGGAGCAACTATTGGGTGAAGTTACGCCAGTTGATGAAGCTGAACAGCCTGATGAGCCCGAAAAGTAAGTCGATAACTAGGTCAGTACTCATGTACTCGCCAGTTTAAAAAATCTAAAAAAGCGCTAAATGTCCTAGCGCTTTTTTTATGCCTGTAAAACGAATGATATCAATGAGAGCTTGTTGTGAATGATGAACTAACAGAGCCTTCGGAATTATATCGCTGGCTTTACCATAAGGGGATTGAGTTACTGGCAAGGCGTGAGCATGGGCGCAGTGAGTTGCAAACAAAATTGCAGCAAAAGCTGACTGCGCATAAGCGTTTGAAAGGGGAAATGGCTGGACCTGTGAATGTAGCTATGACGCAAGCGCTAGATAAGCTGGAGTACTATGATTACCTGAATGACGAGCGTTTTGTGCAAGCTTATGTCAATAGTCGTATTAATAAGGGCTATGGTATAAATAGAATACAACAAGAGCTTAAGCAAAAAGGCCTTGCGGATCAGCTGATTGACAGGCATTTGAGTGCGCGAGACGATGGGCCTTTAGAAGATAGTATGATTTATAGAACGTGGTACAAAAAATTTCGCATACTGGCTCAAGAGCCCAAAGACCGAGCCAAACAGCAGCGCTTTTTGTTATACCGGGGTTTTAGTCATCATGAGGTGAGTCGTTTATTTGACTACCTAAAGAGCGTGTAAAAACCTTATAGGGTGGCCGCAATACATTAGTGAACCTCGAGCACAAAATACAACATGCAACGCCGAGCTTCAGCTTGCTCATGTATACTCTATTTTGACTGCTGGAATATGAGGGTATCTAGCAAGCGTGTGATTTAACACCCATAGCCTTATCGATAAGCACTTAATGTAAAGCGCTTATTGAGTGCTACCATTCATGAATAAAAATAGGACTCCGCTGTGAAACAATTAGCTCTGAGTGCGTGCTTAGCTGTATTGGGTGTACAAGCCTATGCAGCAGATCTTCATATTAAAGCTGGCTCTACGTATATTATTGATAGTCGCCAAGCCAAGCTTAACCTTGATACCTTAACCATCGGTGATAAGGCCAAAATTACACTCGCCAGTAATGTGGATATGTGGCGCGTTGATGCCAAAGAGGCCAGCATTGGGTATGGCGTAGTGATTATGGGGCGTGGTGAAAGCGGCCGTGATGGTGCCAATGGTATATCGCATCGTGAAGCCGATAAATGTCAGCCCGGCCAAGCCGGTGGTGACGGTGCTGCAGGTGTTAGCGGGGGTAGCGGTGCAGATATTCACTGGTCGCTTGGGGTTGTGAGCTTTGGCAGTGTAAGTATCGATTTAAGTGGCGGCAACGGGGGACGTGGTGGTAACGGCGGTGATGGACAAAATGTACCCGATTTTCCACGGTGTACCGAAAGTGGTGGGGCTGCTGGCAACGGTGGCAACGGCGGTAATGGTGGCAAAGGAGGGAGCTTTCGATTTCATTATACGTTGGCCGATGGCGCGGGTGATTTAACCAATAGTATCGAGGTAAAAATATCGGGAGGACTGCGTGGTAAAGGTGGACAGCCGGGTATTGCCGGTATCGGAACGTCTGGGCGCTATATTAATAAAAAATCTTTAAGCGGTGGTCGAAGTTGGGAGGCTGGCGGCGGTGACGGCGCACAAGGCCATGAAGGCCGTGCTGGCGCCTCTAGTGCGAATGGCCGTTTAGATATTCGGTTAATTAATGGCGCTACACCTACAGTACCAACTGAAGCGCCTCAAAATGAAGCGCCCAATAAGAGTTTGGAGCAGCGTGTGAAATCACTAGAAATCCTAACGCAAAAGCTCGAGGCACGCATTAGGTTGTTAGAGTTAGATAAAGAATAACCTAAGCGACTGGACCCCATTAAAAGCGCCTGTATTGCAGGCGTTTTTTTTTACTTGTCATAAATGTCAGCTAGCTTTGCACCGCGGCTTTGCTCGAGTATACGCGTCATATTACTTTGGGTGACCCAAAATAGCGCATTGTGTTTTTTTTGGTGCGCATGAGAGGTTGCTTTTGGTGCTGCCTCGCTTACAATCAAGCTCGAGTCGCAGTATTATTTTTTGTAACATACTGTTTTTTAAGGATTTTTACTTTCTGGCAAACATCCTGCTATACAGTGATTATCAAAGCTGTGACGACTAAAGCTAGAGCTTAATCATTAATCGCTACCATCTTGGAGAAAACATCATGAAATTATCAAAAACGCTTATAGCATCATCTATAGCGGCTGTAATGGCGGCGAATATTGTGGCTCCTGCGCAAGCAGAAGTTGAAGTTGGCGCATCGGTTGGTGTGGCGAATATGTACTACTGGCGTGGGCTGGAGCTTGGTAATGGTACACCAGCGGTATCAGGTGACTTAAATATTAGCACTACCGGTTTTTACGGCGGCATTTGGGGCTCATCAGGCGATACTGCTTCGGGCTCTGAATATGACTTATACCTAGGTTACGGTGCAAGCTTGGGTGATTTTTCTGTTGATTTAAGTGCCTGGACTTATGTTTACCCATCAAAGCGATCATTAGATGTGGCTGTCTCAGGTGCAAATGGTGAGATCCGAAGCACTGCCGACCGCTCTGAGCCCGGTGATCTCTCTGAGGTTATTCTTGGTTTAGGTTATGGCCCTGTTGCTGTGACTTATTACGATAACATTGCCGGTGATACTGGTTACTGGTATGGCACCTTGGCGCTTGAGTTAGGGGCGTTTGGCTTTACTTACGGCCTACACGAAGATGATTACGCGCATTTTGATGTGAGCTATGCCTTTAACGATAACCTTGTTTTCACGATTGGTACGGTCGTTGATGATGTTGAGGCAGAGTACGATGACGATACTAAATTTATTGTGTCTTACACGCTGCCTTTAGGCGAATAATTCCCTTTGACCGCTAAGTATTTATACCTAGCGGTCTTTTTTATCATTGCAGCTTTGCCTGCATATTTATTGGAGCAGCCCGATGAAATTAATTACTGCGGTTATTAAGCCATTTAAGCTTGATGCTGTGCGCGAAGCGCTTTCAGATATCGGTGTACAGGGTATTACTGTCACTGAAGTTAAAGGTTTTGGACGTCAAAAAGGGCATACCGAACTCTACCGTGGCGCCGAGTATGTTGTGGACTTTTTACCTAAAACTAAATTAGAGGTGGCTGTTGCCGATACGCAAGTTGATCAAGTGGTAGAAGCCATTAGTAAGGCCGCACATAGCGGTAAAATTGGCGACGGCAAGATTTTTGTTTCTGGCCTCGAGCAAGTTGTCCGTATTCGTACCGGTGAGACCGGCGAAGACGCACTGTAATTTAACTTTTTCCGGAGATAGGTAATGGAAAACACAATTTTTGAATTGCAGTACGCCCTAGATACCTTTTACTTTTTAATCTGTGGCGCACTAGTCATGTGGATGGCAGCGGGTTTTGCCATGTTAGAGTCTGGCCTTGTGCGCTCTAAAAATACAACTGAAATTTTAACGAAAAATGTCGCGTTATACGCCATTTCTTGCACAATGTTTTTTGTGTGCGGCTATTGGGTTATGTATGGCGGACCAGACGGTTTACACGGTGCAGTACCTTTTCTTAGTGGCATCACCGGTGATGGCAAAGACTTGGGCGATACTTATGCTCCATCTGCCGACTTCTTTTTCCAGGTTGTTTTTGTAGCGACAGCGATGTCTATTGTTTCTGGTGCAGTAGCAGAGCGTATGAAGCTCTGGGCTTTCTTAGCTTTTACTGTTGTGATGACAGGCTTTATTTACCCAATGGAAGGCAGCTGGACTTGGGGTGGTAACGCAGTATTTGGTATGTATACCTTGGGTGATCTTGGTTTTTCTGACTTTGCAGGTTCTGGCATTGTTCATATGGCGGGCGCGTCGGCTGCATTGGCTGGTGTATTAGTGCTTGGCGCACGTAAAGGTAAATATGGCGCTAATGGTAGTGTGAATGCGATTCCTGGTTCTAACTTGCCTTTAGCCACACTGGGTATGTTTATTTTATGGATGGGTTGGTTTGGCTTTAATGGTGGCTCAGTATTGGCAACAGCGAGTGTAGAAAGCGCTAATTCTGTTGCTGTTGTATTTATGAATACAAACGCAGCAGCAGCTGGTGGTTTGATTTCAGCTTTATTAGTAGCGCGCATTATGTTTGGTAAAGCCGATTTGACGATGGCACTTAACGGTGCATTAGCTGGGCTTGTTGCCATCACTGCTGAGCCTTCTACACCCAGCGCACTGCAAGCCGCATTATTTGGTGGCTTAGGTGGCTTATTAGTAGTGTTTAGCATTTTGCTCCTCGACAAGCTTAAAATCGATGATCCTGTTGGCGCCATTTCTGTGCACGGTGTTGTGGGCTTATTAGGTTTATTGTTAGTGCCTTTTACAAATGATAGCTCAAGCTTTAGTGGCCAGATTATTGGTGCTTTAACCATATTTATTTGGGTGTTTGTTACGAGTTTAATTGTATGGTTTGCCCTTAAAACGGTGATCGGAATTCGTGTCTCAGAGGAAGAAGAGTTTGAGGGTGTCGATATTGCTGAGTGCGGTATGGAAGCCTACCCTGAATTTACTAATGGTAAATAAACCAACGGTAAATGTTTGACCCTAGGTTATCTGATTGCGATAGCCTTACCCTGAAGTAGTACGTTGATGTAAGAAGCTTTGGCGGCCATTTAGGCCGCCTTTTTTGGTTTTGCAGGGTTTCCATTTGCTTATTGTCGGGTGTCTGTTGTAGATTGAGCTCGTAGAGCCAAGCGCAAGCTGTGCTTAGCGACACTCAATAATCAAAATAGCTATCAAAAGGCCTTTTATGAAACTGATCACAGCAGTGGTTAAACCCTTTAAATTAGACGATGTTCGTAACGCCCTTTCTGAAGTGGGTGTTCAAGGTATGACAGTCACCGAAGTAAAAGGCTTTGGTCGCCAAAAAGGACATACTGAACTCTACCGTGGCGCTGAGTACGTGGTAGATTTTTTGCCGAAAGTGAAATTAGAAATGGCCGTGTCTGATGAGGTGGTTGAGCAGGCTGTTGAGGCGATTACACAAGCGGCGCAAACGGGAAAAATTGGCGACGGTAAAATATTTATTCAACCGCTCGAAGAGATTGTTCGCATTCGTACAGGCGAAACAGGTCCTGATGCGGTTTAATTGTGAGTATGCACAACAAAGTCATGACCGCGCATCAATCAGTTATTACTGATAGCCACATCGCGCTAATTCATCCAGTTTGATCAAAAAGTCCCTATGTGTGGACTTTTTGGGTCCTATGTTAAGGAAATTGAATGTTTGAGTTATTGGCGTTGCTGATTTTTCCTGCCGTGATGGCGGGGCTTATTGCTGGCTTATTTGGTTTAGGGGGTGGAGCTGTCATAGTGCCTGCCGTTTTTTATGTATTAACCGAGCAAGCTGTCGCGCCAGAGGTAGCGATTAATATTGCGGTGGCAACATCACTGGCGACCATTGTGCTAACGGGTGCAACATCAGCGTTGAGCCATCACCGCTTAGATCATGTTGACTGGGTCTTAGTGTGGCGCTGGCTACCTTTTTTATTGCTAGGTGCATTGCTAGGCAGCACTATTGTTGCTCGGTTTAAAACGCCTGGGCTTATCATTTTTTTTGGTCTTTTTTTGTGGTGTGTGGCGCTCATTAGCGTGCTGCGCAGTCAAGCTGTTCGGTCGCAGCAACGTGATAGGGTGGATTGGGCAGCGCCCGCTTGGAAAATGCCTGTCATCGTATTTTTAATTGGTGCAGTATCGTCTTTGGTGGGGGTTGGTGGCGGCACGATGAGTGTCCCAACACTAACAGCTATGGGGCGAAGTATTCATCGTGCGATAGGAACGTCGGCGGCAATGGGAGTGGCGCTAGCATTAATGGCAACGCTGTGGATGTTGCTGACCTTTGAGCCTACAGGCGTCGACAATACACTGGGCTTGGTGTATTGGCCGGCGTATTTAACGATTATGCCGTGTACACTTATTTTTGCGCCTTTGGGTGCGAAACTCAGCCAGCGCATAGCAGCACATAAATTAAACATGGCTTTTATGCTTTTGTTGCTGATTGTTGGGGCGAGAATGATTTGGGTGGGGGTGAGTTAAGGCTCTGGATAGCCAGAATTTTAACTTTAATTTTTTGATATTGGCGGCCTAAAGCACGGGTAAGGTATGCATTACCCAAAAATACTGTAATCTGCTTCTTCTGCCGTATGACCAAAGTGTTATATACCGCGATACGCACACCTTCAAGCGCCTTGCCCCCCAATCCGTGAGCTAATTCGCTTCGGGTTTGTATTTTATAGACGATGAAATAATGGCTAGCGCCAAGCGCTAGCCATTATGATGCGCTAGTTTTTAAATGAATTCATTAAGTCTTTGGCGCCATCTTTAGCATCAGTAGCGGCTTTTTTGGCGGTATCGGCGGCGGCTTTAGCTTTCTC
Source organism: Marinagarivorans algicola (assembly GCF_001292705.1). GTDB lineage: Bacteria > Pseudomonadota > Gammaproteobacteria > Pseudomonadales > Cellvibrionaceae > Marinagarivorans > Marinagarivorans algicola. The sequence continues at coordinate 85,890 of NZ_LGAK01000015.1, forward strand.
TTCAGTAGCTGCGGCAGCGTCTTCAGCTTTTTGTTTGGTAGCTGCGGCAGCATCTTTGGCCTTTTGCTCGGCCGCTTCAGCGGTATCTTTGGCTTTTTGCTTGGCGCTTTCAGCTAAGTCTTTGGCTTTTTGCTCAGCGGCTTTAGCGGTATCTTTTACTGAAATATTATTAGCAGCTTTCTGGGTGCTTTCGGCAGCGTTATTGAGTGAGCCACTCACACTTTCGTCTTTTTCGCCACATCCGGCAATAGTGAATACTAAGCTTGCTGCGGCTAAACTAACGATGATATTTTTCATGGTGGTTTCCTAATAAGTAAGTGTTTTTGAAAGGTGCTCTATTGTTGTTACTTGATTATGACGCAGTTATATGAATATTACCTAAATAATGACTCTAAACGACTTTTCCGCTGATAAGCACTATAGCAACTTTGGACGATGCGTGTTTTTTACTCGTAAATGCTGGGCAATGTCTTACACGTGCAAATAAGATTGTCGGCTATTGATTTTGTGTCAGAGCGTTAGAATGAGCGCCATGGAAACATGAACGATGATCAAAGGAATTGATCAGCCTAATAAGGCTTTATTAGGTTCAGTATAGGTTCTGTGAGTTTTGCCGCAGTTAAGTTGTATGGCTTAATTGCGGCTTTTTTCTATCCCCATCCCTATTATGCAGATGCGAAGTTTACCTCCACGCATCCATATTGAAGCCGAGCGTTATATCAGTGCTCGGCGCGTCAATGCCAAAAAAATAATCCATCAGTATTCTATAGGGTCAGCTTGGCTGCAGAGTGATACTTATATTTAGAGAGTAAGGGCACTTTGAGAATTGCCAAAGTGGTCTAGCCCTAAGCTTAAACTTTGGATTACGCCATATAATTGGGTTACGCCATATAAAAAGTCTTCACCCTGGCGATGTGAGTCAGTTGTTGTTTTATAGACACCTTGATATTGCCCTCTTGAAAAGTTCACATCAGCTCAGCCTAATACCAATCGCCTAGGTGATCTTTTGGTGATGGTGATTTTTAGGAGGATTGTCTATCTTATCAATCTCTTAAAGTGCGTATCTTTCATCAACACATTCGGTTATTTTGGTGAATATTACTGGTTAGTTGTATCACAGAAAATGGCACAATGGCTGATTCAAAAACATCAGCAGAACCACAGTGTGGCTCCAAGAGTACAAGGCATAATGAATAAAATAGCTAGGTTTTAGCGTAAGGTAGGCGTGCTATTTGTTGGGCGCTATGGTAACTATCTAAGCCTGAAACACATAGGCTACCTAATTGATCGATATCAATATAGCCATCATCACCAATGGCGCTTTCCTTCACATTAACATGCTGAATACGGCCAATCACCATCTGTGTATTATTGCACTTGAGGTGTATAACTTCCTCTAAGGCCATACCTATCTGTAGTGGACTACGACTGACAAAAGGAGCCAAAAAACCGGAGTGGTAGCTGTGCTCTAATCCTACGGCTTCAAACTCACTGATATTAGCATCATAACGAGCAGAGCTTTGGTGAGCTTGCTTGAAGGTATCTTGAGTAATATGGTTTAAAGTATAAAAGCCAGTGTCCATAATATTTTGTAAGGTATGACGAGGTACGCTAGCAGGTCGAATGATTAAGCTCAGTAACGGCGGGTTTGAGCCTAAATGACAAACACTGCTCACAATGCTTAGGTTGCGCTGACCCTGGTTACTCTCTGTACCCACCAAATGAACACCTTTGTAGCCGACTACCGAGTTAATAAACTGTGTGCGAAAGCGCTTGTCCATAGCCTGAATTTGAGCAGACCCAATTGAATGGTGTTGCGTGATCGTAGTACGGTTCATGCGATAGTGCCTCTATATTGGAGTTTGAATTTAGTATGGTATTTCTTCTGTGAATATGTGTATTGCGCTTAACCTCAGCATAGATACTTAAGGCCGAACAAGGTTAGGCACATACAGTTGTAGATGGTTTGAGTGGCTCAATCAACGGTTCATGAGTGCTCAATTCTGGTTTCTTTGAATCGTGGTTCTTATTTTTACGTAACGATAGCCGATTAGATGGATGCTAAAAGCGAGTGAGCATTGGTTTATGACGATATTGAGTACACTGCGCGGCGGCACCAGTGATGCACACCGGTAATTAAAGCAATCACATTGCTGCTAACAGATTACCCATTAAAAACGGGCTTAATATTCAAGTTAGTCCATTGGAGCCGGTGGTGACTATTTTAATAGCGAGCACTATTAAGATAGTCAATTGTTTTAGATGTGCGTTTGTTTATAATCGGCTTGTTTTTCAATGACACACCGTATAGAAACTGTATTAGGCTGATCTATTAATCAGTCTATTGATTTGTATACATTTTAATCAAAAAGCGGAAGTATTATGAATAAAATCACCTTTACAGCCACAAGCCTTGCGTTGGTGCTCGGGCTTGCAAGTTGTAGTCAGCAGCCTGCGACAACCGTTACCGATACCGCCTCAGCGAGTAACTTGGCCGCCAAGCCTTTAGCACTGGGCATCGAATTGGCCAATATGGACAAAAGTGTGCGCCCACAAGATGATTTTTATTATCACGTGAACGGGCAGTGGCTAGCCACAACTAAGATACCGAGCGATAAATCAAACTATGGCTCGTTTTCGCAGTTATATGATGACTCGCAAAAGGCGATGAAAGCAGTGCTTGAAGATGCAGCGGCGAATACCGCAGCTACAGCAGGTTCCGACGAGTATAAGTTAGGTGCCTTTTTTAAAAGCTATATGGACATTACGACCCGCGAAGCCTTGGGTATCACACCGCTCAATCCTTTTTTAAATACCATTGATGCGGTCGAGTCAAAAGCTGATTTAGCGAAACTGATGGCTAAAATTCAAAAGCAAGGTGGCGATTTACCGTTTGGCTGGTACATTAATAATGACGCGAAAAACTCGAGTCAGTATGCTCTGTACACTTACCAGTCGGGTTTGGGCTTACCTGATCGAGATTACTATTTAAAAAATGACGAAAAGTTCACAAAAATCCGCACGGCTTATCAGCAGTATATTGTCAATGTTTTAACGAAAGCCGGCATCCCGAATGCTGAGCGCACTGCTAAGAGCATTGTAGCGCTTGAAAAGGCGATGGCAGATGCGCAGTGGAGTCGCGTTGAAAGCCGAGATGCCACTAAGTCATATAACAAAATGACAGTAGCCCAAGCCAATCAATTATTGGGCGACTTTGATCTTGTTGCGTACTTTAACGCCGCAGGCGTGAGTATCGATGAGTTAATTGTACGCCAGCCCAGCTACTTTAAAAAACTATCAGGTATTTATAAAAATACGGATTTAGCGCTATGGAAAAATTATTTAAAATTTCATTTTATTAATAATTATGCGCAATTATTAACACAAGAGATGGCCGATCTGAAATTTGGCTTTTTTAGTACCACATTACGCGGTATCGAAGAGCCAGCACCTCTTTGGAAGCAAGCCACAGAAGCCTCTAATGATGTGTTGGGTGAAATTTTAGGTAAAGCGTACGTTAGAGATCATTTCCCACCAGAAGCCAAAGCGCGCATGGAAGAGTTGGTTGATAATGTTATTAAAGGCTATGGTGTAGCCATTCAAGCTCTTGAGTGGATGAGCCCCGAAACTAAAATTGCAGCACAAGAAAAATTAAGTAAATTCACACCTAAAATAGGTTACCCTGACAAATGGAAAAATTACTCTGACCTATCGATTAGCGCTAATGATTTGGTCGGTAATTATGTACGTCATAGCGAGTGGTCTTATGCAGATATGATTTCCAAGATTGGTCAACCAGTCGATCGCTCTGAGTGGCATATGACGCCACAAACAGTTAATGCGTACTTTAATCCAGTTAATAACGAAATTGTATTTCCAGCGGCTATTTTGCAACCCCCATTTTTTAATTTAGAAGCCGATGACGCCGTTAACTACGGCGCTATTGGTGGTGTAATTGGTCATGAACTCGGTCATGGTTTTGATGATCAAGGTGCGAAATATGATGGTGACGGTAACTTACGCAATTGGTGGAGCGAGTCCGATCTTAAGCAATTTGAGCAGCGCAGTGCCGCACTGGTTGCTCAGTATAATGAATATGCTCCCTTTGAAGATGCTAGCGTTAATGGCGAGTTAACATTGGGTGAAAACATTGGTGATCTGGGTGGCCTAAGCGTTGCTTATAAAGCGTATCAGTTGTCGCTAGGCGGCAATGAAGCGCCTATTATCGCGGGCTATACCGGTGATCAACGCTTCTTTATGGGCTGGTCGCAAATTTGGCGTCGTAAATATCGTGACGAAGCTTTACGCAATCGTTTAATGACAGACCCCCATTCGCCGAGTCATTACCGTGTGATTGGCATTTTATCTAATATCCCTGAGTTTTATGAAGCTTTTGATGTAAAAGAAGGTGATAAAATGTATATCAAACCAGAAGATCGTGTAAAAATCTGGTAGAGTTGAGAGCACAAAGCCGAGAAACGCAAAGCCGCAAATGCGAGTGGCCCAGCCAGTGAATCGTGAAAATCCAACTCGGCACCTCTAAATAGTTGTCTATTTTGCAATAAAAAAGCCCCTGTCAGTGTTAGCTGGCTGGGGCTTTTCTTTGTAGTCTCCTGTTATATTGATATTTTTTCGTTATTTTTATTTATGATAAAAATATTGCAACTATTCAGTCTCGCTGAAAAACCTTACCTGTGAGTGTGCCGATGGTTATTTTTGGGGTGTTTAAGCACTCAGCCCCAGCATGAATACATAGGGATAGACTTACACCTGCATAAGGATATGCAAACATCGATGTTACAAGAGCATAAAGCCGAGAAGCACAAAGTCGCCGATGGCTTGAATGGCCCAGACAACGATTCATTAGCGCCTCATTTCGGTATCTCTGAATAGTTACAAAATATTTATTTCTAATGAAAGTTAATTACTTGCCGACACTTCAACGCCTTTTGGTTATTTTTAATATGCTTTAATAATTTTAAGCGGTGGCGGCCTTTAACCCAATCACTGGGTTTTTTCTTGCCGTCCATGCGTTGGCGTAAGGTAATTAAATTTTTGCATGCAGCCAGTGTATTGTCACGCTTTACGGCGCGATCGATACGCGTCGTAAGCTGTGAAAATTGCCATAAATTAAAGCGTTGCCAGAGATCGTTCTTACCTTTGCCCATAATGGTCTGTATGTACTTTGCTTTTTGCAATAAAGGTTTTAAGGGCGTGTATTGGGGCTTGCTTGGTAGCCAGAACCCTGCAATGACTGGATCGTGATCAGAGTTGCGAGTGGCGGTTTCCCCGTTAAAGTAATACGCCTGTTTGTTATAATCTAAATTGTAATCTAGAGCATCGGCTTCGTCGGCATTAATATGCCATACACTGGCCGAAGTCATCGCCGCCATTAACGCATCGCTGACTAGTAAATAATCTAACGTACCTATTTGCCCATCAAAAACATAGGAGTAAGCCTGTGAATCCTCAACATTATTAAAACCTTTATTGATTAAATATTGAAGCGGCGCTTCCATGGCATAAGCATTGAGATCCCCCAATATGACTTGTTTTTGTGTGTCGCTGCCTGTTGGTGCAGTCGCTAACCAAGCACTAACAGCAGTGGCTGCCTTTAAGCGGCGATCATTCCAAAAACCGGCACCATCTTTAGCATCAAAATTGGGGGAGTTAGTATCGGTTAAGCCTGACCCTCCTTTTGATTTAAAGTGGTTAGCCACTACCGTAATTGGCTCGTTAGAGTGCAAGTGCGTAAAAGTTGCGGCTAATGATACACGGTTCGTACTAGGGCCATTAAAGATTGGATCGGCGGTAAAATCATGCTGGCTAAACGGCGCTAGCGTTGAAGCAATGGCGTCATCGAGTATTGCGGTTTGTGTATTGGGCGTTAACATAATGTTTTTGGTGTTGTATATAAAAGCGACAGCAATGGCATCGCTACCCACAAATTGACTACCGGGATACACATAATCATAGTGTGCATGGGCACTTTCTGCGTTTAATGTATTAACTAAAACTTCAATAGCCGTTGAGTTATCGTTGATAGGGTCAAAATCGTTTTCTATTTCAACTAATCCAATAATATCGGCCTCTAATGCGAGTATGGCATTACGTAACTTTTTGATTTGTCGGTCAAACTCTGCACTGGCAGGTTGTACTTGTGAGCGAGTGAGATCATCTGCTCCGCGTGGTGAATGACCTGCGGCAGTTTTTGTACTCCCATCATCCAGTGTTGTAAAAAAGTTAAGTACATTCATTGAGGCAATTTTTAAGTTGCCTAAAGGTTGTGATGGCATTAATGGACGAGGATTGGGTGAATTACCCAGCTCGCTTGAACTAAAGGTGTTGATACCGTCAATGTGAGCACGAATACGCCATGTACTTTTTGATGTACTACCACCGGCCCATTTATAATCTAAAACCCCCGTTAAAGACTCGACAGTATCACCCATACGTTTAGCTGATGCTTCTGTGTATTCAGCAAAACCATCAAGGTGATTAATGTTCGCATTTTGCTCGTTGAGGCCATCATCGTACATAATGCGTGTAGCGCCTAACTGGCGTTGCGCTAGGTCATAAAGCTCAGCGTCGGGCGTATTTTTTTGTGTGAATTGATAAGGACGATCACCAGCTGTTAGCCCAATCTCATTGAATTGGTCAAGTCTGTGCTGCTCTATAATGGTGAGTGTCTGGGGTATGGTGATTAGCATCCCTTCAAAGGCTTCTAGGTCTGGCTGATATTTCCCGTTACCATCAATTATTACAGCGCGACTATCCTCTAGTAATACGATAGCGGGAGTTATATATGAAAGCTGATCACTTTTGACAAGAGTGATATCGGTAATCTGACTGAGCTGAGTTTCACCAAACGATTGCGAAACTGTACCTGTTACCCGCACCTTATCGCCTACATTGACATTAACATCAAAACCTTGGCTGTTTACAAATAAGCCTTCAGAGGTTAAAGCGTTATCGTCGGTATCGTTATCTTCTTCTTGTAGGTAAAACCCTCCTAAATTGCGCTGACTGTCCTCATCGCTATCTTGAAAATCACCTACAACAACAGCCTCTACCATGACGCGCGTATCAATCAGCGGGCTAACATCGGTTTCGCCAAACCGATTACTTTTGTGGTTGGCGGGGCTGCCTTGTATGCTGGAGATGAGCGTAATATCGGTTAGCGATTCTGGCTCAGGTTGGGTGATGGTACTGCTAAAAGAGGCTAAAGAAATAGGGTTTATAGCCGAGTCATTATTTTTTGCGCCATCGAGTGCACCTGTTCCGCTGGTATACCATTGACTGATATCAAATTCAGTATTTGCAGCACCGTCAATGCGATATGCCCAGCCATTGGTGTAGTCCCATTCGGTACCTGTACCGTCTTTATTAATATCCCCGTAAACATCAGTAACAGTGCCATTTTTAAATAGTTCAATAGCATCATCGCCATTAACGCCCATAGCCGAAGTGACGTAATCGGGGGCAAAGCCCATAAAGGTTGTAAAGCCTTCGGCGTCGCTGGCAATATAAATATATTCGCCAGCGCTTAATGCCACCGGTGGAAATGTGAATTCTTCACCGTCACTCCCGCCGCCATTATTGGCCGAGCCTAAACCATATTGGCTCAAATCGCTAATGCTTGTGTCGGTGTACAGTTCAACCCCTTTTGGGAGGCCACCTGTGAGCGGCCCATCGTATACACTGGTAATGATAAGTTCAGCTGAGGCGAGAGGCGCCATTAAGCTCGTTGTAAGTAGCCCTTTCAATAAGGTTGCTGTCATAGTACTTTCTCGAATGATGAATAAAGAGAGCGCAATGAGAGCAGAAATTCATGACGTTTAAATAACGAGTTTATTATATTTTTGTGACAGTCAGATTTAATAAATATGCGTTTTAGGTGTTTAACCTGCCACTATGAGTCAAGCTAAAAAACCTGATCTGAGAGATTCTTGTCTAAGCATTTTGTGTTACAAAGCGCACCTATCAATAAATATAAAAAAGCCGCTGGGCATTACGCGCAGCGGCTATGTGCTAACTATCAAGTGACGAATTTGAATAGTTATTATTTTTAAGTAGCTATTGCGATGCTACTGATCTTTTAAAAAGCTATTGACCGAATCAAGCTCTCTATTTTTAAGGGCAATACAGTCGTTAACGCTTTCTTCTAGCTTGCTTAGCGTACGGCTAAAGCCTGCGACTTCGGCGATTTTTTGGTTAAAGAATTGTTGCGTTTTAGCTAAGCTTTTTGCATCGCAGCTCACGGTTGTAAAGTGTGGCAAATTGGGCACAAAAAACGGTGGTAAATTAGCCGCGACTTTATCGTAATGACTGTATACCCACTCTATAAATAGTGCTTGACGCTCATCGGTATAGCTTTGGCCCGCTAAAATAGTACGCATATCAGAGGCGGTGACCTCATCGGTTAAACTATAAGCGAGTACTGACTGTTGTAATTTAGGTTGACCAAAATAACCCATTGCCGTGAGCATGTTAGTGCGTACTTGTGGATTTTTAGTGGTTTTAAAGGTTGTCATGAATTGGTCAAGTAACGCTTTATCACCATGAAAAGCCGCGAGTGTTAAGTAAGTGCTTGCTAGGTAAGGGTCTACCTTTTGCGGATCTTTTAAGTAGATTTGTGTTTGTTGTTGCGCTGTTTTAATGACAGCTTGATCTTCGCCGTCAAAGCCTAAGCGCGATACAACCGCAGCACGAAGTTGCGCCACGGCACCATCTTCTCCGGCTTTGGCCTCTAAGCCATATTTTTGCGCCGCAGGGGTGACCGCGTCACGAATAAACTTAGGCCATAAATCTTCGTTACTCTTATCTTTAAAGGTACGTTGTTGCGAGGCTAAGTAGTTTAATGCGGTATTGGCTACACGCGGATGACTATCACCGACAAAGGCTTCTAATATTTGCATTAATTTAGCCGCCGAAATAACACCTGCATCAAGAAGCGCATCAGCGGCTGATAATAAAGCTAGGCGTTCGCGATCGGTCAGTTTTGTCGAGGCGTTTGCAATCAAGGCATCAAGCTGCGTATCGTCCATAATCCAGCGGTAATAACCCAAAGCCCCTTGATCAGGGTATATCCACTCGGGTTCAAATTCTAAGTCTAGTGTTTGACTTTGCTGATTGAGTAATACGCTGGCTGTCTTAACTTGATCGCCCGCACCATATTTAATGGCAACGGGTACGTTCCATAGCTGTGCTGGTGCATTGACGCCGGCATTGGCAAAGCGGCTTTGCGAGACAGTCACCTGCTTGCCTTGCTGCGTGACTTTAATCAGCGGGAAAGATGATTGCTCAATAAATGATTTTAAAACACTCGCTACATCTTTGTTGGATGCTTTACCCAATGCCTGCCATAAATCGGCTGCTTCAGCATTTTTGTACGAAAACTTTTTAAGGTACTTTTGAATACCCTTTTGGAATGCTTCCTCGCCAATCCAGTTTTCGACCATTGCCAATACCGAGCTACCCTTGCTATAGGCTAAGCCTAAGCCATCCATAATGTCGGCTTCGGTTTTGATGGGTTTGCGAATAGGCTTAGTGCTTAAACGTGCATCTAGCACCATAACGTTATTTTGAGGGAGGTCTAGGTGCGATTCAAACTCAGGGTTAAGCTGCTTAGTGATTTTGGCGGCCATCCAGCTTGCAAAGGCCTCGTTTAACCATAAGTCGTTCCACCATTGCATAGTGACGAGGTTGCCATACCATTGATGCGCCAATTCGTGAGCAATAATGGATACGTTACGCTGTTTTTTGCTGCGTGTTGCGGCAGCCAAATCGACTAATAAAATATCTTCACGGTAGGTGACTAAACCTGAGTTTTCCATCGCACCAAAAGGAAACTCAGGTACAGCGACAGAATCTAATTTTTGGTATACATATGGAATACCAAAATAATCTTCTAAAGCGGCAAGAACGCGCGGCATATTGTCTTTTGCATATTCAGCTAAATGAATTTTGCCTTGTGGTGTAATAACACGGCCAGGAATGGGCATGCCTTCAATAGCCATTTCTTCAAATGGGCCCACAGCCATTGCAACAAGATATGAAGGAATAGGTGGCGTTTTATCAAAATAGTGGGTGGTCATATCGCCGTGTACGGTGGTATTCAGCACGGGTGTATTGGCATACACTTTTTGTGATGTTGGCGCTGTAATGGTTAATTGAAACGGAATTTTATATTCTGGTTCATCAAAAACAGGAAATGCACGGCGCGCATCACTCATTTCAAACTGTGTAAATAAGTAGGGTGTACCTTGATCCAAGGTTTTATATAGTCCGACACTTTGGCGGTTATAAGGGGCTGTAAAATCAATTCTTAGTGTGTATTTCCCGGGTTTTATTTCTTTGTCACAAATAAACTTTACTTTACCGGTTTTGAGCATTTCACTACTTAGGTCACAGTCTTTTTTACCCATTAACTGCGCCATTGTGGTGGCGTAGGCGAGGCCGTTTAGCTCAATATATTGAGTAGGCTTAAGTACCTTAAGGCTAATTTCGGTCACGCCTGTGAAGGTTTCTTGACTGGGGTCGAGTGTGAGGGACACCTTTTGTGAGCTGGGTTTGGCGAGTTTTTCAATAACGTATTCGTTGGCACTTATGTCTTGTGTGGCCAGCGCCACGCTTACTGCCAATAGGCTTTTAAGAAACATAATAACTCCTATATTTATTGTTGAAAGCCGCACAGTTAGGTTTTTATGTGTGCTTTATGTGTGCTTTATGTGTGCTTTATGTGTGTTTTTTGAGTTTTTCGGCCGATATTTAAATAAGCTAATTGATTATACCTACGCCATACGGGATGAGTAAACGGTCAGCGTTTTGTGTGAGTCAAATAGATCTACAGAGAGTTTGCAGCGCCCTTGAGTATGGCACCGAGGTGCAGGTGGTAGTGTTCAAGAGGCGAAGCTTGTACTGAGTTGAGCATCGCGAAGTGGGTGTTTAGTTGGTTGTTTAGAGCTCACAGTGGCATGGCTTTACAGCTGGCTCATAAGGCTGAATGCCTATTACTTTAATGCCTACAGCTTATATGTTGTCGCTTACAAGCCAGCCCTCTGGTGGAGTTGGCTTTTAAGCGACAACGAGCCTGATATGCCCAGTACTGAATTATTTGTCTAGTATTGGGGGGGCAATTATTTTTAGGGTCTTATATAGTCTAGTGAATGCATACGCGAGTACAGTGTAAGCCTTCGTCGATATCAAAGGGAGTTTTACTGATCAGTCCAATAAATGTCTTATTAAATTAATAGATATTTAAGTGTCTTTATATTATTTTAATTAAACATGTTATTTATTTATCATGCTATTATTTTTCTGGTGGGTAAATGTATGATGTTAATGCTGCCATATTGTTAGTATTGATGACATTTTACTTGCATAGAGTTGTATTGATAAAGATATTTTGAAGTGTTTTATACTTCGATTCGATATTTTTATTGTAAGTTAATAAAATTATTTTTATAAATTTAATCGCAATAATGGAGAATAATATGTCTGTTAAATTGATTGCATCAAGTGCTTTTCTTGTGGGGGTTACTTCACTTGCTAACCCCTCCTTTGCTGATACCTATGCTACAGCTCTTTTTGATAAAACTGGCTCGATGAATATTACGAGAGCGGCCAGTAATGAAACACGCTGTGAATATGGCAAGAAATTATTTTTACAAACAGTCAGTACCGGCATTTTACGCGCGGATTTTCTGAATGTTAAAACGTTTGCTGGTCCTGGGCAGCTAGACTCAATAACAATGGGCTTTAGTGATGTACGCGGTTTAAATCCTTATGCTGGCCCCGGTCTAGCTTTGTTTGAAAGTATATCGGCCGAGATTAATGCGGTTTCTTGTAGTGGTGCTACATCGTTGGGTGATGCGTTGTGCGAAAGTATGGATGAATTAAAAGCCATTGCAGGCGCAACGCAGCGACGTGTTGGCTTGGTGACTGATGCCAGCGAAAATAGCTCAACGCAATGTGGTGGAGGGGTTCCTGATTATATTAATAATCATATTGTGCCGAGATTAACTACTCCACCGCCAATCATTTTTAATGTGACTATCTTGCAAGCTGCTAATGGTAACGTGGGTTTACGCGCTTTAACGACCAGTCAAGAGCTTAGTGCCTTGCAAGGCGAAGACGCTCTACAAGATAGCAGTATTTGGCAAGATCGTTCACTCGAGAAATATGAGTGGCCTACTCTGTCTCGATCAACGGAAAAAACGGCCGTGAGTGCAACTACGGAAGTGCAGGCACTGATTAATGCAGCTGTTCTTTCGGGTGGTGGAGCCAAAGTAATTGGTGACTCTCAAGTGTGTACTGAAGGTTGTGATCCTGAGAGCCAAGACCCTTCTTGGGGTGGTGGTTGGTAGTGTTGATTTAGTCTATTCATACAGTCCATTTATATAGTTTAGTAAGGTATGGTGCTTACTATGCCTTACCTCTGGAGAGTCAAAATGAAAATGTTAGTAAAATGTATTGCGTTTTTATCGATGTATCTGGTCTCGGTATCGGTTTTAGCTGTTGCTCAAGTGGATGTAGATAATGTGTTGCTTGCTGGTGACGGCTATCAGCTAAGAGAAATTGTTTATATTGATGATAATGGTCAGTCGCGATCAGTTGAGCTTTTCTATATTAATAATGTTGAGGGAGCAACAAATGCTTACCTTGAGGCAGGGTTACCATTAAGTGAATTACTCGATATTCAACAAGAAGTTGATAGTTGGGGTGGTGCATGGGGTAGTGCGCCGTTTGCTGCTAAAAATATATTAGCAGCAGATGAGCCACAATTTACCTGGGTGATTGATAAGCGTGGCGCAACTATTACAACAGAGGCACAGGGTCAGGCATATATTGATGAATTTAATATGCAGGCGATTATTGATGAGGAGAGGAAGTTTCCCGATGGGGATAAGGCGTTGAGTGGCATTACGGCTGATGTGAATGCGCGTCGCTTATTTGGATGCAGTGGATGGCGTAATAAAAACAAACGGTTCACTAAGGATGTAGATAAAAAGTTTTCTCATAATAAAAGAATTGGTAGTGGTATTGCGACATTAAATTTCAAAGGTAGCCTCGATGTTGATACTGATATTGATTTGAAATTAGATTATCGTTATAAGCGAAATTTCATTTGTATACCTTATAAGTTTAGGTTTAATAACCTAGATGCTAAAGCTAACTACGATGCTCAAGGTAATTTCTCGATTATTGGTAAAGTAGCTAAGAATTTTGGCAATTATAACTGGAAAATTGCCGAGCCTAAGGTATTTGATTTTTGGTTTGCAGTAGGGCCTATTCCTGTTCGTCTTGCAGGTAAATTACCTATTGAAGTAGGTACTGGTGACATTAGATTTACAGCTCAAGGAGAGGTGGCAACCTATAAAGCGATACATTTCAAAGGGAATCTGCATTACTCTTGTAACGGCTCTGGTTGTACAAAGCATAGCTCTAATCATCAAAATCTTAGTCAAGGCTTAAGCAATAGTATCGGAGCTTCAGTAAGTGCTACTGTCACCTTTAAGCCTTATGTGCATGTTGCCATCAAACCTTATTTGTATGGGGAATGGTTTTTGTATCTTCAGCTCGGCGTAAAACCAGCCTTTCCTATTGAATTGTTTGGTTACTATGGCAACTTATGCCAAGACGGTGACAACAATGGTACAAATGAGACTGTGGCTGCTGCTTTAGGTACTATTGCATTTGAAGTGGGCGTTACAGGTGAGGCGAAAATATTCGGTACATATATATTAAGGCCTAAATATTGGTCGCTTTGGTCTAAAGATTTATTGTTTGTTGATTTTTTACAGCCCGGTAGTAGCGCTTTTACACCGTTATTGCGGCCGCAAGTGATAGCCAATCAATTAGATATTACACTACCTGTTAGTATTCGATCTTGTGTTAATCGCTACGCATCTCGATTTCCTGTGGATTATAGTATTAATTGGGGAGATGGTAGTGTCTCATTATTACAGGATGTAGCAACGACTAAATCCTTAGCGCATACCTATCCTGGGCCCGGAACCTATCAGGTAAAAGTTAGTTATAAAAATGGTGTGAATACTACTATTCCAGTGACTATTACAGGTGATGGTTGGGGAGGTGGTTGGGATTGAACATGAATATCTCTATATCGCAGTGTATGTATACGGTAATATAAAAAATACATAATATGAGTAATAAAAAAACCTGCATTGCAGGTTTTTTATATTTTGTTATGCCATATGACGTCAAAAGATCAATATCTTAATGTGCCGTTTAAAGGTTTTTTAATAGCAGCTCATATCTATGAGTTGCTCCGATAGGAAGTGGCAGAGTTAGCGTTTTTTAAGGCGCCAGTCATTAAATGCTTTTAAACCCGGCTTGTTTACATATTTGTTATAAATGTGAAAAAGACTTGCCCCTATTAAAAGTGCAATAAAAGTGCTTACTAGGGGCATATTACCGATTATTTTTTCTGAAATAGATTTTACTTGAAAGTGGGTAAGATATATAAATAAAGAGCCCGCAGCAAGATAGTAAATTGGCGTCATTAACGTCTTTGGTAAAACAACAGGAATTTTAATAATTAGTAAAAAATAGCTTAAAATTAAATAATAATTAAAGTGTCCGTAAACTATATAAGACATCAATACAAAACCTAAAAATGTTAACGATTTATCAAGGGTTGACTCAGTAAAGCGTGCAGAGCATCCAAACGCTACCAGCCATAACATGAGCCAAGGTACCCTGCGCATTAAATGATCGGCATCCCAAATGGCTTCGCTTAATAAGAAAATAGCGCAAGAGGCTAATGTAAATAGTATGCATGCTGTGTTTGTTTTTACCAATAAAAATTTACGTATAGGCTTTATTGATAAAATAACGAGTAAAATTACTTGTAGCTGAATATAAACTTCGATAAACCAATAAGAGAATCCATTGGGGTGCATATTTGGTGTGAAATTACTCACCATTAAAATATCTTGCCATCTTAGCGGCCCATAATATATATGCAGTAAAAGCGTATAAATCATGCAGGGTATCATTACCTTTACAATCATTATGGCTATCGGTAATACACTGTTTGAGGTCAAAATCTTATTTAATTTAAATGTTGCTATGTTGTAGCCAACCATCACCATTAAAAAATAAGCGCCACCACCGCCATATTCAAAAAGCTTAAAGTGCCCTGCTACAATTAATGAAATTGCAACAAATCTTAAGATGGTGGGTATGTCTGAGTATATTTTGGGGTAGTTAGTCAATGAGAATTACTCGTGATTTTTATATGTTGCAGATGAATATCTAGGCTCAATTGTTGGTTTTTGTACATTGTTTATCGGTAAGAGTAAAGTAGTTTTAATGGCTTAGCCACTGTCGGAATAATATACAAGCTATATAATAGCTCCATTTTTTAGTGACTTGCGTGAATGATGTTTTGTAGTAGGGTGTACCTTGCATGCCTGTAGGTGATTACGGCCGCTTTTTGCTCCGATATTGAGAAGTGTTTTACGAGTAGTATTTGATGAGGTTAACTTTACACTATTGAATGCTATCTAGCTAATTTGTCACATTATATGTACATATATTATCTGTATAATGACAGTCATTAACTCATTGAAATATAGACGAATACTATGCAATCAGACCCTAAAAAGCTCATTGAAAAAAATAAAAATCTTATTCACTCTGATTTGATGAAGGTTATCTCACATACGCAGCGTGATGATGGTGATTGGGTACTGCACTCATTAATGGTTGAAGGTTGTGATGCGCCCTTTAAGTTTAAGCGCCAAGGTCATTATCAAAACTTAAAAGGTGCACGTGTTAATATGACCTATTACGCCGAAGAAAAAGTGGTGGCGGGTATACCCTTTGAAGTCATGAAAGTGGTACGTATTAAAAGAGGGTAATCCGTTAGTGTGTTGTATTCGTGGGGATAAATAAAAATACAGAGTCATTTTACTTGCTCATCACAATCTCAAAGCTAAAGTATTCTCTCCCCCCCCAAATAGTTGGTCAACAATCTCGGGAAGGCACTTGATATGATCCAATTGTTGTGTGATGCAAACCTTAAAAACCTCAGCGATGTTTTGTCGCTGAGGTTTTTTTAAGGTTTAGTAATGACTACCATTAAAATGACTTGTTTGACCTTACTTAGAGTTAATTATTTCATCGTGCAATGATTTACGCCCATTATGTTGTGACCAACCCATTTCGTCGTCAGTAATAACCGTGGCAACTATAATTTTTTCCCCTCGTTGAGGAGTTTTTCAGTGCTTGGCAACGGTACAGTCGTTTTAGCGATGATTATATTGGTGCATATATTTTTATCCTGCTTGATCATAGGAAGAATACAACATAGGTGGGCTAAAAATTATTGCTTTTAAAGCCTTAGTGCAAGCGAAATCAGGACGCTAAAATTAATAGAACGCCGTTTTTTCCGCGTGGGTCATCCTGTATATTTTTTATGGGAGGTGAATTTTTAATTTACGCCTGTTTCAGTTTTGCGTTAGTAAAACCCTTGGGCAAGTGACCATTTAAATTGTCTACCTGTAAGAGTTTTTGGGTATTGATTTCAGCAAGCAAGCCACTACCCAGATCGGGTTTACGTTGTGTATCGGTGGCGAAGTTAAGTGTTTCGAATGTGCGCTTGAATATTTTATCTTGCATGTGCTGTGTGTAGGGTCGGCTTACCAGTGACTGCTGGGCAAGCCATGCAGGTGAAATGGTGCGGCTAAAGCGATAAAAATTTTCATAGGCGAAGTGTTCTTCGACGTAGCGGTCACTGATTGCAATTAGTTCATCGAGTAGTGTGTACATAATGCCACTAATTTCTTCTAACCTAACCATAATCGACACTTGCTTGTGTTCAAAAGCTGCCGGTAATGCTATCTGACTGGATGCAGCGTTGTCTTTTTTCATGTTGAGATCAATAAAGGCGCGATTATTATTCAGCGCCGTATAATGGGCAACGTGCAAATGATGATTAGCAAAGTGAATATTGCTTAACTGGTCAATTAATGCCTGTTCAGTGTTGCTTCGCGGGGCGTTTTTTGTGACTATCCCTAGGGCATATTTCGCTGCTTTTTGTAGCATGCCCATATCTTGATGGCTGCTCAGTGGCGCGCTGCGTACTTGTGTGGTAGTGGCTTTATTGGGTGTTGTTAGGGTGAGAAGTTCACGTATCTCGTGCTCCATTACTTTTTTAATCGCCAGCATGGCCGTTTGAATAATTTCTGAGGTAGGGGTATCGGTATCAATGCGCCATTTTCGACCATAAACAATTTTAGGTGGATAATGGGTATCGAGCTTTTGATAGTTTTCATGCCCAATGATACCTACTTGCAAATATAGGCCCATGTCGTCAGTGGCTGCGAATAAGAGTACATCGTCAGTAAAGGTAATTTTACTTAACACTGTACGTACGCTGCCCAGATTGTGACGGTAGGTCATGTAGTGTTGGGGAAGGTGCAATTGGCCCCCGCCTGCATCAATGAAGGGGGCGGCTGGCATGGCTTTTTCGCCCTTGGCCAAACAGCTTAAAGAGCTAACAGACATCAGGTGGTTTTCCTTTTTCATAGCTATGGCGTTAATGATCTGAGTTTAGGTGTTTAATGATCGGTGCTACCGAGGGAGCGAGTGTATTAAGAGTCACGGTTACTCGAGCAAAGTTCATAATGTCAGCAATAGAGTACTTAAAAATAGAAGGCCTAAATGTCTGTGCTTTTGATGATTGGGCACAGTTTATGGCTGTATCCTTGTGAAGTAATTGTTGATTAATGAAATTCATATTTGTCAAAAATGAAATAATCTATGCCACTATTCAATGTACTGAAACTGTGCGCTAATGGATCATTAATTGAGTCGTTTAAGCCATTTGTGCTCTTCGACAGTTCACATCTGCACGGTCTAACGCTTGCTTTCTCTGCCAGGCTCTGCGTAATGCTCAGAAAATAATCTATCAGCGCTCTATCTGATGATATTTTCAGCTTGGCTGAATAGTTACTTGGGTTTCACTAAAAAGGAGTCCCCCCCATTGGATAAATTACAAGCTATCAAGGTATTTATTGAGGTGGCTAAGCAGCAGAGTTTTTCCTTGGCAGCCGATGTGCTTGGTATGTCTGCCCCCACGGCAACGCGGGCAATCGCGGAGCTCGAAGGACGTTTGCAGGTTAAGCTACTTAATCGCACAACGCGCTTGGTGCGCTTGACGGAGTCGGGCACGCGCTTTTTTAATGATATGCAACGTATTATTGAAGATTTGGAAGAGGCCGAAGCTTCGGCAGCAGGGGTTTACAGTACGCCCTCTGGGACCCTGACTGTCACCGCCCCCATCTTGTTTGGCCAAAAGCATGTCATGCCCATCATTAATGAATACCTCAGTGTATATTCTCAGGTTAGTGTGAAAGCGATGTTTTATGACAAGGTCACAAGCCTACTAGAGGAAGAGCTTGATGTTGCTATTCGCATTGGTCATTTAAAAGACTCAAACCTATACGCTACTCAGGTGGGTACTGTTAGGCGTATTGTATGTGGCTCACCTCGCTATTTTAAGAGGCGTGGTGTACCTAAATACCCAGAGGCTTTACTCGAACATGATTTGATTTTCCCTGCCACTTTCGAAAGCACCACCACCTGGCAATTCCAAAACGGCGCTAAAAAAGAGCTACTAAAACTCAGCCCTCGATTAATATGTAACCAAAATGTCGTAGCCTTGCAGGCGGCCATTGAAGGCCGAGGTATTACACGCTTAATGTCGTATCAGGTTGGTGAGGAGTTAGAAAAGGGCACGCTTCAAGCCGTGCTAACCGGCTATGAAGAAGAGTCTTTGCCAGTGAATGTAGTCAGTGTTGAAGGTCGACGGGCGAATGCAAAGGTGCGCTCATTTATTGATTTAGCTGCGCAACGGCTCAGGGGAAATCCATTTATTAATACGCAAGAATAACTTATCGTAACGTCACTCTTCAGAGTGAACTGAAGTTGCGCACTGCAGTTGTGCACTAGTGAATCATTGTCTGGACCGCTCAAGCCATCTACGACTTTACGTTCTTCGACTTTGTGCTTCTAAAGTCTAATCGTGAATACCCCTATACAGGCGCAAAGGCTACCCTCACGCACCCATGCTGGGGCGGGCGCTATATCACACTCTCGTCAGTTGGCTCCTGCATTGTTCAATCCTTGCTTTTCCTGTAAAGCCGGGTGCTTAAATACCCAGAAAATAATCCACCAGTATATTATCTGGTGAATTTTTTCAGCTTGGCTGAATAGTTACCAAAAAACTAGCTTTTTAATGGTTGTCTTTATACTTTTTTTGGGGGCAGGACTCATTAGCGTTAAGTGGCTACTGCCCCTAAAAATGGCGACATTCTATTTTTATGCTCGGTAGTCAATACTTTCGTAGTGCAGGCCCTGGAAATGGAACAATATTAGAATTAACTCAACACTTTTGGTCTGTTTTATGATAAAACCACTGTGATTAACCGACTGAGTGGTTTGCCCGCTCTCTTGTACGGACTACCGTCTTAAAGGGTTTCCGAGTGGCACTTTTAGTTGGCATGAAGAGTACATGAGGTGGTTGGTATGAAGAGCACATGATGGTTTTAATCATAGTATACCTTCCTTGCTCTTTAGTGCCGGCAGTCCATGTACAACCGCTAACCGAAGGGTTTTGAAACTTTGAGGTTACGTTGTATCGCTCAATAAAATCATAGTGTACGTTACTTTGAGCGGTGCCTAGCAAGGTGTGGGTAAATCATTGTGCGGCCTGTATCGGCTCGATTACACCGTTATAGCATAATTAAATGAGTATTGAGGATAACACTTTTGGCTTTTCGAGTATTAGTGGTGACCGATTCGGCATCATTTTATAGTGATTTAGAGGTAGCTTTTGAGCCGCTTTCTTTATTTTTATTGCATAAAGGTACATCTTTACTTGAGCTGAGTGAACGTGAGCTGTCGGCTTATTGGGTAGCCGAAAAAATTAATTGTGTTGTGTATGCTGGTTTTAGTCTTAATTTTGATGAGGCGCGCTTGCAGCGATTTACTCAAAGCTGCGTAGCGAGAGAGATTCCTTTAATGCATCTATCCTCATATCAGGTCTTTGATACTCAGCAGGGTAATATTGAAGAAGGTGTGACGCCTGAGTCGAGTGAGCCATTAGGCTTGTCGTTGTTAGCGGCTGAAAATATTATCTTAGAGGGTGAGCGCAATATGGTGTTGCGTATGCCTTGGACCTTAACTACTTGTAGTGCTGCGCTCGAAGATGAGGGGTTGCTTGACCGTGCGTGTAAGGCGCTTTTGGGCACTAATGAGCTACAGGTATCGGATGAGGTGGCTGGTTTTGTGATGTCGTGGCCCGAAGTGGCGCGCGCTATAACGGCTATGATTCAACAGGTATTTTGTGGTGCCGAAAATTGGGGGGTGTTTCATATCCGCTCAAGTGATAGTTGTAGTGAGGCTGAGTTTGCTGACGCTGTTGCTAGATTATTGAAAGCCGAGGGGTTTAGCGTGGCCAATGTGGTTGCCGTAAAGGGCGCAGGCTATTTGATGCAGCGCTCGGCATTACTCGGTGGGCGGCGCAGTGTCGATGACTTTGGTATCCAACAAAGAAGCTTTCGAGTCGGCCTAAAAGGCGCTGTTCAGCGCTGGGTGAAGTTGAGCGGTTATATACCTGCATTAGCGCCTTAGCTTCTGTCTTCATGTAGGGCGCGTGTAGCAGGGTGCATGAACCACTTATGCCGAGGTGAATGTTGGTAATGCTAGCGATACTCAGGTGGATGACCCATCTTATCAGCTGGCGTCTTAGCTATTATCTCTGCAGCAGACTGGGTATAGGCTAGTTTTCAATGATTTTAACGACCACTGTTTTGATGATGAATCCTAGCACGCCTAAGCCCAGCACAATAAAAATCATCAGTGTGCCAAATTTTCCGGCTTTGGATTCTTTAGCAAGATCCCACATAATAAAGCCCATATAGCCCATTAATGCGGTGATGCCTAGTATCATTGACCATTTCTCGAATTGCTCTATATCCACAGTTCTATGCCCATAACGGTTGCTTGCATGCCTTAGAAAACAGCGCTATTGATTTAGCGTTTGCGTTTATGACTGTCGTTATTTTATCAGTGTCTTGCCCCGGCGCTAGTGTTTATTGATGCGCAGTTAACAAGGGTACCAAAAGGTCTATTGATAGAGGGTTGCTTGGCCAGCTCGGGTCAGCTGCGATTGTGTGTTCCTCTGCGCTAGGCTTGTGTGCTGATTGAGCTATTGAGTGTTTAATGTTTTTTGTTGATGCTTGAGAAACCAAGCTTCGAATTGTGCCGGTGGCAGAGGTTTGGCGATGTGATAGCCTTGCGCCATTTCGCAGTCCAGCTCTGCCAGTTTGATCATGGTGGCCGCGTCTTCTACGCCCTCGGCGACAACGGTTAAGTCGAAGCTGTGGGCCAAGCTAATAGTTGATCGGATGATTGCGGCATCTTGAGTATCATTGAGCATATCGTGCACGAAGGTACGGTCTATTTTGAGTGTGCTCAGTGGTAGGCGTTTAAGGTAAGACATAGATGAATAGCCTGTACCAAAGTCGTCAATCGCAAAGCGAACACCGAGATCGTGCATGCGATTAATGATATGTAAGCTGCGTTCGGGGTCGCTAATGAGTGCACTTTCGGTAATCTCGATTTCGAGTGACTCGGCTGGGAAGTCTTTTTCTTTGAGGTGTCGCTCGACAAGAATAGGGAAGTCGTAGTCAATGAGATTTCTGGCTGATAAATTGATCGACACTTTCATGGGAATGCCTTTTTGATGCCAAGCCTTGGTTTGTTCTAGGGCGTGCACTAGCACCCACTCGCTCAGCGGTTTGATGATGTCGCTCATCTCTGCCATCGGAATAAACTCAAACGGGGGAACTTGCCCCAATTTGGGGTGCTGCCAGCGAATGAGCGCCTCGCAACCAATACATTCACCTGTTTTTAAGTCGACTTTAGGTTGATAGTGCAAAATGAGCTCATTTTGGCGAATCGCATTGCCCAGCTCGGCCATTAGCATTAATCGGCGTGGGCTATGAGCATCTTGCGCGGCATCGTAAAAAGCCAGTGGCTGAGCGTTGGTTTTTGCGGTGTACATGGCGACATCCGCGCAGCGCAACAATGCGTGGCTACTTTGCCCGTGATCGGGGTACAGTGCTATCCCTATGCTGCCGTCAATTTCCAACGTAATGCCGTCGGCTTCTATAGGAATGCGTAGTGAGGCATCAATAAAGCTGGCTAGCGATAAGGTCTCGTCACCTTCACTGATCTTGGCAATTAAAACGGCAAACTCATCCCCTCCAAGACGGTATAAATATGCACCGTGCCGAATGAGCATGGCTTGTAAGCGTTTGGCGATCTCCTTGAGAATTTGGTCGCCGATAGCATGGCCCAGAGTATCATTAATATCTTTAAAGCGATTGAGATCAAGCAGCATTAGTGCTGCTTTATTGTTGTTTTTGCTCGCGTTATGAATGGCGATGGCGGCAACATCGTGAAGGCGCGCGCGATTGGGCAGGCCGGTAAGGCTATCGTGATTGGCTCGGCGTTCCATTTCGCGCTTTGAGTCAATCAATTGCTCGCTGGCGCGTTTGCGCTCGGTAATATCGGCGGCCATAAATAAAAACCCGCAAATAACCTCTTGTTGATCGCGCAGTGGTGCTACCGCCAAAGAAATGGGCAGCTGGGTTTCATCTTTGCGTTGATATTGCCATTCATACTCTTCAACTTGTCCTAGCCGTGCTTTGGCAACGAGCGCTTCAAAATTGGGTTGTAGTTCATATCCTAGCTCTCTTGTGAGAGCTTCTGCGCGCCAATTGAGCTCTTTGTTTGAATGGAATATCAACGGTGTATGAAGGCCGATGACTTCTTCGGCTTTGTAGCTTAGATGCTCTTCGGCTGCTCGATTAAAGGTGTGGATAATGCCGTTAAGATCGGTAGCGATAATGCAGTAATTGGTTCCGTTAAATATGGCCTGATGCAATGAATTGAGTGATGTGAGTTGATCGGATGCTTGTTTTTTGTCCGAAATATCGCGTACTGAGGCAATAAGGTGTTCTTGCTGCTCGAGTTTGGTGTGCGTGAGGGTGACATCGGCATAAAATTGCGTGTTGTCCCAGCGTGTTTGTAGCCACTCAAAACGCTCATAAGTGTGGTGCGTTTTACGGCTCGTAAAGGCCCAGAGCTTGTGCGTGGGTTGCCCTATAAATTGCTGGCGGTTACAGCGAAATAACTTAAGCGCTGCGGCATTGCAGTCGGATACTTTACCCGATCGTAAAATAATTAAGGCGTCTCCGGTGCTATCAAATACCGTGCGGTAGCGTAATTCGCTATTGCGCAAGGAGTAAAACATTAACAGTTGCGATAGTAGGTCGGCGACAGAGGCTGCGAAGCTGATCTCTTGGTGTGACCATGTGCGCGGGGTGTTAGTTTGCTCAAAGCAAATAACACCGCAGGCGGCACCTTCTTGCCTTAAAGTGGCATCGAGCAGTGCGTGAATATTGTTGGGTATGAGGTAGTTGTCGGCGAAGCATTGTGTTCTTGGGTCGTTAAGCGCCATGCTCGCACTAATGGTCTGGTCTGACTCTAGCGCGTTAATGTAAACCGGGTAGTCACTGGAGCGTATAGCCTTGTCGTGGGTGTGGACATAGCCGGTATCGTCGCGCATCACTTGGCAGCGAAGCTCTTTTTTGTTGTTGTTAAAGAGCCAAATGCTGCAGCGACTGGCCTTGATGGCTGCTTGGCTGCGTTGTGCAATAAGGTTTAGTGCTTCACTAAGATTGGTTTGCCAAAGGGTTTCTTCTTTGGCAAGCTCAATGTAGCTTTTAGTGAGCAGGCCGGCTTCAGTGTTTTGAGGGTGCGTCATGCAGTGGTCTTATGCTGGTAGTGTATTTAAAAGCTTATGCTCTAAAAATGGCAGTGCTGTGTAAAAAAACGCCAGCTTAAAAACAGTATAGACTTTCTTTTCGAATAAGAGGGAGCAGTCTATATCAAATATAAGGCAAAAAAAAACCGAGCAAATGGCTCGGTTTTTATTATGTGTGGTAATCAGAGAGTTAAGCTTGTTGCTGGCTACTCCGAGATTACTTACGCTAAGGCTTAAGCGGCAAGCGCTTTAACTTTAGCGTTAAGGCGGCTCTTGTGACGAGCTGCTTTGTTCTTGTGAATGATGCCTTTATCTGCAATGCGGTCGATCACAGGTACTGCAGCATTAAGAGCGGTTTGCGCCTCTTCTGCATTGCCGGCTTCAACAGCTGTAAGTACTTTTTTGATATAAGTGCGAGCCATTGAGCGCAGGCTGGCGTTGTGTGCGCGTGCTTTGTCGTTTTGACGAGCGCGCTTACGTGCTTGAGGTGAATTGGCCACCGTAGTGCTCCTACAAATAAAATTAATTCAAAGTAAACTTAGTGGTTGCAACCTGTGCTACAGCTTGGCTGTTCATTTAATTGCCAATGCACTTAACCTTAAGCTAGCCCTTTGTGACAGCAAATTCTGACGAATACACCATGCACCGACTGACTGAGGGCTTACGGAAGCGACCTAAATAAGGACGCGGTATTATCCCTGTTTGTATTTTAGTGTCAAGAGTTTGTTTATACGCTTTGTCGGGTAATGGGTGAATGTGGTGACGGTATTAAAGATTCTGAGTGGCTCTTTCAGTATGGAAGGCCCGCACCTTCTATTAAGCTCTCTATTTCTGACTTAATTTAAGTTCTTTATTTCTAAATAACTTAACAGCGGCCCTTGAATAATTTAATAGAAGAGCTAGCGATAAAAAATTGTCGCTCAAGGGCTTTTTCTCGAGATGATTGCTGGCGGCTTTTTGAATCACTCCTATAGTTTTCACTGTAAACCTATTTAAGGTTTTAGGATTTTTGCCCTACTTATGTAGTGTGTTAGATGATGCACTGCATCACTTGAAGAACTGGAGACTGATAGTGAATACATATACTCGTAGTTTAATGCTTGCCGCACTGACCGCCGTATCGCTGACCCAAGGTTGTAGCTGTAGTGATAATAATTCTGGCTCTCAAGTCGTGATCGACCCACCTGTAATCACTGATCCAGTGCCTGAAGTGGCTACCATTAACGGCTCGGCTGCCAAAGGCCTGATTTTTGGCGGTATTGTCAGCATTCATCCCATTATTAATGGTGTTTTGAGTGTTGAGCCTGTGAGTACTACGAAAACGGATGATAGTGGTAGCTATAGCGTGACTTATAGCAACTACGATGGCAGTCCTTTTGTCGTGCGTGTAACAACGGATGAATCCACCACAATGATGTGTGATTTAGCAATGGGCTGTGAAGGCGTAGCTTTTGGTGAAACACTTCCATTCAATGATCCTGACTTTACATTAGATGCCGTATTACCCACTCAAACTACTGAGCAAGTGCTGACTAACGTTAGTGTATTAACCGATATTGCTGCTGAGCGTGTATTTGATGCTTTGCAAGTGGGCTCGACGGATGAAACCACTATGCTGATTAACAATGCTAACGCGAGTGTAGCTAATCGCTTTGGTCTTTTCGGCGGCCTCACAACACTGCCTGTCGTAGACTTAACCAACTCTGCCGCCTTGGTGGGTGTGAGTGACGAGTCAATGCGATTTAACTTATTAAACGCCTCGATTATCCAAGCCGTGTTAAATGACGGTGTGCAAACCACGATTAGCGCTGCGATGAATAGCTTTGCGCAGTCTTATACGCTAAACGGTTTAACCGATAACGCGCAAACAACTACCGTGACTAGTTTGGCTGATATTTTAGCGCAGGCGAGCAATACTCTGACTTTGATGCAAAACCGCGCAACGGCCAATAACATAACGTTAGAGTTAGCGAATCTCACGACTGTGCTTGAAAACCTAACAAACCTTGCACTAGCGCAAGAACCCACCGATGAAGGCACTCAAGGAGGTACCACACCAACGACCAGTGGTGACGAGCAAGCAAAAGCAAAAGCCTTTGTCGGGGTGCTTGGTGATTTGAGTAATAGCATGGACTTAGCGGTACTGACCGATGATGTCGCCGTGGGCGCACAGGCTGACGCTTTTGATACTCAAATACAAGCTGCCGATATGGCCTCAAGCGATGAGCTAGAGCAAGTGGTTGAGGCAACAGCCGTGGCGATTGAGGCTATGGCAATGGCCTACGATGCTTATGATAGCGATATGACCCTCACCTCTTGGGAATCTGATGAAGGCGTTATGGTGACTATTGTGCCAATGACTGCTCCAATGACTGACCCTATGATGGCGACTGACTCGGCCACACAAGAGCCTAAAATGCATGTGTCATTAACCGTAGAGCAAAATGTGAGTGTCGAGGTTGGTGGTATGACAACGATGGTTGCTATTGATATGACGGCTATGGAAGATGTTACACACACCGAGTCGACTAATGAGGACGGTGCCGATATGGATACCGCGATGGGACATGTGGGTATTAGCGGTACCGCTTCTGTTGCAGGGTTAATGCTCACCGTAAAAGACGGCTCGATGTTTTCTGTTGAAGAGTTGATGAGTGTTTATGAAGAAGATGCAAGTGGGGAAACTGCCAGCTTTAAAGTGAGCGGCTTAGAGCTGGAGCTAATGGCTGATGTTGCTCAACAAGTCTCGGCAACGGTTACCGACCCAATTACTTTTAGCGGTATGCTCAAAGTAACATTAGAGTCGTTAATGGCCAGTGGCACCTTGACCGATATGGGCGGAGAAGACTCAGGTACGGCCTCGCAAGAAATTACTAAGCTGGCACTGGCTTTGTGGGGGCGTGTAACCAACACCTCTGGTGACTCGGCAGCGGTAAGCTTTAGCGTAAAAGGTGACGGTACGGGTATTGATTTTAGCCAAAGCTGGTTAGGGGAGTTTTCGGACGCTGATGATACCGATTCTGAAAGTGATAGTGAATTTACTGCTGCGCACTTGATGCTGAGTTTTAATGCTGATTTAGCGGGTGTTTCTGATGCTGTAATGGCTTCATTGAATATGCGGCGCTCGGCTGAGCAGGCAAGTGTAATGAGCCTTAAATTTTCTTACCCTGGCGTACAAATGCAACTAGCGACAACAATCGATGAAGATAGCGATGAACCGCAAAAGCTGATTATTACCAACCAAGACGGTGTTGTGGCCACTTTTATCGATGGTGATGAAGTGACAGGTACTATTTTCGTCGGCGCTAAAAAAGTAGCCGATGTTAAAGGTGTTGTGGTGACCTACATTGACGGCAGTTTTGGCTCGCTCGATCTTTTTGAGTAAACGGCGTAAAAAAAAGGCTGCTTCGGCAGCCTTTTTTTTACCTGTATTTTCCTGTTGATTAACAGTTTTTTCCTGCTAAAAAAGGTTGCCAAGTTGGACGGTTGTCGTATTCTTTTTCATATTATGTCCCTGTTATTTTTGATCACCTGTCATGCGCATGCTAAAGCGGAAGTGTATCCTGCCTTGACGGTATTGTTTGATGCTAAGACATTTACTTACAGTGAAAACATGCCTATTGATGCTTTCGATAATGATTTTGAAGGTGACTTTCCTGCGAGCGGCCAATATGAGTTTACTCATAATAAGTACAAGATAGGGGTCGGTTATAAGGGACTTGAGTTGGCTTATTTTCAGCGACATGATTATTATTTTCGTACAATAAATGATACTTTTAATCTTATTTACATGGATCAAAATGATTGGGATTTACCTTTTGATGAAGTGTTTGATATTTTTCTACATGTTCAAAAGGTTGAAACCAGCGGTATAACCTTAGGCTATTGGCTGAATCCCATACCAGAAGTTGAGCTTTATATAGGGGGCTCATACTTTGAGTCAGATGATGTCTTGTATGGGCAAATTGAAGGGCGTATCTGGCAAACGCCTAGCCGCCCTTATGGCGATCTGATTGTAGATTATCTTTATACAGAAGAGGTGTTGCTTGATCGACCATTAACACCACCGGCCTCGGGATATGGTTACAGTTTTGATATAGATCTGCGATGGGAAATATACCCAGCGTTAGCGTTGGGTATATTGATAGAGGATATGGCAGGACGCATTCACTGGAAGCACGCCCCGCATACTTATGCGCAAATGGTGAGTGACCGCAATAGAATCGATGAAAATGGCTTGCCCTATAAAGTGCCGACATTGCAAGGTCAGCATGATTTTCAAAACGTCGCTCAAGCACTGCCTTTGCATAGGCGTATTCATTTATCGTATCGCTACGGTAAAATAACGTTAACAGGGGAGCAAGAGGTCTATGATAAGGTTTATTTTAACCGCTTATTATTGGGCTATCAGATACTGAAGGGCTTTAAAATAGAGGCCGGATACGATCTAAAAAGCAAAGCGAAGTCCTTAGTTTTTTGGACCCCGTATGTTGCGCTACTGTTTGCGACCGATGATTTTGATTTGAAACGCAGCAAAAATATTCGCTTAGAGCTCCAGGCGCGCTATGCGTTTTAATGATAGTAACGCGTAAATACGCGTGTAACTAGTGACAGTCAATCATACAGTAAGTCACCTAATTTTATAACATGTGACCTTATTGTGTCGCTAGGAGTGGGAAGGTTCTACGCAGACTAACCCTAGGCTAGCAGGGTCAGCCTACAATTAATGGCTTTATTTGAATAGTTGCCACAAAACAACGCTGCCAGCTAAGCAGGCGATAGCGGCAGCGGGTAATTGATGGAGTTGCTCCCAGCCAAAATAAACGCCGGTACTGACTCCCAGCACAACTAAAGCCTTAGTGAAGTACTGCCTTTGTGATTGAGTATTTTTATGGGCTGTCGTACTGGCTGCGTTTTGTAATTGCGGCGCTATTTGCGCGAGTTGATTCATGTTTTGTGTTGTTTCTAAAATAAGGTGTGGCACCTCGGGAAACTTTTCGAGCCATTCGGGGGCTTGACGCTTGAGCTCTTTCCACAGTGATTTAGGTGCAAAACGCTCTTTTAGCCATTTTTCTAAATAGGGGTGAGCGGTCTCCCATAGATCTAAATCGGGATACAGTTGGCGACCTAGACCTTCGATATTTAAAAGTGTTTTTTGTAGTAATACTAGTTGTGGTTGTACCGGCATCTCAAAGCGTTGTGCAGTTTGGAAGAGTGTAATTAGCGCCTCACCAAACGAAATTTCTTTTAAGGGTTTTTCAAAAATAGGTTCGCATACCGCGCGAATAGCCGCTTCAAATGCGCCTACAGAGGTGCTTTTAGGGACCCATCCCGAAAGTACATGAAGCTCTGCAACCTGACGGTAATCACGGCGGAACATGGCAAGTAAATTGCGGGCAAGGTAGTACTGATCTTCGCGATCGAGCGATCCCATGATGGCCATATCTAAGGCAATATAGCTTGGCGATTGAGCATCGCTAATATCGACAAAAACATTGCCCGGGTGCATATCGGCATGGAAAAAGTTATCGCGAAATACTTGTGTAAAAAATATTTCGACACCGCGCTCGGCGAGTACTTTTAAATCAATACCTTCTTTGTTAAATGTTGCAATATCGGTGACTTGGGCACCATAAATACGCTCCATGACCATAACATTACGGCGGCAATAGGGCCAGTAAACATTGGGTACATACAATAATGGTGATTGCTCAAAATTGCGTTTTAACTGTGAGGCGTTAGCCGTTTCGCGCATTAAGTCAAGCTCATCAAAAATCGTTTGCTGATACTCTTCGACCACAGCTATTGGTTTTAGCCGTTTACCGTGCGGTGCATAGCGCTCTAAAATGTGTGCTAATAAACGCATTAAGCCCACATCTTTAACAATGGTTTTTTCGATGTTAGGTCTCACCGCTTTGACAACCACTTTGTCGCCATTTTTTAATGTTGCAGTATGCACTTGCGCAATACTGGCTGATGCTAAGGGTTGGCGATCAAACTCATCAAAAATATCGGTCAAAGGGTGGCCTAAGGCTTTCTCGACTAAAGCGCAAAAGATCTCGCCATCAAAAGGGGTAACGCGGTCTTGTAGTTTATTGAGTTCAATAATTAAGTCGGGGGGGATTAGATCGGGTCGAGTCGACAACAGCTGCCCAAACTTTACAAAAATAGGACCGAGCTCTTCAAGGGCTAAGCGCAGACGCTCGGCACGGTTTAATTGAGGTGCTCGGCCGAGCTTAAATGGCGCTAATATGAGTTTAAGTTGTATAGGCTGCATGCTGCTAGGCAGTAATTCATCTAACCGATAGCGCCCAATAACGCGTGCAATTTTTAAAAAGCGAGCAATGGATTGTAGTTTTTTCATAGAGGGTTGCTTAAGGATTAAATGAGTGGGCGTTTAATAATGAGTGATACCGAATAATTGCTGTGCAGACGACTGATTAATGACAGGCTATTTAAAAGGATCGTGTGAGGTGTTTAATACGAGCCTCTACGCGAGCGACATCATCTTGCAGGTCATCAATGGCACTGTAAAAGGCATTAAATTCTGGCTCTGCAGGTGCCGCGTTGAGCTCTTCGGTAATAAATTCGCCCAAAAAGCGCGGGCTGCGTTGGGCGATACGTTTAAGGTAGCGCGCCTTATAACGTATTAATTCTGCGATGGCATGGCCTGTATAATCGCCTAAAGGTTCACATAAGGCTTCTTCCCAGTCAATATCAATATTTTTGGCAATCTCTAAAAGCTCCATCAAAAACCCTGTTTGCCCTGTGAGCGTAAGATCACTGCCTGCCAATGTTGTTTTAGGGCCACTCATTAATTCAATAAGACTACTGGTTGTGCCTGTTAAGTGGCAATCGGCATTGGGGTTGGCGAGTGGGCTTACTTGAACGTCATCAGGGGTAAAAGCGACACTGAGTACTATTGTTGGTTCGCTCAGTGCGAGTGTGATACAGCGGCCGGCTTGTTTGTGTAGGCGTTGTGCGGTGGCTGGATCGTGCTTGAGCGCTTTATTGACTGTGCGCTCAAGTACCAAGCAAAGCGCAGTAGCGGCGGTGGGGTGCTTGTGGGTATTTAACATATATTTTGCCAATCGTTGTTAAGTTAGGCGTTACGGTTTAAAGCCTTTGTGCAACGCAACAATACCACCGGTCATATTGGTATAGTTTGTATTGGCGAAGCCGACATTGTCCATCATGCTTTTGAGTGTCTCTTGATCGGGATGTTTGCGTATGCTTTCGGCTAAATATCGATAGCTGTCGGGGTCATTGGCGACGAGCTTACCCATAAAGGGTAATAATTTAAATGAGTATTGATCATAGAAATTTTCAAGGGTTTTAGATTTGGGTTTCGAAAATTCAAGGATCAGTAAGCGCCCGCCGGGCTTTAATACACGAAGCATAGAGGCGAGGGCTAAATCTTTGTCTGTGACGTTACGCAGGCCAAAGGCAATGGTAATAATATCAAAGCTATTATCGTCAAAGGGTAAAAACTGAGCATCTGTTTGAGTGTAGGTAATGTTGTGTGCAATACCAGCGTTCAGCAGTTTATCGCGGCCTACATTAAGCATAGAGCTATTAATATCCGCTAACACCACATGGCCGCTCTCACCTACACGGCGTGAAAATTGTTGGGTTAAATCACCTGTGCCGCCAGCAATATCGAGGATTTGTTGGCCCGGCCGTGGTGCAGCGGCTTCAATGGTAAAGCGCTTCCAAAGGCGATGAACACCACCGGACATAACATCGTTCATAATGTCGTATTTGGCGGCAACTGAGTGAAATACACCGGCAACACGCTCGGCTTTTTCGCCGGCTTTGACATTTTCAAAGCCAAAGTGCGTAATACTGTCTTTATCCATAGGGGGCTCCTGGGCAGATGGCTGTAAAGTGGTCAGTGACTTGAGTAGGTCGGTTACAGGTATTGTACCGCTTAATCTGGCGGGTAGGCTAATCTAAGCATAAAGGGATTAGACATAAATAGCGTATACCAAGCGGCCTATACGAAGCAGTGTGTGTTATCGCTTAGTGTAAAAGCTAGTTCAATAGGATAAATGCCGTACCAATACTCTATAGGCTACGTGTCACGGCGCTTTAGGTGTGCAAATGCCAATTAAAAATTAAAATGAGGAGAAGATGTTGAACAGAGGGGTACAACTCAGTCTGGGTATTGCGCTTTTATACGCGGTGCCATTGACGCTCGCCTGTGAGCAAAGCGCTATTACACCGCTAGAAAAACTCTACTGCCAAGTGCAGGCTAAAGGCGAGGGCGCTGACTTGCCTAGCTTTAATGACTTTAGGCGCAATTCACCGCAGACTCAACGCTTACTGCTTAAGCGTCCAGCTAAGCGAGCAGAGCTGCCCTTACCGGCTAAAACTCAAGCGCCAAACAAAACTAAAGCTTCGGTGAAAGCTCCAGTGAAAACCCAGGTAACAAACACCGCTCAGGCGTCAGTGAAAACAAAAGCGCTAACAACCCCAAAGCAAGCACCGGTGCTCACAAGTCTTAAAGGTTGTCGTATTCATGCCACGGGTATGACGTGTCGGCAAAGGCAGTATCGACTATTAGATAACCTAGCCAACAAAAAACTCGCCAGCCATGCGCTAACCCCAGCCAATACATTACAGCTACCTGAAGTGCCTACAGACCTAAGGCTTAGTGAGTTACATTCTTACTTGCAGAGTGCTTATGCCAAGTATCTATATAAAATGAATATGATCGGTTTGGCTGGAGCGACGCTTTCTTATAGCAAATTTTATTACATCTTTGAGGAAGTGAGCGAGCATAATCGCAATTTCGTGAAGCGCTTTGCCGATATGTACACTTACCTAAAAAAAGATAAAAGCACTATTGCTATAGGGCGAGCGCATAAAAATAAACCCTTACCGCCGTTGTCGAGCTGTGAACCTATTGATAGCGCGCCATTGCATTTTATTGTATGCGATGTAAAAGGCACTAACTGGGTTTATCAATACCATTAACTTCAATGGTTTAGGTGCATTTTTAATCAATAAAAGTTGTTGACCCTTTTATTGTGCACACCGCGATACTGAGATAGCCCTTTAGCCCTTTAGCCCTTTAGCCCTTTAGCCTTTTGCGCAGTGCCGTAGGTTAATGTCTTTTTTCGGCGAGTAGTGTACTTTGCCGACGTACAATATGCTGAATTAAAAGCTCTTGGTTGCTAGGGCTTAAATGTAAGAAATCAACACGCCATTCGTAGTGCTTATTATCGCTGTTTGCCTGTGTATTGTTTGCTGTATTAGAGGGGAGGGTATGTGAAGCAATCTCTCGTGTATTGGATGTCATTTTACAATCAATCACCAAGCCTTCAAGTTCGAGCTTTTTATGGTCATCTAGCACTAAAAATAATTGTAGTTGAGTGCCAACCGCTGCGCAGTAATGTTCGGTAAAGGCGAGCCCACAGGCGCTAATATTCACATTGCGGGCATAGTGCGCAAGGGTCGTGTGGCTGCTAGTGTCAATTTGGCAAAGCCGCTCTATTTTTTGGTTAAGTAATGCGATCAATTCAACGATTTCTGGGTGATTATTTTTTTGATGCTCGATAAGCATATCAATTCTTTTATTTTGTTCGGTCATCAGATCGTAGCTATCGTCGGTCTGTGTAGCGCCGGGTGGGTGCACAATACAATAACTGAGTTTCACAGTATCGTTAATGCGAAAATAGCGGCGGCGCTCTTCAGTATTCTCATTCGTCATGTTGAGTATCCTGTGCGGCGGATTGAATGGCGTCCGCTGGCATAGCAGGCAGAGGTCTGATACGGTTTTTACGGACACTAAAATATTTCATTTGGGTTTAGCTCAAATAAATAATCGGGTTCCAGTTTTAATTCACGTAAAATATCGGCTCCCTCAGGTGATTGCAGTACGGCTTTGTCATCATCACTAAGCGCATCATCTAAGCCTTGAATCATGACAATTTCGACACGGCGATTTTTAGCGCGGTTTTCGGGGGTGTTATTACTGGCTTTAGGGCGGGTATCGGCTAAGCCACTGACTTCAAAGCGTTTAGCCTCAAGTGCATTGCCGCGCATTAATTCATGTGCAACCGATACAGCCCGTGCTGAAGACAGCTCCCAGTTAGAGCGAAAGCGGCTGGTTTTAATGGGAATGTTATCGGTATGGCCCTCTACTTTGACTTGGCCGGGTTTAAGCGCAATAACCGAACGGACTTCCGCAAGTACTTCGCGATAGGCAGGTTTTAATGTGGCGGTACCCGAGCCAAAAGAGCCTTTTTCACGAATGCGAATAATGATTTTTCGGCCCTCGGTTTCGATCTCTATTTCGCCGGCAATAATTTGCTCACTTAAAGCATCGGCCAATTCATAGGCCATTTTTTCGGTGTTCTCTTCTAGCTCATCGAGTACTTTTTTTACGCGCTCTTTGACGCCAGCGTCATAACCTTCTTCGCCTTGCTCCACATCATATTCTTCAGAGCAATCAACCCGCAGTGACATTTCGGTAATATCTTGGGTGCGTTGAAAAATTTCGTTAATAGGGGTGGGCTCTGGACGGCCGGGGCTAAACTCTTGAGCAATAATACTGGTTCCCTTGGGTGGGTCGTTCATATTAATTTTGTTTTGCACGCCAAATGCTTGCGCCATTGAGCCAGCTAAACGTTTAAACTTCATGGCATCCATTTCTGAAAACGACAGCAGTAATACGAAAAAACACATGAGTAGCGACATAAGATCGGCAAAAGTGCCCATCCAAGCCGGCAGCCCTGGTTTACAGTCGCATTTTTTTTCCTCTTCCTCGTCACTCATGGCAAATTAGCCGCAACAGGCGTTACTCTTCGCCGGTATCGCGCTTGCCCTCCGGTAAATAGTTGCGCAACATGCTATCGATAACACGCGGATTTAAGCCATTTTGAATCGCAATGAGTGCATCGATGACCAAGCTTTTTATCATTGCCTCTTCGGTTGCGCGCAATGCCAGCTTATCGGCCATCGGTTGGCAGATGGCATTGGCAATAATGGCGCCATATAGCGTCGTCAATAGGGCAACGGCCATGGCTGGGCCAATAGATTTAGGGTCATCCATATTAGCAAGCATCGCCACTAGACCAATGAGTGTACCAATCATGCCCATTGCGGGTGCCATTTCAGCCATTGCAGCAAAAATAGACGAGCCGACTTTATGGCGCTCTTCGGCTTTGTCGCGGTCTTTGGAAAGTAGCGTTTTAACAACGTCAGGTTCATGACCATCAACCAAAAGTTGAATACCGCGCTTTAGAAAATCATCACCGACTTCTTTGCCTTCGAGTGAAAGCAAGCCGCCTTTACGGGCTTCATCAGCTAAACCCACAATTTCAGTGATCAGTTCGAGAGGATCAGATAAATTGTTTTTAAAGCTTTTACCTGCGACTTTCATGGCACCTAAATATTGGCTTAGGCCATATTTGGCCATAACCGCAAAAATTGTGCCCCCAACAACGATGACTACCGAGGGAATATTAATGAACATGCCGAGCTGGCCGCTCATTAGCATGGAAATCACAATTAAGGCCAGTGCACCGATAATGCCAACCAGTGTTGCTAAATCCACGCGATGCACCTCGTTTTAACCGGTTTGGTTATCCTGTGCGTCGCGATAGCGCGACGCTTTTGTATGA
The DNA here is from genome assembly GCF_001292705.1 of Marinagarivorans algicola. Lineage (GTDB taxonomy): Bacteria > Pseudomonadota > Gammaproteobacteria > Pseudomonadales > Cellvibrionaceae > Marinagarivorans > Marinagarivorans algicola. Next base: position 121,389 of record NZ_LGAK01000015.1, read on the forward strand.
TGTCCATAAGCGAATATCTTTGTGTTGCTTGATTGTATTTTGGCGCTTAGCCTCTATGTGTTAACGGCCAAATGCGCCAAATATGAATCCCTGTGAAGGGCTTATTCTTTGAGTGTAGTTGGTTTTAAGTGGCCTGGATGAGGATATAGCGGCTGATATTTGACCGGCTAGAGCAAGTTGGTTAATGTGCGCCCTTGTATCAAGTCCGCACACTGATTGGTTATTTAAAGAGAGCCCTATGGCGACACGTAAAAAAACGGCAAATTTTGAGAAATCGTTAGAATCACTCGAGCTACTCGTCGAAGAGATGGAGGCGGGTGACTTAAGTTTAGATGAGGCGCTTAAATCCTTTGAGAAGGGGATTAAGCTGACCCAAGAGTGCCAACTGGCCTTGGATGAAGCCGAGCAAAAAGTAGCGATTTTATTAGGCGACGACCCTGCAGCACAGCCGGTGCCCTTTGAAACCCCTGAATAGTATGAGCGATTACCCGCTATAGCATATTATGTGGCTATGTGCTGAGCTAACTGGTTAATAATCTGTCACTTAACAGTGAATGCGATGTAACTAGGGGGCAGTGGCGACATTTTATTTTGAATGTGAATTTTTGATTGTGAATTTTTAACGTGACCCCACTACTTTCTGATTTTGTGACACAGCACCTTCCTCTTATAGAAGAGCACTTATCGCAGGCTTTACCCTCACCGGTATCTGGCGGCGAGCGCTTGATCGACGCAATGCGCTATAGCCTGCTTAATGGCGGCAAACGCATTCGCCCGTTATTGGTATTGGCGGCAGCAAAAGCCTGCGGTATAGATGTACTCGGGAGCAAGGTGTATAGCGCTGGCGTTGCAGTCGAATATATTCACGCCTATAGCCTGATTCACGATGACCTACCAGCCATGGACGACGATGACCTGCGGCGTGGGCAACCTACTTGCCACATCGCCTTTGATGAGGCTACAGCCATTTTGGCCGGTGATGCTTTGCAGTGTGCGGCCTTTGAGGTGCTGAGTGAAAGTGTCGATACATTGGCTTTAGTGGCTCCTTTGGCAAAAGCCGCTGGCGCACGCGGTATGGTGGTGGGGCAGGCGATTGATTTGGCAGCCGTTGACCAGGCACTGGATTTGCAGCAGCTTAGCCATATGCATAAGCATAAAACAGGCGCACTCATTGAGGTGAGCGTGCAGATGGGCGCAATAGTGTCTGGGGCTAACCGTGTTCAATTAAAGGCACTACAGCGCTATGCGGCGGCTATTGGCTTGGCATTCCAAATTCAAGATGACATCCTTGATGTTACCGCCGACACGCACACTTTAGGTAAGCAGCAAGGCGCCGATGCGGCCAATAATAAACCCACCTATGTGAGTCTATTAGGCCTTGATGAGGCAAAGCGTAAGGCACAACATCTATTGAGTGAGGCAAAAACGGCATTGGCGCCACTCCCTAATGGCGAGGTGTTAGCGGCGATTGCCGATTACATCGTCGAGCGGGGAAACTAACCAAGCGATAGTGATGACTTCTATACAGGTGAACTCTGCTATTGTTTAAGGTTACAGGCTTGGGCGTGCTTTGATTCGTTGAGGCGGCTTTACCGGCACCTATTGATTAGGTGATGGCATAATAGAGTGTTTATTTTGATGTTTTTGTGTGTACATCAGGGTAATGTAAATGCGGGGTAACTATTCAGCCGAACCAAAAAATCTCTCAACAGGGTGCTGATGGGTTATTTTCTGGGTATTTAAGCGCCGGGAGCGCTTATATAGCGACCAGCCCCAGCATGAATGCGTGGGGGTAGACTTTGCAGGAGCATAAAGTTGCAGATGGCTTGAGCGGCCCAGCAAATGATTCTTAGCGCCCGATTACCGGCCCTCTGAATAGTTACAATGCGGATAGCTTGTTTAACGCTTGGCCCGTTCGTGTATTACTGGCGTATCGATGTATCATTGGTCCCCTAATTTATCGATTAAACGTGCTGTCTGCGATGCGCTGTCAAGAACAGATAACAAATACAAATAATAAATAACAACAGGTGTAACGACTCATGACTGAATTAAAACACTCGGACTACGGCGATATCTTTTTAGATTTGTGCGATAGCAATTTGCGTAAAAATGTTGTCGATACACTCGTCAAAGCCCGTACGGGTGACGAAGTGATTCCTCACAATCATCTTGATGAAATAGCCGCCTATATTAATCGCTTAGAAGACGCCTTAGTGCGCCATCACACTGGTGAGCTTAAAACGGCTAATGTACTTGAGCATTTAAAGCGTTGTACAGGCCTGGATGTCAGCGGTTTGGCATATTCAGTCGAAACGATGTATGCCGAAGATGCCTAAGTATGCGCCTAAATGAGTGGTTTGAGCTAAAGGTTTAAACCTAAAAAGGCCACCGATACGG
>NZ_LGAK01000016.1 GCF_001292705.1 Marinagarivorans algicola
TGTAAGTTGTTATTTAAGTTGAGTACCTTTGTTTTGGTGGTTAATTGTGCGGGCTGTTAGGCACTATAAATGGTTTAACTGATATGTTGATAGACAGAACTGCAAGGACAGGCACTCGTTTTAATAATAACCACCTTACCGCTATCGGTTGAATTGTTCACTTAAGCGTAGAAATTGGTTGATTATTATGCAAACTTTTGGGTGAGTGTCCCTGCAAGTTTAATGCTCGCACTCATGACAGGTAACGCTCCGCTAAGGGGCCGGAGCTGTGTTGATGGTTTTGCGTTAGCGTAGCGAATAAACGCAGAACGAGCAACGCAGCAGAGGTCCAGGCCGTTTACGGCCGAGCCTTGAGCGGCTTGTTAGCTGTGCATGCACTCTTCAGCGATTTCTTGCGCCCTAGATATACTAATGCCATTTTCAAAATCATTAACAAACTCATGCTCGGATTCATGTGGAACGAGCTGCGGTCTTTGATTGTTTTCTTGAGGCTGTACATCAAGCTTTAGTGCATATGTGTTTTCGTAACACGGTATATAGTTTGATAAAAAGCCAAAATAACAATCTTCAGTATCAGGCTCGTCATAAGTCTCTACGTACCTATCGTAACTTGCTTTACTTAACGAACTCCATACTCCCCAAGTAAACGGCTCGGCAACACCGATGATTGGTATTTCTATAACTGCACGTACAAAATAATGAGTTCCATCTTCATCTGTATAGAAACAAAGATCTTCGGTAAGCTTCCCAGCTTTTTGAACTTCTTCGCTCTGCTCCAAATACGGATCTGGTGCGTTAAATCCGAAACTGGGTGAGCCTTCATGAATCTCTTCACACGAAGAGCATTTAAAACTAAATATTCCTGCCATGCATGATCTCTAAAGTACTGCTAACGCCTAGCTCACCGGACCATATTGCGGAGAGCGTTTTGTGTAAAATGGAGCGCAGCGAATACACAAAACGAGCGTAGTAATATGGGTCCGCGTGCAGCTAATTGTTATGTGATTTACCGTATTCCATTTATCCAGTTGATATACTTGCAAGTACTTTCAACGCCCTGATAAATAAACTCGTGATTTATTCCAAGTTTATCGAGTTGTTTCAATAGCGCCGACTTTCTAGCTTTAGGCACTATTTTTCCGATTATTTCATCAGAATATTCGGCATTAGCTCCCAAATGAACAAATGCTTTATCTTTTTGAGAGTATCTGTGTACAGTAAACCAAGCATTCTGAGATGCAATTCGAGCATTATTTATGTTCGGTTTCCAGATTTTAGTTTTACTCAAACGAAATGGTGTTTTGTCTTTTTTGGTATCTACAAACATATTCTTGTTTGTGACGATCATATAAACATGCCCATCTTTAGATTCATCTAAATCAGAGCAAGCAAACCATAAAGCCACTAAAGGGTTTGTAGTCCAATCTAGTAATCTCGTAGCCAGACCATAATGCTGTGCATATGCCAACTTGTCCCATTCAGACATACCCGAGAAATCAGCATCACCAGCTAGTCGCCTAGATAGCTCCTCAACCATTTCCCTTTCAACTGCAACTGTATTCTTCTTTGGGTCACTACGTGCAATTTTAGGATATAAAGGATAGTGCCCACCCTGTCCTCTAAAGAGAAGCAACACTTCAGATTCAAATGCTGGAGCCATTTTTAAATAATCTGAAACGCAGTTTATTTCGTTATCCATACACTCTCTTAATATTTATAGAATACACAGCGCCTGAGCACATAACATTATATTAGACGGAAAAAATCCATATATCTCTGGACCTCAATCCGTATATCTAAGTTTTCCACCAATCTAGCATGGCTCAAGCCCGCGTGGCAAGCCTGATACAGAGCCGCACCAATCTAGAGCATAGATAGACGGAAAAAATCTATGCCATTTCAAGAAAAATACCGAATCGCCCCTAAACTGTATACTTAAACAGTTAAAATTAAGGTATCTCCATGGCTCATTCACCCTTCCTAAATGATATCCACAAGCATATGGTTTCACATCACTATGCACTACGCACGATCCAAACCTATACCTTTTGGGTCAAGCGTTACATCCTGTTCCATCAAAAACAGCACCCCAATACAACTGCAAGGACAGGCACTCGTTTTAATAACCACCAAGCATAAATACTCAAAGCTAATATCATTTGGTTTTAACAAGCTTACCGGCACGCACATTTAAAGCCGGCGGGGATTGATGTCTCAGGCCCTTATGCGTCGGGAACGCGTATGGAGTGCCCATGGATGGCTTGAACGCGCCAGAGAAATCGATACGCGGCGGCGCCACATCAAGGCGTGGACTTTCAGGAATATAGGCTTTCAGGGACAGGCACTCGTTTTAATAACCTCCAAGCATAAATACTCAAAGCTAATACCATTTAATTTTAACAAACTCACCGGCACGCACATTTAAAGCCGCCGGGGATTGATTTCTCGGGCCCTTATGCGTCGGGAACGCGTATGGAGTGACCATGGATGGCTTGAACGCGCCAGAGAAATCGATACGCGGCGGCGCCACACCAAGGCGTGGACTTTCAGGGATATGGGCTTTCAGGAACAGACACTCGCTTTACTTTAATACCATTCACTAAAAACCAGCCACACCACTCATTCAAGGCCTTTGGCGGCAGGATGCCGACTGTTATGTTAACTGGAGCCTACAGGGAGTTACTTGCCACGTGCCTTGAATGAGTGGTGTAGATGGCGCCGTGCACGAATGGCAGACCGCCCCTTCTAATACTCGTACTCACACCCATCCCAACATACAAATACCTCACCTAATGGCGATAGCGCTCACCCAGCCTTAGTACATTTTGATACAATTGCCGCGCTTAAATAGTAAAGCCCTCCTTTTTTACATTGAGCCCCCCTGCTTTAATAAGCCGTATGAATAACCCGCATTAATAAGAAGTCACCCACATGCCAAAAACCGCCGCCCAGCACACCCCCATGATGCAGCAATACCTACGTATCAAAGCCGATCACGCCAATGAGCTTGTGTTTTACCGCATGGGCGACTTTTATGAGATATTTTTTGATGACGCAAAGTTGGCCTCTAAAGTACTGGATATTACGCTAACAGCACGCGGCAAAAGCGGTGGCGAGCCCATTCCTATGGCGGGCATTCCTTTTCATGCGGCCGAAGGCTACCTCGCCAAACTTGTGCGCCAAGGTATTTCGGTCGCTATTTGCGAACAAATAGGCGACCCAGCCACCAGCAAAGGCCCCGTCGAGCGTAAAGTGGTGCGCGTGGTCACACCTGGCACCGTCAGCGACGAGGCACTGCTTGATGCTGGCCGTGATAACTTATTAGTGGCCGTTGCCCAAAGCGATAATCACTTTGGTATTGCCACGCTCGATATGGGCAGTGGGCGGTTTTGCGTATTAGAAGTGATTGGCGAAACCGCCTTAATGGGCGAGCTAGAGCGACTGCGCCCAGCCGAGCTTTTAATACCCGAGCTTTTTAGCCTTAATGATTACACCTTACCCACAGGCGGCCTACGCAAACGCCCCGAGTGGGAGTTTGATAGCGAGCAAGGCCACCGCGTATTGTGCGAGCACTTTGGCACCAAAGATTTACAAGGCTTTGGCTGCGGCCAAATGTATGCGGCAATTGCCGCCGCCGGCTGCCTATATGGCTACGCAAAAGAAACCCAGCGCAGCGACCTTGCGCATTTATCGGGCCTAGCCGTCGAGAATATCGAACAAACCGTAACAATGGATAGCGCCACCCGTCGCAACCTTGAACTGGATGTTAACTTAAATGGCGGCGAAGAAAACACCCTGTTTGGCGTACTCAATAGCACCTGTACTGCAATGGGCGGCCGCTTGCTTAAACGCTGGCTGCACAAACCCTTGCGCTGTGAAGCCACTATTCTTGCTCGCCAAAGCGGCATTAGCGCCTTACTTAGCCACTACCACTTTGAGCAATTGCGTCAGCCGCTTAAACACATTGGTGATATGGAGCGCATTTTGGGCCGCGTGGCACTGCGCTCTGCCCGCCCACGCGACTTATCGCGGTTATGTAGTTCGCTGGGGGCCTTTCCTGAGGTACAAGTACAGCTTGCCGCTATAAATAACCCGCACCTTACCAGTCTGGCCACTCAAATTAATGAGTTTCCGGCGCTGGTCACCACGCTTGAAAAAGCCATTATCGAAAACCCACCCGTCGTAATTCGCGATGGCGGGGTGATTGCACAAGGGTATGATGCCGAGCTGGATGAACTGCGCAATATTAGCTCTAACGCGGGGCAATACTTAGTCGACCTAGAAACTCGCGAGCGCGAGCGCACCGGCGTCCCCACACTTAAAGTCGGCTACAACCGCGTACACGGTTATTTTATTGAAATGACCAGCGCCCAAGCCGACAAAGCCCCCGCCGACTATATTCGCCGACAAACGCTCAAAAATGCCGAGCGCTTTATTACCCCCGAGCTTAAAGAATTTGAAGACAAGGCCCTATCGGCCAAAAGTCGTGCGCTCACTCGCGAAAAAGCCCTTTACGAAGCACTGATCGAAACCTGTAACGAGCAACTGCTTGCACTGCAACGCGCCGCCGCTGCCGTGAGCGAGCTTGATGTATTAACCGGCCTTGCCGAACGCGCCGAGCACTTAAACTTATGTTGCCCGCAAATTGTTGAAGACGCCGGTATTAAAATTACCAAAGGTCGCCACCCCGTGGTGGAAGATGTGCTCGAAACCCCCTTTGTACCTAACAATGTGATGTGTGATGACGAGCGCCGCATGCTGGTGATTACTGGGCCAAACATGGGCGGTAAGTCGACCTATATGCGCCAAACAGCCTTAATTGTATTGCTCGCACAAATAGGCAGCTACGTACCCGCCCAAGCGTGCGAACTAAGCTTGGTTGATCGTATTTTTACCCGTATAGGCTCATCAGATGACTTAGCTGGTGGCCGCTCAACCTTTATGGTTGAAATGACCGAAACCGCCAACATTTTGCACAATGCAACCGCACAAAGCTTAGTATTGATGGATGAAGTGGGCCGTGGCACCAGCACTTACGATGGTTTGTCACTGGCTTGGGCTTGCGCCGAATACCTAGCTAAAGAGCTGCAAGCCTTTACCTTATTTGCCACCCATTACTTTGAGATAACAACGCTAGCGGCTCAAATACCCAGCGTACACAACGTACACCTTAGCGCGACCGAGCATAACGATAACATCGTATTTTTACACAGCATTGAAGAAGGCCCTGCCAGTAAAAGCTACGGCTTACAAGTGGCCAAACTTGCCGGTATTCCTGCGCCGGTTATTTATAATGCACAGTGCCAACTGGCTAGGCTAGAGGGTCAGCCCGCACCCGAGCCCATGGTCATACCGGCACCGGTATACGCTCAACCCGAGCCCATAGTTGCAGCGCCCGCAAAACCCCTAACACCGGCGCCTGAACCAGTACCTGCGCCAGCACCAACATCTGCAGTTGCAAACGCCTACACTAAAAGCACCAACCACAAGGCGCAAGGCCCTCAACCCGACCTATTTGGTAGCACTAGCTTAGTCGAAGATGCCCTGAATAATTGCGACCCCAACACACTAACCCCCTTTGATGCATTACAATTGATCTATGAACTAAAAAAAATGGTATAAGGCCCAGGCTAGTTATACTTTCTTTTAGCGTCGCACCTGTTAAAATGCGGCGTTTATAACCATACCAACTCGGCACTAGGCTATTTTTAGCGGTGTTTTTGCTGACTAACGCAAGCCCGCTAAGCGCCAACATATGCCCGACTAAACTTGAGGTGATGCAATGACATTTGTTGTGGGTGATAACTGCATAAAATGTAAACATACAGACTGCGTAGAAGTATGCCCTGTAGACTGTTTTTACGAAGGACCAAACACACTGGTGATTCATCCTGATGAGTGTATTGATTGCGCCTTGTGCGAACCAGAGTGCCCGGTTGATGCGATCTTTTCGGAAGATGAATTACCCGATGACCAAGAGGCCTTCTTAGAGCTTAATGCTGAGCTTGCAGAGGTATGGCCAAACATTACCGAGAAAAAAGACGCCCCTGCCGACGCCGACAAATGGGATGGCGTACCCAACAAGTTACAATACTTAGAGCGATAAGCCTTGGCAGTATTTGCAGCGAGCAATATTTGTAACGAGTAGTATTTGTAACAAGTAGTACTCGGTCGTACATTTTGGTCGTCCGTTAATACCTACAAGACCTGCGCCGCGCGATCACTGCTTACAACTTATTTAAAAGGCCACTCAAGTTTACTTGGGTGGCCTTTTTTGCAAGCTTTTGGGAGTATAAACTCTGTGTACTCTTTCTTTACTATAGTGGCAGCCGACTTAGCATGAACTCAAACCAAACAGTTTTTATTATTACTTTGCACCCACAATCACCCGAGGTAGTATCGCTTGAGCGTGGTTTAATAAAAGAAGGGCTTGAGCCCTGTGTGTTTCCCGCTGTAGATGGCCGCGCCACATTGCCATCACTCGAGGCACTCTCTTCGCAGCTCAAGCGGCAAATTACAAAATCTAGCGATACTCACTTAACCGGTAGCGAGCTGGGCTGCTATTTATCGCACTACAGCGCCATTGCCTCGGCCTTTGACAACAACTTAACACATGTCACAATAGTAGAAGACGACGTCACATTAATTGCTGGTCTGGGCGATCATATTAGGCAAATGATTGAGCTACCCACCCAATACCACCATATTCGATTGATGGGGCTAAGAGTAAGAGCCCGTAAAATTGTGCAACCACTAGGCTCACACCACAAGATCACTCGGCCTATTAAAGGTGTACTCGGCACACAAGGGTATATATTAAATAGGGAAGGCATGGCTAAAGTACTGGCTCACGGCGCCAATATTGTGCACCCTATTGATGTGTATTATGACCGTTTTTGGGACTCTGGCATTAACACCTATTGCGTTGAGCCTTACCTTATTGCACACACCGAAAGACCCAGTAATATAGCCCATCCGATTAGCCGCTATAACGGTAAAATGACCGAAAAAATCTTTCGCTTTAAATCGAGCCTTAACCGCCGATTACATTTAATACGCCATAGAGGTGATTTTTTTCCGTACTCAAAACCCACAAATCGCGACCTTTAAAAGCACTATTCAATACAGGGCTCTTCAGTACAGGGCTAACACGACAAAGACTTAAGAATAAGAGCACTCTTAGTGCCTTGCTACCTATGGCGCTCAGCACTACTAGCCCACCATACCCAATCATTATTTTTGATTGCCATGTTTTAAATTAGTAGTGCCTGTTATCAGCATGTTTCAGCTTAAACGCCCTACCGATCTTTTAGCCTTTGATCAGTCACCTTCTAGCTATTTAAGCACTTGCGTTTAAAACATAAAAACTATCGCATAGGTCGCTAGAAGCTTTATTCATGATCAAGTATATTGCTCACCGTTTTGCAGCTTGACCGATGGCCAATAAAAAATATAAGTGTCTTATTTTTACTTACATTCCAACACCCATTCAATAGGTCGCGCTGCCTGTAGCGGGTAAAGCCTAAGTGCTTACCCTAATAAACCACACATATTTCAAGACCTACCCAAATAGAGTCCACCCTACAATGAAGTCTCTCAGATTTAACGCTATTGATGTTCTTGACCCCCGTTTTATTCAGCAAGCACCAAAAGACCTATGGGCATTCATTTCACCACTGTATGCCGTGGACGAAGAGCAATGGCTTACCCAATTACTGCCGCTAGCTAAACCTTCACAAACCGAGCTAAACAACACGACCCGCGCTGCAACAGCACTCATTGCTAACGTCCGCAAAGACGACAACAGTGTCTCTATGATTGATTCACTGCTGCTTGAGTACAGCCTCGATACCAAAGAAGGCATTTTATTAATGTGCCTAGCCGAGGCGTTAATGCGTGTGCCCGATAAAGCCACTGCCGATGCTTTTATCAAAGACCGCTTGCGGGTTGCCGACTGGGCCTCTCACGCTCAAAAGTCAGCGTCTTTTTTTGTTAATGCCTCTACTTGGGGGCTCTTGCTGACAGGCAAAATTGTCACCATGAGCGAGAAAAAAGACGGCACTGCTGGGCATTTGGTAGGTCGCATGGTCAACCGTGTTTCAGAGCCGGTTATTCGGAAAGCCATGAATCAGGCCATGAAAATAATGGGTCACCAATTTGTTTTGGGTCGCGATATTAAAGAGGCGCTTTCGCGTGGCAATAGCTATCGCGATAAGGGCTACACTTACTCTTTTGATATGCTGGGCGAAGCAGCACTCACGTTAGATGATGCCGCTAAATACCTTAAAGCTTACCAAGACGCCATCACATCGATAGGCCAAGACAACGCCAGTACACGCTATACAAGTACTAGCCTACCCACTATTTCGATTAAATTATCGGCCTTGCACCCGCGTTACGAAGTGGGCTGCAAAGCGCGCGTCATGACCGAGCTGTTTGCAACAGTTAAAACATTAATTATTCAGGCGCGCCAGCTGGGGGTCGGCATTACGATTGATGCCGAAGAGGCCGATCGCTTAGAGTTATCACTCGCATTATTTGAAGCGCTTTATCACGATGAAGCAGTGCGTGGTTGGGGGTTATTTGGCCTAGTGGTGCAAGCGTATTCGAAGCGTGCACTACCCGTACTCGCCTGGCTTGCCGCCCTTGCCAAAACCCAAGGCGATCGCATTCCTGTGCGCTTAGTAAAAGGGGCATATTGGGACTCAGAAATTAAACTCTGCCAGCAGCGTGGTATTCAAGGCTATCCTGTTTATACCCGCAAAGAATCTACCGATGTGGCATATTTAGCCTGTGCACATTTTTTATTGAGCGAGCATGTACGCGCACATATTTTTCCGCAATTCGCCAGTCACAATGCACACACGATTGCCGCTATTGAGTGCTTAGCAAAGCAATTAGGCGCGACCAATAATACCTTTGAGTTTCAACGCTTACACGGCATGGGCGATGCGCTATACGACAATGTCATTAAAAACGCTGATACCTGTGTGCGTATTTATGCCCCAGTGGGCAGCCATAAAGATTTACTGCCGTACCTAGTGCGTCGCTTACTCGAAAATGGCGCTAATAGCTCGTTTGTCCATCGCTTGATCGATGCTAGCTACCCTATTGAGCAACTAGTGCATCACCCTGTAACCACTCTGGAAAGCCGTAAGTCGCTGGCCAATCCACATATTAAATTACCCACGCACTTATTTGATGATCGCAAAAATTCTTTTGGCCCCAACATCGAAATCGAGTCAGACTGGACACCCTTTAAAGCTAAGATTGATGCCTTTATGGCTGCCGAGCCGGCCTCTCCATTGCAAAACGACGCGCCACACAACGAGCAATTCGATAACAAAAAAACTAAACTGTGGCGTGCTTACCCTATTGTAGGCGGCCAAGCCGTCACCACGCAGCCCTCTCATCAAGCGCAAGCTAATCAAGAGCAGGGCAATCAAAAACAAAGCGACAATGAACAAAACCGTACAGCACAAAACAATACAACACAAAGCCATAAGGTCTTTAGCCCCTACGACCACCAACAGTGTGTAGGCACAGTTGATTGGGCCACGGCTGCCAACGTGACCCAAGCGATTGACCTTGCCGCCGCCGCATTTCCCAAATGGTCAGCAACCCCTGCCGTAGAGCGCGCCGGCTGCTTAGACCGCATGGCCGATTTAATGGAAGCTCACTACCCCGAACTAATGGCGCTGTGCCACCGCGAAGCCGGTAAAACGATTCAAGACAGTATTGATGAGGTGCGCGAAGCTGTCGATTTTTGCCGGTACTACGCACAACAAGTGCGCAGCCATTTTGCCGAGCCTACCGACTATCAAGACTTTATGGGCCACACACAAACAGTGCAAGCCACAGGCCGCGGCGTATTTGCTTGCATTAGCCCTTGGAATTTTCCGCTGGCTATTTTTATTGGCCAAGTGGTCGCCGCCCTTGCGGTAGGCAATACCGTTGTAGCCAAACCCGCCGAGCAAACCAGTTTAATTGCCACGCGTGCGGTTGAGCTATTGCATAGCGCAGGCGTGCCTAGCAATGTTGTTCACTTATTACCCGGCGACGGCGCCACAGTGGGCCATGCAATAACATCTGATACCCGTATTGCAGGTTTAGCCTTTACCGGCTCAACCGGTACCGCTCAACATATTAACCGCACATTGGCTGCGCGCGGCGTAGCGCCCATTCCCGTCATTGCAGAAACAGGTGGCCAGAATGCCATGCTGGTTGACTCTACATCGCTGCCCGAGCAAGTGGTACGCGATGCTGTGCGCTCAGCGTTTGCATCGGCCGGTCAGCGTTGCTCGGCCTTGCGGGTTTTATTTATTCAAGACGATATTGCCGATAAAATTATCCCGATGATCAAAGGTGCTATGCAAGAGCAAGTCGTTGGCCTGCCTTATTTGCACAGTACCGATATTGGTCCTGTTATCGATCCAAAAGCACAAGCGATGCTACTTGCACACATAGAAGACATGAAAAAAACAGGCAAGCTTATAGCTCAGTCACCGCTGCCTAAGCTCGCTCAACAAGGCACGTTTGTAGCACCTACCGCTATCGAAATTGACAGTATTGAGCAGCTCAGCGATGAGAAGTTTGGCCCCATTTTGCATGTTATTCGCTATAAGGCACGCGAGCTGGATCGCATTATCGATACCATTAACCACTCAGGTTTTGGCCTTACGCTTGGTGTTCATAGCCGTAACGAAACAACCTGCGCGCGCATTGCCAAAAGGGCGCGTGTAGGTAATATCTACATTAACCGCGACCAAGTCGGGGCTGTTGTGGGTGTACAACCCTTTGGCGGGCAAGGTTTATCGGGTACTGGGCCCAAAGCGGGCGGACCTCATTATTTACACCGTTTTACTATTGAGCAAACGCTTAGGAGCTCACTATGACTACTATTATGCCAGCTAGCGAACCAACGCCTGCAACCCCACTCCACACAGCTGCGTCTGTTTTTGAGCCATGGAATGCGCTGGGCGTCAATACACGCACCCAGATTTTAAGCCAAGCAGCACAATCGCTCTCACTCGCCCCCCAAAAAATGGCGTTATGGCAACTGGCTAACGCCCAAAAAAAACTCGCACAAACACACATAATGCCAGGACCAACCGGCGAGCTTAACGAGCTCTCTAATCTAGGCCGCGGTAGCTTTTTATGCCTGTCACTTATGGGAAATGACACAGAACAATCGACTATCGGTCTTGCTGGCCAAATATTTACAGCGCTTGTGACCGGTAACCCAGTGATTACGGTCGGTAAAATAGGGCAAGTATTCACAGACGCCATAGCACCTTTTGTGGCTCCAGGGGTTATTCAAAATATTGCTGATAACGCACTGGATGCCATTATAGAGGCCAACCCACTTGCCGGTGTTGCGCTATTGTGTGACGACGCTACCGTTGTTAACACGCTCAATACACGCTTGGCAGCAAAAGACGGTTTGATTACCCAGTTAGTCGCCGAAACCAGCAGCGCGACACTCAGTACTATTGCTCAGCCTCATTATGCTTTGCGATTTGTAACTGAGCGCACAGTATCTATAAACACCACAGCGATCGGCGGCAATGCCACCTTATTGGAGCTAGGTAGCTTAGACGAAGCGTAAAAATAGCAATGCTAAATACTTTATCTTTTGTTAACAATAGTGCGATAAATGAATGGGTATATTTCCAAAAATAGGGGTTGGCCCTATTCGGTTCGGCATGACAATGGGCCAAGTCAGAAGTTTATGGGGGCAACCCGAGCACATTGAATCGTTTATTGCCGCCAAGCACAAACCCGAAGAACGCTCCATCGAATGGATGTACGACAAAGGCGTGCAACTGAGCTTTTCTTATGATGATCAGTTTATATTAGGGTGCATCACTCTCAGCGATAAAAGCCAAACGCTTTATGGACTGCCCATTGTTGGTATAACAGAATATGAACTGATCCGGTATTTTACAGAACTAGAGCTCGAAGATGATTTAGGCGAGAACGGTAGAAACTTTGTACTGAGTGATCGGGAATTATCAATTTGGGTCGTTGATGGTATTGTTGATAACATAACACTCTTCCCCCAATACGATAAAACCGGCAACACGCCTATTTGGCCAATAGGCTAAATAGCAATCAAAGTCTTGCGCTCGCCTGACGAGTATCGTGAATCAACACGATTGAAGTATTACTGTGTGCGTCATTTTTTATTATTAAACTTTATTATTGAACTTTATTATTGAACTTTAACGTATAACCCAAATCAAGAGCGTATAACCCACTCACACTTTGAGTGTTGAATTTATACGGTGAATATAGGCTTGCTAATTATTTTACACTGGCGTGTATCGATTATACCCATCATGCCGAGTACGTATTTTTTAATTAACAAGCGCCTTACCAAAAAAGTCCTTATTTAAGGCACGCAAATTTAAAGGCACAATATGAGCTCTAATGACATTCTTTTTAACAATCTTTCTATCGGCGATATGGATATTGCAAACCGCATTTGGATGGCTCCGCTAACACGCTGCCGCGCAGGTTTAGAGCATATCCCTAATACACTTATGGCTGAACATTATGCACAGCGTGCCTCTGCCGGCATCATTGTGGCTGAAGCCACTATGGCAATGGAAGGCTGCTCTGCATTCTGGCAAGAGCCCGGTATTTATTCCGACGCACAAATCGCTGGCTGGAAACTTGTCACCAATGCCGTGCACGCCAAAGGTGGCAAAATATTTTTGCAGCTTTGGCACGGCGGCAGAGCTTGTCACCCTGCATTAAATGGCGGTAAACAACCCGTTGCCCCAAGCCCAATAGCCATTGAAGACGAAGTTCACACCCCCGATGGTAAGCTGCCGCAAGTTGTGCCTCGTGCACTGCGCGATGATGAAATACCAAGCATTATTGCCGGCTTTAAACAAGCTGCCATTAACGCCAAAGCCGCCGGTTTTGATGGTGTCGAGGTGCACGGTGCTAATGGCTATTTACTGGACCAATTTTTACGCGATGGCTCGAATAAACGTGACGGCCAATATGGTGGCTCACTTGAAAATCGCGCCCGCTTACTTTTAGAGGTTGTTAGTGCTGTGTGCGAAGTTTGGGACAGCAAGCGTGTAGGTCTGCGTATTTCGCCTTTAAATAGCTACAATAGTATGCTCGATAGCGATCCTATAGGCCTAACGGCTTGGCTCGCCAAACGCTTAAATGACTTTAACTTAGGTTATTTACATGTTATGCGTGCTGACTTTTTTCAGACTCAAACAGGCGACGTACTCACCCCAGCGCGCGAACACTTTAAAGGTGTACTGGTCGGCAATATGGGTTATAACGCCGACGAGGCCGCTGAAGCAGTGAATGCCGGCAAGCTCGATGCCGTTGCTTTTGGTACGCCCTTTTTGGCCAACCCCGATTTGCCCGCGCGCATACAAGCTGCTGCACCACTCAACACACCCGACGAAGCCACATTTTATACGCAGTCGGCGGCAGGCTATACCGATTACCCAACGCTCGATAATCATTAAATTATCAGACTCCTCTGACCTTTACTGCAAACCTGCCCTACAAGTCTTTTTGCAATAAACATTGGCAGTAAGGCTTGTAGCTATTATGGATGGCCAATAAGCTACCCGTAGACCTACAACGCAATGGCTTTACGAATGATAGAGAGATCGCTGTCTTACCCTTCTTTTTTATTCAATTATCTACCGTAAAGCCGCTTACCCGTAGCAAAGATTATTCAGTTAATAAATAAAAAATGCGCAGTATTATCCCTATGCTGATAGGGTTTTGTAGCTTAGTTAAATAACAACTAAAAACAGAGTTACGCTCTTACACTTAACATTAATAGCTGTCATTTATGATTATTCATCTTTTTCATATCCCTACATTAGCGGCCAATATTCCTTTATCGACAGCGCAAGAGCTCCTTGATATAGAAGAAAAAAACAACGCCGCCAACATAAGAGCTAACCACCGTCTACACGAATTTATTTACGGGCGCTACTGTTTAAAATTAGCGCTAGCCAAGCACCTTAATGTACCCGCTAAAAGCCTCACGCTATTAAAGCGACCCCAAGGTAAATTATATTTACAAGATAATCCTATTTTTTTTAACTTGACTCACTCGGGGGAATATCTTGCCTTTTGTATTAGCAGCGATGGCGAAATAGGCATAGATATCGAGCATGTACAAAAACGCACTGCCAATATCATCGGTGTTGCCAAGCGCTACTTTACCCCCGCAGAATACCAAGCGATACAGCGCTGTGAAGGGCGCGAACAATACGCTTTATTTTATAAAGTATGGACACTCAAAGAAGCCGCATTCAAAGCCACAGGCGCAGGAATTAGCGCAGGGCTAGAACGGATGAATGCACTGGAAATTAGCCCTCAGCAACCGCAAATGCTACATCTTGCAAAAAGCCAGCATGTCTTGTGGTTTAATCACTGGCTTAACCCGTTAGGCTTTGAGGATATTTTTTTAGCGATTGCACTCGAGCCCACACATTTATCTTCAGCAGCCCCTGTCTTTGAGCTATCGAATGATCTTTAAAGGGCTTGGCTCAAGAGGGTTTCATCAGTGCGATAAGTCGCGACTATAGCTCAATCTCCCCCAGATACACCGATTTAAAACCTGTTTTATCAAACCCTTGAATACGGTGATCATTAATAGTAATTAAAGGGATGCCTTGCCCGCCCAAGCGCCGATATTCACGCTCGGCTTGCGGGCTTTTTTCGATATCGCGCTCTACAAACGGTACATTTTTACTCGTAAAATAGGTTCTTGCTGCTTTGCAGTAAGTGCACCACTCGGCGCTATACAATACAACACTGGGCAATTCATTATTAACAACTTTAGGGTGGTTAGGGTCAACCAAAGGGGCGCGTGATTGCGATAAGCCTTTTTGCACCCCTGCAATCACGGCACCAGCCATCCCTACAAATAATACTAATGGTATAACCTGCTTTAAACGCGTCACTTTGCCTGCCCTTTAATTGTTAAATTCACTTGCACTACCTATCGGTACGATATTCTATAGCAGCTCGTGCCTCAATGGATAAAAATACACCCTCAAACCTACATGCCATACAGCTGTACCTAGCATTTATATAACTCATACCTATAAGCAAAGGCCTTTAAAGTCTTTTGAATTCTTGTCAAAAAACCTTACCATGCCGCCATTTTTACCATTATGAGTGTATAAGATGGAATGGCAAGGTTGGGCGGCATTGGCAATTACCCTTGGCGCGCTCGCAATATTAATCACCACGACTCTCGGTGCGCACTTAGTTATGATGGGCGCATTAGTGTTGCTCGGCGTACTCGGCATTTTAACCAGCAGCGAAGCATTAGCGGGCTTTAGCAATAGCGGCGTCATAACCGTAGCCGCTATGTTTGTAGTAGCCGCTGGTATTCATGGCTCTGGTGGTATCGACTTGTTGGTGAATAAAGTCTTGGGCAACCCTAAAACAGAGCGTAGTGCTCTAGCGCGCATTTTTGCCCCAGTTGTTCTGCTCAGTGGGTTTTTAAACAATACCCCGGTTGTTGCAACCATGATTCCTGCACTGCATGCATGGTCTCGTAAAATTGGCATACCCGCATCCAAGTTAATGATTCCACTAAGCTATAGCGCTATTTTAGGCGGCACACTCACGTTAATTGGTACCAGCACCAATTTAGTGGTTAACGGTCAATACCAAGCCATAACGGGTGAGGCCGGGTTTTCACTGTTTTCGATTACGCTTGTCGGTATACCGGTAACCATTGCTGGCATTATTTTTATGCTAATTTTTTTCCCTAAATGGCTACCCAGTCGCAACACGGGTAATGCGTTTGGGAATTTACGTGAATTCACCTTAGAAGTCGCTATAGACCCTAACGGCCCACTTGTTGGCAAAACAGTCGCGCAGGCAGGTTTACGTAATTTGGAGCGTGTTTATTTAGTCGAAATCGAGCGCGGCGGTACTATTGTGACAGCCACACCCTCAGAGGAGCGACTAAAAGCCAATGATCGGTTAGTATTTGCTGGAGACACTCAGGCTATATCGGACCTGCTGCGCATTCACGGTATTATTCCATCGCTCGAACAAGACACCTACCAATCACTCGCCACCGATCGCTCTGAGCGCTGCTTGGTAGAAGCGGTGGTATCGCCGCATTGTGCCGCTGTAGGCTACGCTATACGCGATGCGCAATTCCACGATCGCTATGGTGCAATTGTATTAGCGGTGGCACGCAACGGTGAGCGCTTACAGGGTAATCTCAGTAGCATTCGCTTAAAAGCCGGTGATACTTTATTACTCGAGTCGCGCCCTGCTTTTGTCAGTCGACAAAAATACAATAAAGACTTTTTACTGATTAATGATTTAGCCACTTTACAGCCCCGCCACGAAAAAGCCTACATCGCTTGGGGCATACTTGCAGTGATTGTCGCTGCGGCAGGTTTTGGTGTAACCAGTATGCTGTATGCCTCGCTGGTAGGCGCAGGTTTGATGCTGATGACCGGCTGCTGCTCGGTCAGTCAAGCCGAAAAAAGTATCGACTTTCAAGTTATTATTACCATTGCAGCATCCTTTGCCTTAGGCGCAGCGCTGCAAAAAACTGGCGTCGCCACTTTTTTAGCTCACCATCTTATTGAGGCTAGCCAAAATAATCCGCTACTTATGCTAATACTGGTTTATGTCTGCGTGTCTCTTCTAACCGAAATGATTACCAATAATGCCGCCGCTATTTTAATGCTGCCGATTGCCCTCGACTTAACCAGTCGCGCAGGGCTCAATCATGAACCTTTTATCTTTGCTATTATGATGGCTGCTTCAGCCAGCTTTGCCACACCGCTGGGCTATCAAACCAACCTCATGGTATATGGACCAGGCAATTATCGCTTCACCGATTTTATTAAAGTGGGTTTACCGATGAATATATTTGTGGGTGCCGTATCGCTCATCACTATCATCGCAATTTGGCCTTTATCATAATTTTTGTGCTAACACTCGCATCTACTTACTGGGCCCTTTCCGATCATCCAATTATGCGCTGATGTCTTTCATGTAGCGTTTGCGCTTATTCTCTTTAAGCTTGGTTAAATCAGCCATACAAAAGCCGTCGAGGCAATCGCCAAAATCAGGATCGACACTAAACGCCAATGCACTAAAGCCGCCAGGCTCATAAATAGCCATGTATTGCTTAAATAATACAGGCAATTTGAAGCCCTTTTTTGTAAATTCAGCCTGCATCACCGCAAGAGCTTGCTCGGCATTTTGGGTTAAAAATAACGCCTCGCATACTGCTATCGCCTCTGGGCTTAAGTGATAGGGTAAATGCGCAACCACCCAATCACGCCCCCCATCAAAGCCGTAGTAGCGCAAATAAAAATACACTAAAATATTCATGAGTTCGCGCGGGTAATCCGCACTCATGCTCACAGGCCCAAACAAATAGCGCGCAGGGTATCTAACTAAATAAGCGCCAATTCCCTGCCATAAATAATCTAGACTTGCCTTACCCCAATACTCGGGATTTACAAAACTACGACCCAATTCAATGCCATTTTTAAGGTAGTGTTCAAGCTCGGGCTTAAAGGTATAAAGCGATTGCGTATAAAACCCTTGGACACCATATTTATCCATAATTGTCCGACCTGGCGCTATGCGATAAGCACCCGCTATTTTCAAATTTTCACGATCCCATAAAACTAGATGCTGATAAATTTTATCGAATCGGTCAAGGTCACATTTAGCGCCCGTTCCTTCGCCCACACGCCTAAAGGCCACTTCACGTAACCGACCAATTTCACGCATAATAGTAGGACTTTGCTGATAAGCCACTAAATAAATGCAGTTGCCATCGCGTGTTGTACCGAGTAATTCGGCTTGTTTAAATTCTGTTTGCAGGTCAGCCCTTGGCTCTGGATGAGCAATAGTTTTCACTGTCAAAAAAGGCGATTTTTTATTTTTACCCAATTGATACACGTGTTTTTTTATACGCTTAACAAGCGTTTTATCACGTAATTTATCAGTCAATAGCGAAGTCGGCGCAATGAGCTCGCCCACACTGAAGCGCAAAGTGCGCGATTGCTGTTTAAACATCTCGCGGGGTAGTAAAGCGGTACCTAAAGATTTAAAAAACAAAGAGGCGCCATAAAATAACAAGGAATTTTTAGCCTGAATATGCACCGGTAAAATGGGCGCATGCGCCTTGCGAGCAAAATGCAAAAAGCCAGGCAGCCACGCACCATCTTTGACTCCAGAAGGACCTGCACGGCTAACAGCGCCCGCCGGAAACACAACAACCGCTTGTTCATGCTCTAGGGCATCGCGTACCTTCTTAAAGACATTAAACGCACTGCTACTGGCCATCTTATCAATAGGTATCATTAAATCATTGAGCGGCGCCATAACACTCAAGCGATCATTAGCGACGACCTTGACATCTTTACGCACCTCGCTAATTAACCGTAACAACGCTAAGCCATCAAGCGTGCCAATAGGGTGATTAGCAATCACCACAACGCGGCCTTCTGCTGGAATATGCGCCTTATCTTTTGCTGATACACTGTAACTAAAGTCAAAATAGTCAAAAACAGCATCAATAAAATCGATATTTTTTTTATCTTGATTGAGTATTAAAAAATTGTTGACCGCCTCTTGATAAGCCCATTTTTTTAATACACTAAAGGCTCTATTGCGCACCAACGCCGGCTGATGCGCAATAGCAGGGAAGCGAAGGCTTAGCGTTTGTTCTACATCAATCATAGGGCCACCCAATAAAAACAATGGCCTCAAGCCTAAACCTAAGACTTGACCGTTCTATGACATGCGTATTAAAAGGCTCAAAAGACTAGAAGCAACGCTCTTTGGCTCACAATCAGCCCAGCGCTGTAAATTGACGCAATCGGCAACCACTAAACCAGTACTGCCCCTTGCGATAACTGCGTTGCTTGCTTATCGAGTAACGCCTGATAGCTCGCATTAAAGGCATCCAATTGCCACCAACAGCCATCGAGCGCGGCAAAATGAATACGTGTTGCCAACGCTTGGCGTTGCCTATCACTACTGAAATACACCGCAAAGCTCGATGCTGGGCGTGACGACAAGTGCATAAACTCATCCTGCAGCCCCACAATCGCATCAACATTCACCCTTAGCTGTGGTGGCTTAAAGGCCGCTTTGACAACCGCCCCAAAAAAGGCAGCTGTTTTGATCGCCTCTTCTTTTGATTGAGCACTAGGAAACAAGGCAATCAAAGCACCATCAGTCAGTGAGGTTGTTGGCGCCGATGCCCATTGACCACCATATAAATTTAAAGCCATTTGCGCGACATCTAACCATTGGGTTTTCAGCTCCCCCACTCGGTCAGCACTGAGTGTTTTTTGCAGCTTTGTAAAATCGACAATTTGTAGCACAATTTGCGCTGTTGCCTTAACCACAAAAGCCTGCGCATTGGCCCCATTTTCAGGATCATTGACAGCCGCTAAACTGACCGGGTTTGCCTGTTGGCTTACCAGCTCTGGTGCTGGTGTTATTTGAGAGACTGTTTTAACACTTGTTAGCCCTGGGCTTCGTTCACCGCTTTCCTCGGTTTGTACCGGCTTGTCTTGCCATTCAAATACCCGGGCGTTAGCGTCAACTAAAGCCAAGCTTGCAACACATAGCGCTAAACTAATAGAGCCCCAGTAGGCCCACCACAGTGTTTCTGGGGCTCTAGGCTTATCGATATGCACACTGACATAACCGGCGACACTCTGCTGAAAACCAATTGCCGCTGAATAAGAATCAACCGTATTCATTTGGTGCGCCGAAGGGACAGTACCTGCCTGCACCAATAAGTTGTTTTCAACATCGTGAATAGTGGCAAATACGACCCTCGGACTCAAAACAACATCTTGTAAAACGACCTGCAAACTCACCAAGTCATGATTGAGCGTCGAGTCAATGGCAGACTTGGCGGTCATACTCGCTAAGCTCTCACCGTACATCTGCGCCCAGACTCGATTACCCTGCACGGTTTGCTGCCACGCAAAGCCACCCACTAATAATAGCGTTAACAGTACCCCTAAGGCTGCACAACACAGCGGCGGTAAACGGCTTGCGTGAAACTTTACTCTCATAAATGCTCTTTTTAACCTTTATAAGCCACCATAAACAGTGGCCTCAAGATGCATCAAGAGGTTTAAATACCCTCTTGATCGATTTTTTCGGCAGACATGGGCATGACCTGTATAATACCCATTTATTTTTCTTCGGGTAGTGAATCAGCCGTGCACGAACTCATTTTGATTACCATAGCTGGCGCTGACCGCCCAGCGGTTACTTCTGCCGTAACAGCCATTTTGGCCCGCCACCACGCTAATGTATTAGATATTGGTCAAGCGGTGATCCACGATACTTTATCACTGGGTTTACTGGTTGAATTTTCGGCCGAGCATGACTCATCCCCAGCGGTCAAAGAAATTGTTTACGCTATGTACAACATGTCAATGCAAGTTGGGTTTCAACCTATCACACTTGACAGCTATGCAGAGTGGGTAAGCCATCACGGTAAAAAACGGCATATCGTCACTTTATTGGCACGTCAAATCACTGCCGAGCAACTTTCATGCCTAACCAGTATTATGGCTGAGCAGGGCCTAAACATCGACAACATTAGTCGTCTTTCTGGACGAGTAGCCCTAAGCCTTGAAGAAAACACCAATAGCACCCTTGATTGTACGCCGACCAAGGCCTGTATTGAAATCTCTGCCCGTGGCGAGCCCGTTTCGCCCACCAAACTACGAGCAGCATTTACCGATATGGCTTCGCGGCTAGATGTCGACATCGCCTTTCAAGCCGATAGCATCTATCGCCGCACACGCCGTTTGGTTTGCTTTGATATGGACTCAACTCTGATCGAAGCCGAAGTAATCGATGAGCTGGCAAAAGCTCATGGTGTAGGCGATCAAGTCGCCATTATTACCGAGCAAGCTATGCGCGGTGAGATCGACTTTAATCAGAGCTTTGCCAAACGCATGGCGCTGCTCAAAGGTCTAGACGAGAGCGTACTCGAAAATATTGCCGCCAACCTACCCATTACCGAAGGCGCCGAACACTTACTCAAAACACTGAACCAACTGGGCTATAAAACCGCTATATTGTCGGGCGGCTTTAACTACTTTGGTCGTTACCTGCAAAAAAAGCTAGGTATTGACTATGTCTTTGCGAACGAGCTTGAAATCGAAAATCACCAAGTTACAGGTCGCGTGGTGGGCACCGTGGTCAATGGTGAACGCAAAGCCGAGCTACTCAAAGAGCTTGCGCAACAAGAAAATATCTCACTAGAGCAAGTGATTGCCGTGGGTGATGGGGCTAACGATCTACCCATGCTGAGCGTTGCAGGCTTAGGCATTGCCTTTCGCGCTAAACCATTGGTCAAAGCCAGCGCCAAGCAATCCATCTCAACACTAGGATTAGATGCTATTCTGTATTTAATGGGCTTTAGAGACCGTGAGATGGGGTTGTCGCATAGCGATAACTAGCGCACAGCAAGTACAATACCCAGCACCGCTCAGACCACCTGTTACATAGAGCGATGCTACAAAAATTAAAAAGGCCAAATCAATCCACGTTGATTTGGCCTTTTGAGTTTACATACTTTAGGCAAAACTTTATTGCAATGCAGTCTTGCCTATCCTTGGTTATACAGTAGCTGGATCACCATCACCAGCGGCTTTATCAGCGGCTCTTTCGGCTAATTTTTCAGCTAATTTTTCAGCGCTCACCAAGCTTAGCAACGTCCAACCGGGCTCTAATTTCAAGTCGCCACCGGCAACAAAAAGATGTAAACGCCCCTTCGGTGTCAACGCAAATAAAGGCGTCACCTGCCCCTCGCCTTGCGCTAAATATTGCTCAATACCAAATTCCTCTGTTAGCTTTGTTTTACGTATTTCCGCACCGCGACTAAGCAAGCTTGCTAACTTGCCATAGGTCATATCATTATCGAACAGCGTATGCCCGCGGTGATCGGCAGATATTTGATGCTTTTCAGTCGATTGACTGTCACTGCTACTTTTTAGCGTATAAAGCTCTTCTTTACCAAACTCCGAGCGATAGCGCATGCTCGCAACGACGTTCAGCTCGCGCTGAGGCGACAAACATAATAAGCGACCAATACCCACAAGCTCTAGCTTTCTATCGGCATACTCAGAAACCGGATTCCCATAAAACGTATCCAACCCTTCCATCCGCGCAGCACTGATATTATCCCAGCTCGAATCAGTCAGCAGTACGCGATAATCTAAATCGCGCAAAGTTTTAGCAATGGTGCGCGCCACACTATTTGCACCAATAATTAAGTAGCCTGTTGGTGCAGACTCTGCCACCCCCAAACCCTTAGCGACAGCACGCGCGGTTAAGCTTTGTAGCAATACCGTGCCGATAATAATACTAAAAGTAATCGGCACTAATAACTCGGCCTGTGCAACACCCGCATCCTCTAATCTTAACGCGAAAATCGCCGATACCGCAGCGGCTACAATGCCCCGTGGTGCAATCCAAGCCAATAGCGCGCGCTCGCGCCAAGTCAGTGGTGTTTTAATGGTCGCCACCAACACTGACAATGGCCGTGCAACAAACTGCAAGACCAACAACAAGAGTAAGACAGGTAAACCAAGAGATAGCATTTGCTCGGGTTCGATCCGCGCCGCCAATAAAATAAACAAACCACTGATTAAAACAATAGTGAGGTTTTCTTTAAAGTTAAGAATCTCTTCAATATGAATACCCCGAGTGTTAGCAAGCCACATTCCCATTACCGTGACCGCCAATAACCCAGACTCATGCGCCAAGGCATTAGAACCCGTAAACACGGCAAATACAAAAGTGAGTGTTGCCAAGTTAAGTAAATATTCAGGCAGTAAGTGCTTACGCAAAACCAAACCTAAAATATAGCCACCCAAGCCACCTAAGAACAACCCCCAAAAAATAACGCGACAAAACAGCCACAAGCTATGAGTAATGGCGTGACCTTCACTCGCGGTCACAATAAACTCAAAAACAACTACCGCAAACAGCGCACCAATAGGGTCAATCACAATGCCTTCCCAGCGCAAAATACCCGCTACCTGAGCATTAGGCCTTACTGTTCGCAATAAAGGCACAATAACCGTAGGCCCCGTCACCACCGTGATTGCACCTAATAAAATGCTAATTCCCCAGTCAGCAGCAAATAAATAATGCACTGCCGCACTGACCACCAGCCAGCTCGCTAGCGCACCTAAAGTCACCAACCGGTGCACAACTGTGCCTAGCTTTTTGAGTTCTTCAAAGCGTAGCGTTAAGCTGCCCTCAAACAAAATTACCGCCACACTTAACGAAATCAAAGGAAAGAGCAGCTCACCAAAAATAGCATCGGGCTCTAACACGCCAAACCCTGGGCCTAATAAAATACCCGCTATCAACAAAAATAAAATAGCGGGTATTTTGCTATACCACGCCATCCACTGAGAAGTAAGCGCAACCACGGCGATCATCGCCAGCACTAGGGGTGTCGACATAAAGACTTCCTAAAAATAAAAGCGATATTAACTACTTAGCCCAGTAATTGCACTTAACAACCAGCGAATAACCCATAAAAGATGGAATCTAACGGTTTTGCATATAAGATTCGGCGCGAATGCGCCGACCCGTTTCGTAGTCACCGGTACCGCACACGCTCTGACTGTTCACTGTATATAAGCTCACATCACCCGTATCACTGACCAACATTGAGCAGCCCACAGTGACACGACACCCTGCCATACCCTCGCCCGACAAGGTCAGTACATCACCGGTCATAGCGGCACAAGATGCATCCGAAGCCGCACGCGTATCAACACCATAATGCAATTTATGCATTGCCGTTTGTACCCCTACATCGGCGGCAAATAACGCCTGAGCATTTAACGCCATTAAAATAGCTGATGAACGTGAGCCGGCAACCATTTGCCCCATTGCCACACCCAAAGTCGCCGCTGCTACCACAATAAATAAAGCCAATGGTATTAAAAACCCAGCCTGCTGACGCCGCAAACCTGGCGACTTCAAACGTACAGGCAGTATTGCGCCATTAGCACTCACACCAAGACTAAGATGCACTTTGATCACACGCCTCCAACTAAGGAACATTGCGCACCAACACCCTACCGGTCAAGGTAATTTGCTCACCGCGGTCACTAAAGACCAATGCCACTTCAAGCGCACTATTACGATCCTCGCTACCTAGCGATAGCTCAAACGCTGGCGAGCCAGCAGCCACCCCCGTTGACATTAACACCTCCTGACCTCCAGGCGAGCCGTCAGTCAGAGTCGCCACCGATAACCCATAGTCTTGATAGCGCACCAGTTTATCGCCCCCCACACAAAAGCGCTTAGGGTCAGCAGCAATGAGCAATCGATGATTGAGCGAATTACGAATAAAACTATGCGCCGCACTAAACACCGCTTGAGTATAAGGCTCAACCCCAAAATCACCCGCCGTTACTCGCGCAGCAGGTGACGAGACACGATAGATCTCGGATGTGGATAACGGAGACACCAGCACATGTTTAGGCACTGCTGCGCCCAGTGAAAAACTCATTGTAGACACGGCAGATGCTGGCGCCATACCGTTGGCCGAATCAGGCACCTGAGCATGATAAAAAGCGCCACCTAGCAAGGGTAAAAACTCTACACAAGCCCCGCTGGCGCTCACCCTCAACGAATTGGGCACAGACATTCGCAATTGTCGGGTGAGCTGTTCCAATGCCACCGACCCCTTCAATACCAGCTCAGAGCGTATTTGCGCCTTTTGATACTGCTCTATAACACTCGTAATAAAACCTGCACCTAGCACCGATGTTATCGCCAAAATAACGATTACCGCAATTAACTCCACCAATGTGAAGCCTTGCGGCGATCGAGCTTTTATATGCGAGCGTTGCGACCAAGCAGCAAGCGCCAGTCTTTTCGCAGGCCGATCTGCATATTCAGCCAAACCGATCATTAATAGTTTACCTTGTAAGCGGCTAGGCTCACACGATGACCATCGGGCATACTGACGGTTACCGTGATCTTTCTGGCCATATTGACAGATAACCCCAAATCATCGCCTGCCTCAACCACCGAAACCACAATAGGAAATGCGGTCGCGCTGTTATCGATATAACCGTCAAAATCACCCACATCATCATAAGCCGAGTCAGCCACAATCCCAGAGCAAGCCACACCGTCAGCAGAGCCGCAAGCGGGAATACCGCCGGCGGGTGTATTTTCATCGAAGCGCCGCGCTAACACCTCATCTAACGTAGCACGCGCCAGCTCAATGGCCCGCACCCGAATAACAGGGTCAACACTATTAACAATGGCCTGCCCATACACCTGCATAACAGCAACAAAAGCCAAATTGACAACCACGATAAAAACAATCACCTCTATAAGAGTGACGCCCGCTTGATAAGCCCGATAGATAAAACTGGGAGCTCCAGGGCGCCCTTTAGACCTTTGCCCAGTCGCCTTACCCCCCCCTCTCCCATGCATCATTGCGCATACCCCGACTCACTGACGGTCACAGCCACTGTTTTTGAGCCACGCGTTAGTGTGAGCGAGGCCGCCGGCACCTCGCCTAGCGCACTGTAATTCAGTGTATGCGAAGAGACAGAAACGCCACCGGCAAAATCTAACGGGTACTGAACCGCCCCAAACCGGATGCTTTCTGCTGCACTAAACACACCATCGGCATCGGCATCAACTCGCACATCCACAGAGCGCCCCAGAGTAATAACCCGTACCGCCAAGGGACTATAGAGTGCTTTTTGCTGCGCATAAAAAAGCGCGGTAACCAGCTGGTCCCGCGCCGCTTGCAACTCAAATAAAGAGCTAGGCATTAGTCGAATTGTTGCTGTTACCGTAATAACAGCAATAATCACCATAACAGCAATAAGCTCAATTAACGTAAATCCTTTTTGCCACCGAGCCTGCACCGTGCCTCTCATGTAACACTCACCCACCTCTAATCAGTTAATGGTTAATAACTATTAGATTAATTCTAGTGCAATTGCAGTATTAAGCACGCTCAACACCTTATTAGCACTACAGTTATGGATCAGTACCACCGGTTGTCCCAATAACAACAAAGGGGGCTGTTTTAGGGTTGGGGGCAGGACCAGAAAGCGTACACTCAACCGTTGCACCTACCGCAACAGCCAGTGCGGCTACTGTGTAACCTGTTGGCAAAGAGCCATTTTGCAGTAGTATTCCCGCCTCGCTGCAATTAGCTATATTATAAAAAGGGTCACTGGCATTAGTGGTTAAGCCAGCAGCAACCGCAACCGCAACCGCATGATTAAGCGCAGAGGCACTTTCTAGGCTTCCTGCTACACCGTTGACTGCCGCTTGAGCCGCTTCATCCTGTAAATTGACAAATCGTGGCACCGCGGTGGCCGCCAAAATCCCTAAAATAACAATCACTGCTATTAGCTCAATCAATGTAAAACCTGACTGCATTTTATTACTACTCATATCTTTAAAACCAACTCGCTGCTGAACCATGAATTTATCTCCAAAGTAAATCGTAAAACGCGCTCAATAAGCCCATTTAACTGGGTGACAATTTTTCGCGAATACCTTACATCTCAGAAGACGCTTATAGTCGTCGCTGTGCATCACCGCGTACCACCACAAGCTCATTCAAGGTAAAGCTCAATAAAATCGTCAGCCTAGGCATCATCCTGATAGCGCCACGCTCAACTTCCCTTTAATTCAAGCTTAGTCGCAATTTGGAACACGCCAAGTTAGTACAAAACGGAATGAGAGAAGTACCGTAAAATCTGTAAGATGAAAAAAATGGAATATCGGTAGAAAAACTCAATAGCAGTTATTAATAAGAACAAGAAGCAGCAAAAAATTAAATTAACACTCTTTATACCTCTAAAAAAAAGCAATGCATAACTAATTAGAGCCCAATAATAATAAAATAAAAGCTATTGGTTATATCACGCCCATAGAATACAGAACGATAAATGGGGTAGCCTAGAGAATAAATGGAGTAGCGCAGAGAATAAACAGAACGACCTAGAGAATAAATAGAAGGGTACAGCACAGAAATAACAAGGATATTTTAACTTTCAGCTTGAAATGTACATACACACTGAAGCCTTACAGTGTGCTGGCATTTAAGGCAGCAAGATTTAATCAGTCGGTCAACAGTGTCAGATTTAATAAAGCGCGTACAGCATAGCGCAGGTGAACACCGTAGGGTTTTTATACAAATAAGGCTTATTTAGACAGCTAGCCAGTAAAAAAAGTATTTAGTACTGTAGCATTTGGAATATTGAGTAGGCGAGTTTCCATAATATAGGAAATGGCGGAGAGGGAGGGATTCGAACCCTCGATACCGGATTAGGGTATACTCCCTTAGCAGGGGAGCGCCTTCGGCCACTCGGCCACCTCTCCGCGAACCTATTACTGTTAAATAATAGAATCCATGCTAAGTCGTAGCAACTACTTCATTTAACAACCACCTAATATATAAACATTACTATAAGTCTTTATTAATCAGGCAGTTAAGTAACGCTTTGTTCTTAACAATGGCGCGCATCATATCAACTTTTTTGCAAAAATCAAACGTTAACAAACAATAATTATACTTTTTTTAAATTAGCGGATAAATAGAGCGTTATTTATACAAATGGAGAGCTAAATGTATGCATTTAGCTCTCTAATATACAAAAAACCCCACCTAGTGACCTAGGCGGGGTTTTACAAAAAACAGCAGTCTAAACAGCTCGTTGTTAGCGCTTAGCTATTGCCAGGCTCAATCGGTTGAGCTTGCATGGCTTTTTCGCGCTGAATACGCTGATAAATTTCTTCTCGATGTACGGCAATTTCTTTTGGCGCATTCACACCAATGCGCACCTGATTACCTTTTACACCTAATACAGTTACGGTAACGTCGTCACCTACCATAAGTGTTTCACCGATTCGACGGGTTAAAATTAACATGTTATTTCTCCTTTTATTCATCCTGTGAGAGATTGCTAGCATTTATGGCTTGGTAGCTAACGCGGCATTACTTGCGACCCATTATGTTTTTAGTATAGGGTAGATCATTTTTTGATCAATTATTATTTGGATCGCATTCCAACCACCCCGAAGGGAATTACAGCCGCCCATCCTAATAGCGCTTTATAAGCATAGACGAACCACTGCAAATGCACAGATTACTCAGTATCTAAGCCAAATGCTGAGTGCAAACTACGAACCGCTAACTCAAGGTACTTTTCCTCGATAACAACAGATATTTTAATTTCTGATGTTGTAATTAGCTGGATATTAATATTTTCTGCGGCTAGAGCATTAAACATTGTCGAGGCAACGCCTGCATGAGAGCGCATGCCGACCCCCACAACCGACACCTTCACCACTGTGGCATCACCTATCACTTCACGAGCATTCAGCTCTTTAGCCACTTGCTCGAGCACGGCTTGCGCTTTGGCTAGGTCATTGCGATGAACAGTAAAGGTTATATCATTGGTGCTGTCAGCAGCCATATTTTGAACGATAACATCGACTTCGATATTGGCCTCGCCAATAGGCGCTAATACCTTGGAGGCCACGCCTGGTGAGTCAGGGACACCGCGAATAGAGAGCTTAGCTTCGTCGCGGTTAAAGGCAATGCCAGAAACAACCGGTTGTTCCATATCTGAAAGATCCTCATCAATAGTAATCAAAGTACCAGGGCCGTCTTCAAAGCTCGACAATACTCGTAAAGGGACTTGGTATTTACCCGCAAACTCAACAGAGCGAATCTGTAAGATTTTGGAGCCTAAACTGGCCATTTCAAGCATTTCTTCAAAGGTAATACGGTCTAATCGGCGGGCCTTATCGGCTACACGAGGGTCAGTAGTATATACGCCATCGACATCGGTGTAGATTTGGCACTCATCGGCCTTTAGTGCGGCCGCCAAAGCAACACCTGTCGTATCAGAGCCACCACGTCCAAGTGTTGTGATATTACCTGCCTCATCAACCCCCTGAAAACCGGCCACTACCACCACGCGCCCCAAGTTCAAATCGGCACGCATATTGGCGTCATCAATCGATTTAATACGTGCTTTGGTGTGCGCGTCATCAGTCAATATACGCACTTGACCGCCCGTATAAGAGCGAGCATCTTGACCGCGCTCTTTCAGTGCCATGCACAACAACGCAATAGTCACTTGCTCACCGGTCGACACCAGTACGTCGAGTTCACGAGCATCCGGCGTTTGTTGCATTTGATTTGCCAAACCCAATAAACGATTGGTTTCGCCGCTCATCGCTGAAACAACGACAACAATGTCGTGACCGGCTTTACGAAAACCTATCACTTTGTCGGCCACCGCCTGAATACGCTCGACCGTACCGACCGAAGTACCGCCGTATTTTTGAACAATTAAGCCCATTGATTCACCACACCTTTCAATAATGATTACTTTTTGATGCTACGCCTCTAACAAAAGCGCTTTTAAAAACACCTTTATAAATCACAACGTCAGCAGCTCATCATATGCAAAAAATACAATACTTAAACACTCCAAGAGACTTAAGTGCCGCGCCCGCTTTTAACGGACAAAAAAACGCGCCAATTAAACACCAATTGGCGACAATTGTTAACATTTAATTACAATTAAAGGGTTTCTTATTCTTTATTTATGTTTTAGCCGTATTTTGCTACCGACTAGCCACCCAATCAACCACTTGAGCTAAAGCCTCATCCAACAAAGTGTTTACTGGGCAAGCTCCGCGCGCCATATCGGGCCGACCACCGCCTTTACCGCCTGTTTTTTGCGCAAATTCACGCATTAAATCACCCGCTTTATACTTTTTAGACTCAGCTTTAGTCACCCCCGCAATAACACTGGCCTTATCTCCATCAACGTTTACCAATAAAACAACGGCAGCGCCTAACTTATTTTTAAGCTGATCTACGGCATCCAATTGAGCATTCGCATCGAGGCCTTCAACGCGCTTGGCGAGCACCTTAATACCGTTAACCTCTACAGCTTCAGCCACCCACTCGGCGGCGGCAAAGCCGGCTAACTTGGCTTTTAAACCACCCACCTCTTTAAGCAGCTCTTTATTTTGCTGCATTAAAACGCTGAGCTTTTCGGCCAACTGCTCGGGCGAAGCCTTCATTTGACTGGCAATATTCGCCATCAGCGCAGCGGTATTATTGATCACTTGCAAGGCCTGCTCACCGGTTACAGCCTCAATCCGACGTACCCCTGCAGCGGTGCCCGCCTCGCTAACAATCTTAAATAAGCCAATATCACCAGTGCGCTGCGCATGAATACCGCCACACAGCTCCATCGAGAATTCATCGGCGCCCATTGTTAATACTCGCACACTGTCGCCGTATTTTTCACCAAATAACGCCATAGCCCCTTTTGCCTTAGCTTCATCCATAGTGCACAAGTCGGTTTTCACCTCGGTATTGGCGCGTATTTGAGCATTGACCATCGCTTCAACTTCCGCTATTTGCGCGGTAGTCATTGCTTCAAAATGCGCAAAATCAAACCGTAAACGCTGGCTATCAACCAGTGAACCTTTTTGGCTCACATGCTCGCCCAACACTTTTCGCAGCGCAGCGTGCACTAAGTGTGTCGCCGAGTGATTAAGAGCCGTTGCGGCACGCACATGAGCATCCACCTGGGCAAGCGCAAGATCACCCACTGTAAGCGTACCTGCTTGCAATACACCGATATGTAAAAAATGATCGCCAGCCTTGCGGCAGTCATGCACCTCAAAACAAGCATCACCAACGCGTAAATAGCCCGTATCCCCTACCTGTCCACCCGAATTAGCATAAAACGGCGTGGCCTCAAGCACCACACTGAGCTTTTGCCCGGCTGTTGCTATCTTTTGCTGCTCGCCGTCAATAACCAAAGCGATAATCTCGGAGCGCGCCTCGAGAGTGTCGTAGCCTTTAAAGTCGGTTTTACCCTCTAGCGTTAACGTTTTAGTGTAATCTAACTGAAATTGGTTGCCCGCTGCACCTGCACGCTGAGCGGCCATAAGCGTTTCGTACGCTGTAATATCAATTGTTAAATCGCGCTCGCGGGCGATATCATTGGTGAGATCAACGGGGAAACCAAACGTATCGTGAAGCTTAAAAACTAAGTCCCCAGGAATGACTGCACTATTTAGCTTTGCCAGCTGCTCTTCGAGAATTTTCATTCCCTTATCGAGTGTTTTAGAAAACTGCTCTTCTTCAGTGCGCAAGACCTTTTCGATTTGCGCTTGCTTTTGATTCAACTCGGGGTAAGCCTGCCCCATTTGCTCCACTAATGCTGGTACTAAATCGGCAAAGAATAACCCTTTTTGCCCTAGTTTGTGACCATGACGAATAGCCCGACGCACAATACGACGCAGCACATAACCGCGGCCTTCATTAGAAGGAATGACACCATCAGAAACCAAGAAGGCGCACGAGCGGATATGGTCGGCAATAACGCGTAGCGACTTGTGCTGTAAGTCATTTACCGCGCACGCTTTCGCGGCCGCCTTAATAAGCGCTTGAAATAAGTCAATTTCGTAGTTCGTATGAACGCCTTGCATAATGGCTGAGATACGCTCGAGCCCCATACCCGTATCGACAGATGGTTTAGGTAAAGGCATCAATTCACCGCTGGCCTGACGCTCATACTGCATGAATACTAGGTTCCAGATTTCTATATAGCGGTCTAAATCGTCATTTTCGCTACCCGGTGGGCCACCCGGCACATCAGCGCCATGATCATAAAAAATTTCGGAGCTGGGGCCACAAGGACCGGTATCACCCATTTGCCAAAAATTATCCTCGTCTAAACGCGAAAAGCGCTCGGGACTAACGCCGACTTCTTTTTGCCAAATATCGGCGGCTTCATCATCGCTAATATGAACGGTAATCCAGAGCTTTTCGGCCGGAAGCTGCATGACTTGGGTGAGGAATTCCCAAGCAAAAAAGATAGCATCACGCTTAAAGTAATCACCAAAGCTAAAATTGCCCAGCATTTCAAAAAAAGTATGGTGGCGCGCGGTATACCCTACGTTTTCAAGATCATTATGCTTACCGCCAGCACGCACACAGCGTTGCGAGCTGGTGGCACGACTGTAAGTGCGCTTTTCGGCGCCCAAAAAAACATCTTTAAATTGGTTCATACCCGCATTAGTAAAGAGCAATGTAGGGTCGTTTTCGGGGACCAGAGAACTACTGGGTACAATTTGATGGCCTTTACTGGCGAAAAAGTCTAAAAACGCC
Organism: Marinagarivorans algicola; assembly: GCF_001292705.1. Taxonomy (GTDB): domain Bacteria; phylum Pseudomonadota; class Gammaproteobacteria; order Pseudomonadales; family Cellvibrionaceae; genus Marinagarivorans; species Marinagarivorans algicola. The sequence goes on from NZ_LGAK01000016.1 coordinate 32,252, forward strand.
TTGCGAATATCAGAACTCTGCATGAATTAAGTCTCGTAAAATCATTAGCGGTGAACTTGCCTTTAGCAACTGATTGAGCATTAATAGCCTTAAATCGTGGCGCTAGGCCAGTCTAGGTCCATATCAATAACAACAAAAAACAGTAGTCCATCGGCAAAAAAGACTTAGTATAAGGCCTTGCACACCATTTGGCACTCATCAAGCAAGCGGCTTAATGAATAGATTGTATCTATTAACCCTCTTACTCACTTGCTTTACCCGTCTGCGCAGAGACTCACTCTGAGCGAGCTTTTACAGCAGCTTATTTAGTGGTTGAGCTACCCCCAAGGTCAAACGGCATTTTTATGAACGAGCCTCAGTTTAGTATCGCTGATTGAGTGATCGTATGCCGTACAGTCATTATGGTCCTGCCTTACGCCTTAGTACTCGCGACTACAAGTTTATCGGAGTCACCTTTTTATCTACCTTAACAAGCGCGGTAGAATCGCTCACCGCTCTAGCGATCTAGCCTTGCTATTGGCCTTTATTCCTTCAGAACCTCTATGACGATAAAGGCCGATCAGCGATACAGTCATCTATCGCTATAGCTCATCAAGCCCCTAACTTGGGGCAAAAAAAAACGCTACACCCAAAAGGCATAGCGTTTTTTGCGTAAGCGCTGAGCTTTAACGCTTTTTCTTATCATTGTAAGGCACTAAAGAAACACCCCCCACATTAGCGGCATAGGCGGCATCGGCAATGCCTACATAGATTTCAGCACTTGAGTCTTCATGTGCACGTACAACAACGCTCGACTCAGGGCTTTCGGCTTTCTTTTGTGCAACAAGTGAACGAACAGCACGCAAATCAACACGGCGACCATCAATAGTAATATCGTTTTGTGCGCTAACCACAATCAAAATACTCTCGGGAGAGTCAGGATTTGGGGGTTGCTCGGCTTGATTTGGATCAGGCACGTTAACATTAATAGTTTGCTCTTTAACGAACGAAGCCGTTACGATAAAGAAGATAAGCATGATGAACACAACGTCCAACATGGGGGTTAAATCGATGTCTGCCTTATCGGCATCTTCCTGGCGATTACGCTTTCTACGACTCACAATACCGTCTCCACAGAAGCCTAGATGCGGGATGATCAAAGATCTCTCGCTTTTTTATCTGACTACTTTAATCTCGCTAAATGTTTTGTGACTTAACAGGGTTAGCTCATAGAGCGACCTCATTAAGCCTGCGTATTGGGATAATAGCGCATTACGCTTACACTCCCCCTCGAGCGACCCATTCTACATGAAGTTTTTATGCTTGTGGATGATTTTCTAAAGGCAAAAAATTAACCAAATAGCATCAATTGCTCTGAGGGCTGATCCTGCACGTTACCTTGCATCAACCTAACACCGAAGCCGAGCAACCTAATCTTTTGCGCCGAACGCGCAACAGCTTGCTCTAACAGCAACCCAAAAACTTCAATACTGACACTATGTGCGCTGCGCTCAAGGGTGGTAACGGTAAAATCGGCAAACTTCACCTTCACAAATAACTTATGCACCGCCTTCGCAGCTTCGCACTTGCGTATGCGCTCTTTGAGCGCCTGCAGTAGCGGCTCTATATGTTGAGCACAACCTTGTGCATTGAAATCTTCAGCATAGGTATGCTCTACGCTAATAGACTTTCGTGTGCGACTCTTTTGTACTTCGCGCTCATCAATACCGTACGAGCGCTCATATAAAAGCTCACCAAAGCGACCAAAGCGATCAAGTAATACCGCTTTACCCGCTGCTCGTAAATCAGCACAGGTATACAACCCCATTTGCTCTAGCTTATGGGCGGTTACTTTACCCACGCCATTGAGTTTTTTGACTGGCAAGGCACAGCTAAAGGCATCATTTTGCTCAGGCGTAATCACTGTGATGCCATCTGGCTTTTGCCAATCACTCGCCACTTTAGCTAAGAATTTGTTATTTGCAACGCCTGCGGAAACCGTAATGCCCACTTCACAAGCAATACGCGCGCGAATCTCTTGTGCAATTAAAGTTGCACTACCGGCACAAGCGCTTGCCTGACTCACATCCAAAAAAGCTTCATCCAAAGACAGCGGCTCAATAAGGTCGGTATAGTCAGCAAAAATCGCCTGCATCGATTGCGAAGCCTGACGGTACACGTCAAAACGCGCGGGCAATAAATGCAAGTGAGGACACAAGCGCAAGGCATAAGCTGTTGCCATGGCGCTATGCACACCAAAGCTTCGCGCAGGGTAATTACAAGTAGCAATAACACCCCGCCGGCGGGCACTGCCGCCAACGGCAATCGGAACATGCGTTAACGCCGTATTATCGCGCATTTCTAAAGCGGCAAAAAAGCAATCTGCATCAATATGAATAATTTTACGCATTGACAGCCCCAAAAACTGTATTGATAAACAGTATTTTAATGGGCAGCTTTATTCCCGTCGAGGCATTATTTTAAGCTCTGCGATTGCCTCACTATTTAACTGACACAATGCACTGTATTTTAGAGGCTGACCATCGACAGCGACTGAGTCAAATTGCCACTCATAGCGCTCAGGCTCTCCATCACCTGCCGTTAAAGCCGTATCATTAAGCCATCGCACTTGCTTCATCATTTTAACTTGTGCCATCAGAAGCTCATAGCAGACTATTTCTGATGAAGGCCTCGGCACCAAAGATTGAAACGTCACCCCATCAATCACTTCGCTATAGGTTTTACCCGAGGCTTGCTTACACAAAAAACGATAAATAGCATGTTTAGGCTCACTTTGGCGTAAATCTAAGCTCCCGCGCTTAATTTCATAACAGCGCGGTTGCGCCAAAGCAACCTTTGCAGCGCGCAACAAAGGCAGATGATATTTTTGATACCTCCTTGGTAGCCACAACTTATCTTCGTTAAGGGGGACTTTTGTGACATGCTGGTTTTGAGCCTCTTCAAGATGAGTGACTACTGGTGAGCTTACAGTATTATCTTTTTGCTGCGTCACAACGGGCTCGGCACAAACGCTGCAGCTCATGATAAAAGCCGCTATCACACACATCATATATAGCCAAGCTACACGCCAATACTCTGTCATTAGCTGTGAATGCATGCATTGAAGAAATTTTATTACAGCTTTAACGTATGGCATCAACCTCTCCCGTTAGCATGGTATGGACAATAAACCCCATTAATCGATATTATTGATTAAAATCGGCTGCGTAACTATCACCCGCTTAGCGGTGCGCAAACGCTTAAATTTAATCTGGACGGGTAAATCGAGGTAAGCCAATAGCGTAAGCACTTCGCCAATAAATAACACCGTTGTCATAAATAAGGCGACGCGCTGCCACTCATCTAAGTGAGGAAACACACCATCAGACTCAGCAGTAGTCATGAGGCTATCACCCATTAAGCAGCCAGCCAAAACGCAACCAAAGACCATCGTTTTATCGGCAGGATTAAATCCAGTAGCAAGTGCTGACCAAAACTTAGCGCTAGATCGTCAAAAGTCATAATTTCATCAGCCATAGGTTGCTCTCAATAAAACGTATCTACTATAGTTTTTAGTCGCCAATTTCATTTTATTGACGCCAATCAGTGAATACCAACACTGACACACCAAAAGCTATACCGTCAAAACCTTAATTTAAGCATAGCTAAAAATAGCAAGCACACAGAGATGTAGCGATAGCCAAACTATAAAACAGCTATAGGCCAGCCATAAACATAGAGTGATAATACAAGCGACTTAAATTAAAAATAAAAATGTGATACATTTATCGCAAAAAAAATGCATTATGGTATCTAGTCAATAAGTAACTTGCAGATAGGTGAATAGAGAACTTGCGCAGCCTTAAACTTTATGGCATTACTGTCAGCATGATTTACTAGGCACAGCGCATAATAAATATTTTATACAGCCATAATAAAATACAACAATGAGATAGCCATGCAGACTCTCAACTTAATCCCCCAAAGGTTTACACGTGTTTGTGACTTTATTTTACACAGGCATTGCACAAAATTACGCTTACGCATAAAACCGTATGGTATTTTTACATACGCGACTCGCCCTCTATTGATTGCATGTTATTTATTTGTCAGTGCACTATTTGCTAACACCTCTAGTGCAGCGCTAAACCTTAACGGCGCCGCCTTGCACAGTGAATTAGGCAAAGATCAATTTATCGCTGGGTTGTATGTTGAGGACTTAAGTAAAGATTCAAAAGAGATTCTACTATCAAACCAGCGCAAGCGTATGGAAATAAAAGTACTGGCTAGGCGTTTACTATCGCGTAAATTTCAAAGGCAATGGATTGAAGGCGTTGCTATTAATGCCGGCAATAGTGATCTGTCAAAGCACGCGCAGAATTTAGCCGATTTTAGCAATATGCTAAAAATTAAGTTGATTAAGAACGACACGCTCACCATTGAACGCACGTTTAGGCGAGGTGTCATTGTGAGTATTAATGGTGTGACTCTTGGTGTTATTAAAGATAACAGCTTTTTTGATTTACTATTACGATCGTGGATTGGACCTGTGCCTTTATCTTCTAATTTTAAAAAGGCATTATTACAAGCCGGTAGTATCGAGTCAGAAACATTAGCGCGCTTTAACGGTGTACGCACAACCAATGAGCGTGTTAGCAGCCTAACTGAAGCCTTAGTATCGAAAGAAAATACTACAGCAACTACAAATAACACACTAAAAGTCACTACAACTACAACTACAACTACAACTACAAACAAAACTACAAACAAAACTACAACAGCCACACCTACAACACCTTCTATAGCCGAAGCGCCTGCAGCTGTAGCAACAACTTCTGCGGTCATAAAAAATACTGCCACCATTACAGACATAATAACGGATGCTGTAGATACAAGCGACACACAAGAAGTGCTAGAGCGCAATAATAGCAGTGAGGCACTTCAGGATACCCTCGTCGATAAAGAAATATTCGATAATGACACGCTGGTCGCCACCTCAAATAAAGAAGAGGCTAAGCTTACCGCTGATAATTCGAGCCAGATGATTGGTAATGATATTTTTGATAATGAAGGTGATGACTTTTCTTATACCGCTGCTGATTTGCTATCTCGTCAACTCTATATTTCTAAGCTCACCAAATGGACCGGTAAAACAACTAAATATCCTAACTCTGCTTTACGTAAAAGCGAGCAAGGTACCGTAAGAATGACCGTTACCATTGATCGAAAAGGAAAAGTCATTGATCAAGCAATTACTGAGACTAGCGGAGTCAAGTCACTTGATAGAGCCGCGCAAAAGGCCATCAGAGGCGCCAGCCCCTATCCGGCAGTGCCCGAGACAATTACGGGTGATAGCTTTATATTCACCGTGCCTATTGTGTTTGCCTTAAGAGCTCAATAATCAAAATCGAATAGCTTAGAAGCCATAGCGATAAAGCACTGAAAACCTGATAAGCTCAAAGCCCTTTAGTGTAATAACGCATACTGTAGGGTTTTGATGAACAACCTCAGCATAAATGAATAAACACTATCACTCGTTGCAAGATACCCTGAATAGACCAGTTACAAAAAAGGCCATGAAGATTCAATTCATGGCCTTTTTAGATTCAATGATTGCCTTTAAGCTATGGCTAAGAAGCTTGTACTAAAATCCAGCCACCCACTGCTCACCGCAACGCTTACGCTTACCGCCTAAAGCCATTGACACAGAATCTGAATATCTGAGCGCACCAACTTTATCAACTTCGACCTCTGCTTTTATGACATCTGGATGAGCCATAACAATTTCTAAAATTTCATAGGTCATACGCTCAAGCAAAGCAAAGCGCTGATCCTCTATATGCGTAATAATTGCCTTGCAAATTGTGCGGTAATTTAGGGCATCAGCGATAATATTACTTTCCACCGCTGCTTGAGCTTGGCAATGGATCACAGCATTAATAATCACATCTTGGCGATTATTAATCTCCTCTTCTTTAATGCCAATATAAGTCCGTAGACGTAAATTTTTAATCCGAATAATCGCTGGTATATTCATGGTTTATCCCGCCAAAAATTCTGCACGTGTTGTAGCATTAGCCTTAAAGGTACCACCTAATGCTGTTGTTCGCGTAATAGAATTAGAGTCCATCACGCCGCGCGCTTTTACACAGTAATGTGTTGCGTTAATCGTAACAGCTACGTTATCGGTCTCTAATAGAGCTTGCAAAGCGACTAAGATCTGCTGCGTTAAGCGCTCTTGAACCTGTGGTCGCTGAGCAAAAAAACGCACTAAGCGGTTAATTTTAGACAACCCAATTATTTTACCTGCCGGTAAATAAGCGATTTTGGCAAAGCCGTCAATAGTGACAAAATGGTGTTCGCATGTACTGGTCAGGCCAATATCGCTCACCATAACCATCTCATCGGTACCCATTTTATTATCAATCACGGTTATTTTAGGAAAGTTGTGATAATCAAGGCCGCTGAATATTTCATTGATATACATCTTTGCAATGCGGTGTGGCGTCTCACTCAAGCTATCGTCCGTAAGGTCTAGACCTAAAGTTTCAGTCACTTGGGTAAACAGTGCTTTTAGCTTTTCTTGTTTTTGCTCTGTACTTAAATGGTTGGGCTTAAGAGGCGTTTCTAAACCTTTTGCCTCTAGCGCTGCGCGCACCGTTTTTGCTTCTTGCAACATTCTTTATAACCTTAAGGAGTTGAGTAACAGCCGAATATACGCACACAATTCTAAGAGCGATGATCAAGGTCACCACATTTTGAGCGCGCGCGTCAGATCAAACGGCATCAATAACAAAATTGTACCGCTAAACGCCACTAAAACCGACCTTTGAAAGCACTGCACTTCCAAAGACCTGCTGCAAACAGCCAAGCATCAGCCCACAATATACACCATTACTCTGTGCTGCGACCTGCAGCCCCTTTAAAATTAGAGTTATCACAAGCTTAATAGTAAGTATTTACATACCCCCAAACAAAAGAATAACTTAACCACTCAGCCAAACTGAAAAATACCGCCTGATAGAGTGCTGATGGATTATTTTCTGAGTATATAAGCACCGAGAGTGCTTATAGGTACGTAAGGTATTTATCGAATCGTGCTGGATGAGCTATTATTTGTCATCTTCATCATCAAAATCAAAATCATCTAAATTAATTTCACCGCTAAATGCGCCTTTTTCAGCGTCAGTCGTCTTGTTAAGTGGCGTCGCTTCCGGCTCATCTAGCTCATCAATCAAGTTAGATATCGCATCGTCAAGCTCATCTTCTGCTAAATCAAGCCCTTGAGCCTTAAGCATCGCTTGAGCCATATCCTCCTCAGGCTCCTCAGGTATGCCAGCCTCTACTGCTGCGGCTGTATCAAATAGCTCATCAACGCTTTGCGTTTCAACATCAGGCTCGCCTAATGCCTCGGGCTCTTTGGATAACTGCCCCTCTACTTCGCCATCAGGCTCCGATGCTGCGCTGCCATCTAAGGCTGATAGGTCAAAGTCAAAGTCTTCGTCCACTCGCGATGTATCGTCAACGGCCGCTTGGTCTGTATTTTCACTTGTCTCTGGATTTTCATCAAAATTCAAATCAGGTTCTAAATCTTCCATAGGAGGAATCTCATCCTCAAGGTCTTGCATCTGCATTGGGCCAGCATCGCCATTATCTTCTTGTGGTTCGGGACTGGGCTCCTTAGACGCTGAAGATTCTTCAGGCTGTAAAGTGGGCTCTTCTTTAATATCAGAGGTTGAGCGCAGCATTTTTTTAAAGGCAAAAAAACCACCGATAAGCAGGAGTAAGTTCCCAATTCCTAATGCGGTATAAAGTACCCATGGCGCGCCATCGTCCGCCGCACTCTCCTTGGGGTCAATATTCCTAGCATCATCTTCGCCGTTGGCCTCACGCGACTGAGTATCTTCTTGCTCTGGTTCAGTCGACGCTTCAGAAGACATCGTCTCAACATCACTTTGCTCTTCTAATAATAATGATTCAAAATCAGCACTTGGCGCATAATTAAACGATAAATCATCGATAATATACTCAAATTCGTCACCGTTGTTGTCTATACCGGCAATACGTATAACAAGCTTATGCACACCACTTTGCTCTGGAATAATCGCATAAGTCCACTCTTCTGTAGCATTGAGCTTTAATGGTAATACATGCTTGCGCCGATCAGGCGTCGATAATGTTAGTGCAATTTGAGTATTTTTAACACGAATATGCTCAGCGTTTTTACGGACAAAAAGCACAAATTGCATCTGACTGTTATCGTTATAACCCTTGATTAGATCCGCCGTAAACGGCATATTAATCTTAAGCTGATGAGAAAACTTACGCTTAAAACTCTTGCCGTCGAGTTTAACACTCACCAAATAATCACCCGGCTCAACAAACCCTTTAATTTTAGTACTAAAAATACCTCGCTTAGGCGAGTTTTGAGTATCAAAGGTATATTGCCAACTAGGTGTAGCGCTCGCTTTAAGTCCACTTGCCGCTTCGATCGTCAATAACTTTAAAAAATCAGCCCGCGAAACTACTTGGTTATTTTCTTGCAAAGCCAGCTGAAGGTCTAATTCACTACCCACAGGCGCCTGCAAGGGCAAAGGCTTAACTCGTAAGTTAAGATCACTCACTACGGTAATGCGACTACCTTTTGCGAGTGCCCCCTTTACCTCCCACTCACCCTCTAAAGGTCGCGTAATAGTGACTAGATCATAATTATCGGTATGGTGCCAAGCAATATCTTTATCTAAATCTCCTTCATTAATTACCGTATCGTCTGGGCCAACTAAGCTAATAATCTCTTGCGAGCTATCTCGAAACATTAAAGCGGTAAACTCCTCAATAGATGAGTCAACCACAAAGCGATTGCCCGCCAATGGCAGTTGCTGCGAAGGCGAAGCAGCATCAAAAGCTTTTAAAAAAGCAGGCATTAAATCATCAGCTGTTTTAGCAACACCGGCATGCCCACCTGTTGCCAATGATAATTTATTCATCAGGTGAGTGTCGGCATTATCAGAAAGCGCTACAGTATGTACGCTAAAGCCTTGCTTTTTAAGCACTGGAATAATTTCATCAACAATACGGCGCCACTCTTTTTCATTCACCGAGGGGTCTTTATCGATATCAACCATGCCATCGGTTAACAGAATAATATGCGCATTTTTTTGAGAAGCAGGACTCACTTGCGATGCCTTTTCTAAGGCCCCACCAATATTAGTATATAACCCCACAGAATTAATATTCTTAGCTCGCTCCGTGGCCATTTCGCGCCATCGCTGATCAACCGTTCCAAATGGCACCAACATATTGACTTCTTTACCAAATGCCCAAACACCCGCATGACTACCATCAGGCAGTAGTTCCATCAACATCTCAACCGCAGGTTGACGCAAATTTTGAGGGTCGTTGCGCTTCATACTACCGGAAATATCAATCACTAATCGTACATCGGCTTCATTATCAGCAATACTAGGTGTTGATAATAAAAGTGACGATATAACAAGCAGCAATATCATAAGCATCGTCAATAACGCACTACAGATACCATGTACTCTCTCTCTGCTCTGTATTTGCCATCTGCCCATATGCCGCACACCTAACCTCATAGCTAATTAACCTTGTGCCCGTAAAAATCATCCATCATTTCAAAAGTATTCAACCCAATTTTTCACCAATCAAATATCGATTAATTCAGACTCAATATGAGTTAACCCAAGATGAGTTAACCCAAGTATAGCTGTAATAATCTACATCACTGTCATACGCATATATTACATAAATTTTTTCATGGTTGATCGGTACAGCATTGCGCTCTTACCGAGTATAAAGTCGCCGTATTACTAGCCTATAGAATGCCTTAAAATATGCCTATCCCACCAACGCTCAAACTCCCCTAGGCTACGCGGTGGTAAAAAGTAATAACCTTGCATACGGTTACAGCCAATCGTACTTAAATAATTCATTTGCTCCTGATTCTCAACACCTTCAGCCACCACGCTCAAGTCCAAACTTGACGCTAGCGTAATAATCCCTTCGGTTAATCGCTGATCTTGGGGGTTTGTTAAAATGCTTGCAATAAATGACTTGTCAAGTTTAACGGTATCAAAAGGGAAAGTACGCAAGTAATTAAGTGATGAATAACCCACACCAAAATCATCTAGGCTAATTTTCAAACCTAGAGTTTTTAATTCCTTTACAATTTTTGTAGCCACTTCGGTATCCGAAATCAATACCGCCTCTGTTAACTCTACACACAAGTATTCTGCAGGTAGTTTATTTTCTTCTAAAGCATGTATAATCTTCTCAATAATTTTTGTATTTCTAAAATGCAACCCCGATAAGTTAATAGAAACAATGAGTGGACGTCCTTCATCAAGCCATAATTTAGCTTGCTTACAGGCCATTTCTAAAACGTAATAATCAATAAACTGCACTAAACCTGAATCTTCAGCATGAGGAATAAAAACATCAGGAAATAGTAACCCATATTTATGATGACGCCAACGCACCAACACTTCACATCCATACATCAATGCATTATCGGCATAAACCTGAGGTTGATAATACAGCTGCATATCCCCATTCACGAGCGCACTACGCAGATCATTTTGAACAATTAAGCGCTGTTTGGCTGTTATCTCCATTGCCGATTCAAATACTTTATACTGATTTTTACCTGCTTCTTTAGAGGCATACATAGCAATATCGGCAGCGCGTTTTAACGAGGTTAAGTCATAGCCATGTTTAGGATAAAGGGCTGCCCCTAAACTCATCGTGATATCTAAGCGCTTAGAATCAATCACAATTGATTGATTCATTATTTTAAATAATTTATCGGCAATAGCTTGCGCGTCACTAGGAACATGTAAATCTTCAACTAAAATTAAAAACTCATCGCCACCCAATCGGCACACAAGATCTTCACTGCGCAAAGTGTAACTTAATCGCTCCGCCACAGTCTTTAGTAACTGATCACCAACATCATGACCTAGTGTATCATTGATATTTTTAAAATTATCAAGATCAATCAAAAATACAGCAAACAATGTAGAAGATCGGCGTGCATGCGCAGAGAAGATAGGAAACTGTTCAGTTAATAATGCTCGATTAGGTAAACCAGTTAGTGAATCATGAAATGCACGATACCTAAACTCATCAGCTAAGCGTTCTAATTCAATTGTACGCTGCTTTACTGTTTTTTCGAGCATAATATCACGTTGCTCTATTTGATCGAGCATTCGATTAAAGGCGCGCGCCAAATCAGCTAATTCATCTTCACCATTAGCATCAGCGCGCAGTGCGTAATCTCCTTGCTCTGTTACTTTTTTAGAGGTTGAATTGAGCTGCTCTATTGGGTAAGTTATAGATTTTTGTAAGCGAACCCCCAAAAAAACAACTAAAATAAAAACCGATATTAACGCACCAATCGTGAATACAAAGGTAGAAAAAATTTGATCTTTTAGTTGTTTATCACCGACATAGGCTGTGAGTAAACCGATAACCTCACCATCAACCTCTACCGAATGCTTAAAGCTATCAAGTGTAGATTCAGCAATCGTTTCTTTGGAAGAGCGAACATGATACCTGCGCTGCAACTGAGGGTTAAAAAATTCAACAACACGAAATACATTTTTAGGGTTATCTGTTTTTTTAGTAACTTCGACATACATCACTTCATCGTCAACCGCCAACCCTTGAAGCAGTTCACGCGTTGTGATTTCGTCTTCAAACATAACACTGGCAGCAATATTAATTGCCAAAACACCTAACTCAGCGTTTAACTGGCTTTCACGCTTATGCTGCAACAAGTTGATAATATACAACATAAAGGCGAAAGCCAATACTAATAAACCTAAGCTAGCGCCAGCCATAATAACAACCAGCATACGTGTTCGTATTTTTTTAAAATGGAACATTAATCAATGACCGCCTTAGCTAACCCCAATAGCTTTGCACTCACATAGAGTTGTTTTTTCTGGGCATTACTTCGACTAATTTCAAAGCTTAATTTTTTACCGTTCATAACAAGCCTAATCACGGCATGCTTGTTTTTCATGAATTCATCAACGACCAGCAATCCATTAAAGTTTTTTGGCGGATCAAGTAAAAAATCACCTTGATAATTTTCAGTGATGTACAACAAATGACAGCTCTCTACAACCTTATACTCTGGTGCCGATTGAGAAAATACAACATAACTTAAATGATTAAGGTAAATATGACTTGATGACTTTTTAGCGATTTTTTTAAATTCATCTAGTAAATAATTACTTCCTCCTACAACACAAATTTTTTTAATTTTTGAATTATCAGGCCAGTGTACAAATTTAGTAAAGTAATAAATATATGCCGCGATTAAGGCATTAACTTTTTCATTTTTATAAGACGACTGCTGAGCATTCGTTGTCTTTGAAGACAGAGTCTTTACAGCTTGCCCTGAGCCTATCATGGGGCCTGATAAAGATTTGAGTGGCAAGCTTGATACAGGGTTAAGCACGGGGCTGGATGCAGCACTTAATATAAGATCCATTGATGCTGTACTGACATCTCTTAAAAATATCCCTATAACAATAAAAATACAGTGCCACATCTTAATCACGTGTTAAATCCCACTCTATTTTTAAATAAGCATAGGGCTCAACCGTAAAAGCACCTGCATTAAATATTTCACGCTCTGATTCGATATACTGTTTATCGCTATTGAATAAATTACGTGCATTCAATGAAATACTGAGTTGTGTATTGATAGTGTAGGCGAGCTTGATATCGGCGCTTGCGTAACTTGGAATATTGGTTTTTTCTAAAGCACCGACGTAGCGAACGATGGTATCGAGATCGAGTTGCTTATTAACACGCCATAAAGAGCGTAGTATGTGCTGCTGCTGGGGCACCGTCTCAGCTAAATTAAAGCCAAGACTATCATCGCTTTGCTCAAACCCCTGCTCTACATCTAATATTGTAGCGCTATATTGTAAAAACCATTGATCACAAGGCTGATACGCTAAAGCTAATTCGAAACCTTGATTTTCTCTAACGCCTTGAGCATTAGCATAAATTGGAATGTGTAAATAGCCTTGCCCACTATAACTCATCCTAAATTCAGGGTCACCGGTACCTTCAACGCCTAGTATATTTTCATAGCGGTGCTCAAAAAATACAGCATCTAAGCTAAACACCTCAGAAGCCGAATAGCGATACCCTAACTCAAAAGACAATAATTTAACATCGACCTCATTACTGTCGCGATTGCTCAGCGACAAGCGCACAGGTAAAAAAGACGCAGGGGGCTGAGCAATCGCATCAGGGGGTAATGTGGCAAAGCTTAATGCGCTTTGACTATTTAATATACGAGACGGCGTACTATTCGCTTTAGACATAGCCCCCCAAAAGCGCTGACTTTTATGGGTTTGCCACATAATACGCAGTGACGGTTGCACACTAGAATGACTTAACGAGTGATCGTCGAGACGCAACCCCAAAGATGCCGATACAGTAGGGCTCAATGTAAGGGTATCTTGAAAATAGATACTGTGAGTTTTACTCGATTGTTTTTCGGGTCGCAGTAAAATATCAATTCCCGAGCCATCGGCAGGCACGCTAAAATCACTTTCGGTGTAGCGACTATAAAGGCCTGCGGTTAACATCTGTCTTTGCCCTAGCCCCCCTGTCCACTGCCACTCGGCATCATAATTGCGAGTACTCCAATGATAAGCTGTTGCGTCACGCTGAGTATCGTCACTGTTGATCAGCAAATACCATTGCCCATAGCGTGTTTGGTGCTGCCACCTCAATGAACCATAAAAACCTTTTTTATCTTCATGACTGTATAGCGGTTTGACCCAAGGCGGCTCTAGTAGCTGCTTTGCCCAGGGCGTTGTCGATTGAACCTCAAAAAAACCAGCACTGATATTCAGTGTATTTTGCGCCTGCTGAAACTGCCAACCGGAATTTAATCGCGAGCTTTGCCAATCATGCCCCTTCAAATTAGGGTTTACTGCAACTAAGGCGCCATTTTTCTGCGTATACAGCGAAACAAACGCCTCGCTATTGGCTTGCGTAGCAAAATCAACGCGGCCATATACGGAACTTTTTTCTTCACCGTCTCCCACTGTTGCTCGCAATTGAATACCGGCCAGAGCTTCTGGTTTGCGAGTGATAATATTGACGATACCGTTCACTGCATTGGCTCCCCATAAGCTTCCGCCGGGGCCGCGCACAACCTCAATACGCTCAATATCTTCTAAACTAATATTTTGCTCATCCCAATTAACACCACTAAATAGCGAGGTATAAATGCTACGGCCATCAATAAGCACTAATAAATAACGCGCATAACGTCCACCAAGGCCCCGAGCACTAACAGCCCATTCATTGGACGACACTTTAGCCACCTGCATACCTGGCACCATACGCAATGCATCAGGAATATTGCTAATGGCAGCTCGGCGTAAGTCTTCTTTACCAATGACATAAATAGCTGCAGGTGAGTTTTTTAATGTTTCGTCGCGCTTAGAGGCGCTCACGACTGTCGTATCCATTTGCATTAGAGCCTCTAAAGGCAAATCAATAAGGTCATCAGCGCTCATCGATTGCTCTTGCGCCCAAAGCTCTGGTAGAGATACAACAGTAAAAAATAGTACGATTAAGCTCAATTGACACCGTAATCGCACCTGTTGCCACATAGCCATAACACAAACCTTTTGAATGAATCCCTTTAGGTATAGCGCGTTTAGCCAGCGTTAGACAGGTGATGCAAGCGTTAAGCTCAATATAATGATAAATATAACAAAAAGCAGATAACGGCCCTGAGTCCTGACTGAATGTTTAGCTGCAAGAAACAAAAAAGCCCTTAGCATATACACTATGCCAAGGGCTTACTTATTGTTGAGATGGAAGAAAAATCGAGCCGTTTAAGTTGACGACCAGACGTTGATCGTTAAGGCAAAGTACTTAGCTAATTTCTAGCCAACCCCCACAGCTTAATGATCAACTGCATTTAATAGTCAAATTTAAAATCAACGCCGTCGGTACGCAAATCGAAATTGCGCATCAATGGATCATTTTCAATCCCCATGAGCCGACGACCAAACGCCATAACATGTTTTGATTCCAAAATCACACCATTAGCATCATCACGTCTCAAGTTATTAGGGTTCAATTTATAGGCTTTTAGGCCGTCATCTGTTTTACCCACGACACGATCAGTCCAGCTAACGCCTGACTTCATAACAATTGCACTACCAATGGGCCAATGGTCTTTACCACCGCCATCGTTATACCAAGGGGTACGAGCAAAATCAGAAGCAATAAACATATTTAAACGATCTGTGATACCCAACTGTTTAGCAACTTCCCAAGCAAATATAATGGCATTGTTTGCCTTGGTTAAGCGGCCTGCATGTAAGTTATCGTGATCACTATGGGTATCAAAAGCATTAATGACTGTATCAGCGGACACCGATGTACCCGACTTAAAGCCCACTAGAGCATAAAGCATTTGCTGGTTGAGATTTTCGCGCATATCAAAGCCGGTAGTATCAACACTTTTGAGCACACGCTTGAATTCAGCAAAGTTAGGGAAACTTTTATTTGCAATTAAGAAGTCTTCTAAAAAACGCTTATCTGCTGCAATACTAGCCTTGTCCAGGTTATCGCGCGCACGCTTTGTACGGAAGTTATCAATCGCTCTAATATCCTCGTCAGGTAAATACTGTTTAGTGCCCGAAACATTAGGCTCTAACAATGTATTAAAGGTCTCAATGTCGCGACCTAAGCGCGTAGGCACAATCACATCACCACTCGAGAAGGTGCCTCCGTTAACCAATAAAGGCATAGGGAAGTCAGCTTGCAATGTTGCAGCAAAAGAAGCCGATAAGTTTGGATAACCCGCTTGTGTAGAGCCGGTAAAGTTATATTGCTGGCCCGCATTATGACCATTGGTGTAGCTGTTTACACCGTTAATAACAAGCATTTTGTCATGATGCTTTTCAAATAGATCAGCATTATTGGCAAAAGGCGCATAAGCAATATTACCCGCTGTTTCTATGCCCTTGGTTTTAGCCCAATTATTAATAATTTTACCATTTTTATTCAACTTAGGATCACAATAGCTAGCGACATCCCAAGCACCTCGGACTTGCATCTGAATCAAGAATTGCCCTTGGTAGTCTGTAGGTGCCGCCCAAAGTCGTGTTGTAGGAGCTGCGGAAGCTAAAGCTATACCACTTAATTTTAATAAATCGCGTCTGTTCATGATATAGGCTCCTATTCAGTAATAAACTGGTAGTCGGATGACAAGGCTACAAGCACGCCTTTCCAAGCAGCAAATGTAAACTTCGTATCAAAGTTATTTTTATTGCGTTCTCCTGCACACAGGTAATCGTTACCAATTAACCGTGTGTTACCACGCGCCTCAGCATTTTCTTTAAGTTTTGTAAACAATGCATAAGCCTCGTTAATCGCTTTCGCATTAGGCCCATGACGCTCATTTAATAAGCGCTCATGTAAGTACACTAATTGCGCCCTAATCTTAGGTTCTGCTTCATCAGATAGCTCGACTAACGGGAATAAGCTACGCGTAGCTTTAGGTTTATCAAAATCCTTAAAGGCAATAGAGCAGCTTTCACGGTATGAGTTGGCTTTAACAACATTCATTTTCACAACGTTCATATTGCGGTCACGCGATTCAATATTAACCGAATCAATGCCACCGAAGGCACCGCTATGATTAGCATCGTATAACCCTGCATTATCAAACAGTGATTTTTGCTTAATGACCATTTCTTCAGGCGTTAGCAAGCGGTTACCCGAGTAAGTTAGTGGTGCCTCAGTATTATCACCGGAACCTGCTAAATTATTTGCCCGATACCAGTCAGACATCAGTAAGTTAGCGAGTAAATCTTTCAGGTTCCAATTGCTATTTTTAAATTTCTTCGCAACGTCAACAACAAATTCTTGTTGTTTAACAAGCTCTTCATCTGACTTGGTTGCATACAACTTTTCACCAAAAATAGCTGGCCACCAAAATTTGACTACAGCAGGACCAAAGCGAGGGTCCGCAACTAATTTTTCAGCTAACCAACGCAAAGGTTCTTCGCCTTGCGGGGTATCCTCGCCATTAAAGCCTGCAGGCAATACGTCGGCATACCAGGTTTGACCGTTTTCATAGAGATCGGTCTTTTTATAATCTCGGCTAAGTGAGTCAAGCGCTCTATTACCTGTACGGTATAAACCTTTATCGTTAAAATCCTGAAAGCCAGCCGCGATAGGATCCATCGTAATGTGGCAAATAGTACACGCAGGGTTATTTAATGTAGGGTTCTCGGAGTCATCGGCATCGTCTATATTGACGCGCGGTGCCGAGGCTTCAATGTCATAACCTAAGAAGTGGTACATTGTCCAACGTGAACGGGCACGGTTACGGTTAGTCGCCGTAGAAGGATACTTATTAAGATAGGCGATCGATGACAGGATACCAACATGCGGAAAATCGAGTAAGCGTGAATTATTCCAGTCTTTAGAAGGCAAGCCATTAGCCGTAGAGACATGCTGGCCTGTATTTTGCCCCTTAACCCATCGGCCTTTGGCAACCGGTGTTGGGTAATTATACAAACGTGACATCTCATGAGATACCATCGTGTAGTCAGCCGTTAGAATTTCGGTGTATGGCAGATTATTCTTAACAACATGATGAATAAGCTCTAAAGGCTCTTCGCGAAGCTCACTAACTAAAGCACTATCATAAATAAAGCGATTAGCCTCAGCCTCAACTAACTCCCTAAATTTAGGGTAGTAGTTCAAAAACCAAAAACGGTAATCAACCCCAAGAATACCGCGCATTAATAGCTGATCATTGGCACCGGTTTTAATAAATTCTCTAAAGCCATTACCTGTCATCAAACCTTTAAGCTTGGCTTTTAATTCACCATAGTTAGCACCCTTCACGTCTTCTAAATCGGCAACACTCGGTACCCCTTGACCAAACAAAATAGAGGCGCGACGATAAACATCTTCGGCTTTACTGCGTCGAATTTGAAAACTCTGAGCTGGTGCACTGCTAGCGGCATCACTAGAGCTATCGCCAGTATCAATACCGTGCAGACCCACCAACCATGCTTTGATATCTTTAGCGCAGTTTAGGTTACAAAGGGTAGCGTCTTGCAAAGGCATACTAATGGCTGTTTTGCTAACCATGGTGCCAACGGTAATAGACGCTAAGAAAGAGGTTTGTCCTGCTCCGCCACCATCGCCCGATGGACCGTGACACAAAACACATTGCGCAGCATAAAAATCTTTACCGCGCTGTGCTTGCTCAGACAAACCGCCACCCACCGATGAGGCTGCCTGGCTGCTCACACTAGAACTGCTGGCAGGTACACTTGCCGCAACGCTGCTCACTGAACTTGCCGAACTCGGAGGGGTTGGTGCATCACAGCGTGCGCCAGAACAAATACAAAGGCTGTTTTCAGTGCCTTTATCGCGGCAGCCAGTTGCTTGTGGCCAAGTAACCCGGCACTCAGCGCGATTACTACACTGGCCAGTATTCGTATTAGGTGGCGGAACCATAGTCACCGAAGAAGACTGTACTGCACTACTCACTGGAGCAGGGGTCGATGAGGCCGGAGCCGGAACTGATGAAGCTGGCACCGACGAGGCAATACTACTAATAGGGTCTGTAGGCACAGAGCTACTAGAAACAGTATCTTCTCCGGCACAGGCGGCCAATAAAACCGAGGTTAAGGCAATACAACTCAATCGTTGTATTGACTTAACCCAAGAGGGTGTAAAGGGTTTTCGTATTGTATGAATCATATGCACCTCAAAATCCGAGTCGCTAATAAGTTGTGAGCGCACTATGTCAGAAAAATCAGCCCATGTTTGTGAATTAATACCGCCACAATAAATTGGGAAATATTAATTCAATAGGCAGATTCCCAAAAGCTTCAGATCTAGACCTTATGGCACATTCAAGCTGAATAAGCTTTAATCTGGGACAAGACATCATGCTAGAAAATATGATGCAATTAAATATTTAACTTATTGTTTTTTTGACTTTATTGTTGACACTTTAAATATAATTTTATATCGCATAAATTAAATCCCATAAATTGTATGATTTTCAATCAACCCTTACGAAGGATAGCTTTATAATATTCAATATGATGCTTTTTTTTGTGCTTTTTTAACACTTAATATGCATATGTAAGCCCTATTAAAGTTTAAATACATGTAATTGCGGCATATGAAAATACACAATATAAAATCAACCTAATATTAAATACTCTTAACCAACATAAAATACAGAATAATACCTGATGACCTGCAAACGGTAGAGATGGCGGAAAGGTATCAAAAGGCCTTATGTATAACCTGAGTCCAATGAAATAAGCGCTATTAAATATTATTTGCAACTATTTATTAGAGGTACCGAATTAAAGATACCGAAATTGTGCGCCAGTGATTGATTAATTGGGGCGCTCGAGTTCGCGTTCTTACACAGCCTAACTCTTACCTTCTCTACAGGGCTCGGCGTCAATGTTTTGGGGGAAATCCACCAGCACCCTGTAAAATGCGCTTGGCTAAATAGCGACCGGTTATTTAATAGTAGTAATGACTTTATGAGATAAAAACGCGGCCAGCGGATTAAAAAGTTTTTACTTATTTGTCGGTATTTAAACGCATCACTCTGAGACGCGCACATTCAGTATCTGGCCTTGGAGCAAGATGCGCATCTTAGCTTAAGTCAATGAGTTAAATAAAAATTCGTTAAACTTGCACACCCAAGTGCACGAGCTAACCTCAGTGGCAACCTTTAAAAAAACCTCTCGCGGGTGTTAAAAGCGCGTAATTAAAGTAAAGCAGCGACAACCCAAGGGAGGCTAAGAGGAAGGAGATACATCCAAAGGACTAAACAAGTAATTCAGTAGGTCAACGACAATACATACTCGAGGCAGTATGTATTGCCTAATATAAAACTAACGCTTAATACTAAAAGTGAACACTAAAACAGCTCAGCATTCATAGCCATTAGGTCAGGCGTTTGCGCTTGAATGCGCTTAACCAAAAAGTTTGCCTTGGGGAGTTCGCGATTAAAGTAGTAAGTACACACATGGCGCTTAGCTTGCAGATAGTCGGCTCCAAACTCTTCATCACTACCGCTTATCGTGGTAGAAGCTTGAGCCATTTTCAGCCATAAATAAGCATAAGAGACCAACCCTAGCAAGTGCAAAAAGTCAGTTGCACTATCGCCGATCACCTCTGGATTTTTAGCCGCGCGAAGGCTTAACTCGTCGGCAACAGTAATCACTAACTCTGCTTGCTCAACTAATAGCTTACCCAAGGCTTTAAGCTCATCATTTAACTCGCCCTTGGCAAATAGAATAACTTCACCCATAAAGGCCTTCAGCCAAGCACTTTTATTGCCAACCACTTTACGGCCTAATAAATCTAGCGCTTGAATACCATTAGTACCCTCATAAATTTGGGTAATGCGAATATCACGCACATACTGCTCTTGCCCCCATTCACGAATAAATCCGTGGCCGCCAAGCACTTGCTGCCCTTCGATTGCTGCGCTCAAGGCCATATCACTCATAAAGGCTTTAGCCACGGGAGTTAACAAAGCAACGCGGCCTTCGGCTTCAGCTTTCGCGCTATCGTCTTTGCTGTATTTGGCCACATCCAGATACTTAGCCACATATAAATAGAAAGCACGGCCAGCTTCATTGAAGGCACGCATATGCAATAGCATACGCCGTACATCGGGGTGCACGATAATGGGATCGGCTTCGAGTTCGGGCTGCTTAACACCCGTCACGCTACGGCTTTGCACCCGATCTTTAGCATAATCACGCGCAGCCTGGTAGCTAGCCTCTGCTGCCGCAACCCCCTGAATACCTACGGTTAAGCGCTCGTAGTTCATCATGGTAAACATTGCAGCCAAGCCTTTATTGGGCTCACCAACCAACCAACCCTTAGCGCCATCAAAATTCATCACGCAGGTTGCCGATGCTTTGATACCCATTTTTTTCTCTAATGCGCCACAACTAAAACTGTTGCGCTCGCCTATACTGCCATCGCTATTGGGGATAAATTTAGGCACTAAAAATAACGATATCCCTCTAGAACCCGCGGGTGCATCAGGCAACTTGGCCAGTACCAAGTGAATAATATTCTCGGCCATATCGTGCTCACCCCAAGTAATAAAGATCTTGGTGCCGCTCACTTTATAGCTTTGAACCCCATCCGCATTAGCACTTCCTTCTTCGGGAACAGCCTTTGTGCGAATTAAGCCTAAGTCGGTTCCAGCGTGGGGCTCGGTTAAGTCCATAGCTCCAGCCCATTCACCACTATACATTTTAGGTAAATACAGCTGTTTTAGTGCTTCACTACCGTGCGCATTTAACGCCAAGCACGCGCCTGCGGTTAACATCGGCGCAAGGCCAAAAGCCATGTTGGCGCCTTGCAGCATTTCCTCAACACAGGCCACTAAACTTTTGGGCATGCCCATACCTTCGTAGGCTGGGTCACCGCCTAACGCACCCCAGCCACCCTCACAATAGGCACTGTAAGCTTCATTAAAGCCCTCAGGTACTATCACTTTACCGTCAACCAGCTTACTGCCAACCTCGTCGCCTTCGCGATTGATCGGTGCAATCACCTGCTCGCACAGCTTAGCGGCTTCTTCGAGTATCGCCTTGGCGGTATCTGGATCGGCATCGGTTAGGCCTAACTGCGGCCATAACTCTTGCGCATGAATAATATGCTTCAATAAAAACTGAAGATCTAAAGTCGGTGCTTGGTAATCGGCCATAATGCCCTCGCATGAGTGAGTCTATTTATTAACACTAATAACATCGTAACTATTCAGAGGTACCGAAATTGAGCACTCATGAATCATTCACTGGGCCGTTCAAACCATCGGCGACTTTGTGCTCCTCGACTGTGTGCTCCTGCAAAATCTAATCTTGCCTATCCCAGTGCAGGTGCAAAGCCTAACGCTTGTCTTCCCTGAAAAGCCCAGCATAGATACCCAGAACATAGCCCATCAGCACCCGATAAGGTGAGATTTGTCAGTTTGGCCGAATAGTTACATAACATCTATCAATCAAGTGTACGTCACTGCAAGCCAATAGGTACAATGGCAAGCCAAAACCCGGTAGGCTACATAAAACAATGGCGCACTAAACCACAAAGGCTAAGCGATATTTACACAAGCTATAATTTGACTGATTACGCTAACAGCACTCAAACCATCAACTCACCGCTCAAGCCAACATTGAACACTCAAATTTTACACCCACCACGCGAGTGCAGCCTTTTGAGATGGCAATCTCTTGAAAATACCACTCCTAGAAAGGCATCACCACCCCCTAAAACCGTTCAAAAAACAACCGAATGGATATTAATTATGCAAGCAATCGACCGCGTAAATAATCAACCGTGTAAATAATCAGTCGTGCAGCAGCGAACCTTGCATGTGCTGAGCTCATCTACAACACAGAGATATAGACATTATTAGCCAGCAGCTAGGCTAGTCAAAGCTCACACCGCCAGTCTTGGTATTATAAAATACTGTAACCGCTGGCAACTTATTATGATGATACGAGAACTGGCAACGCACAGAACCTGTTTTAGACTCTGGTGCCGCACGCCAATAGTGCCGGGCACCTGCTATGCTCGGCGGCTGTACTATTAAATGCTGCCATAACGCTTGACAGTCTTGCAAACTGGCGGCCGAGTTAGTATCTAGCCCCATCACAACCCCAGTTTTACTAAAGCGTAGAGGGCTATAATCGGCTCCTCCTACGGCCCATTTAGCCTGCTGCAGTTTAACCGCACTACTCAGTGCTGCAGCACTTAGGTTGGCCTGCGTACGCGCCGCCAGCTCTTGTGCTCCTTGCTGCTGAGTCATAATGACAGCAGCCGCAGAGCCGGCCAAGGTGACGCTAGCAATCACTTCCACCATAGCCATGCCCGCCTGACGCCGTGTAAAAAGAGATCCAAAAGTACGCATAATCAAAACCAAGCCATAAAAGCAGAACCATTGAGGCAATAGTTAAAAAGGGTTAAAAGTGATGGAGGTGAGCCCTTAATAAAAGAAGTATTGTAACTATTCAGCCAAGCTGAAAAACTTACCTGATAGGATGCTGATGGATTATTTTCTGGGCATGTCAATGCCCAGAGCGCTTCTGTAGCGTCCATGGATGGCCTGAGCAGTCCAGACAATACTTCTTCAGTGCCCAATTCGGTACCTCTGAATAGCTACGAAGTCTTTATGATAAGCAGACACTATTCAATAGAGCTGTCACTTAAAAAGAGCTGCCATACCCACATCGTATCGAGTTTCAATAATATCGATACTTCGGAGGGGATTCTGTGCGTCAATTATCAGCTCTTTAAAAGGTTATAAGTACCCGCTCTATTTATTGCGACAACATCTTGGCGCCCCTCACTTACAGCAAATATCTCAATACACGATAATCGCACACAAAATATGGATTTTAGCCTTCCACAATGCATTAACGGCTATCGTATATTGAAATATATTACTCACTTCTGAGCACTTAAATACTCCCTAAAACAGCGTTAAATTAAGTCATTGAGTGAGTCACTCGCCACTCTTGACGGGTGCCCTATAAGATGATGTAAAGCTTACGCCTAAATAACTGGCAACGTAGAAAACAAAAAACCAATCTCAAGATGTACTTGAGATTGGTTACGACCTCATTAAATAATAGGCTAAACGCGAATACCAAGCTCATGAATACGGCCTTCACCGCGCCAATCGATTTTACCAAACCCACTATCTGGTAATCCAAAACAATTAGCAATAGAGGTGAGTAGCTCTGTATGACGGCGATTATCTTTAGGGTTAATACTAATCAACCTATTGGTATTAAACATACCGCCAGCATTACCAATCAGCACATCCGTGCAATTATTTAAGGTATGATTTTTCCCATCTTGATGTGATTGCATCCAATAAATCAGTGAGCTATCCATTAAATTACCACCTTGGCCGTCTGGAGTACTGACCAATTGATCAACAAGATAGTTAATATTCTGAGCGCAGCGTACGCCCGCATTTAAAACCTCATCATACTCCGCCGTTGCAACACTTCGGTTATTGACATCTACTTTATGACTTGCGCTACCATGGCGATGAAAGTGTCCCTGATCAAGAGTCACAACACGCGAAACATCACAACTGAAAGCTTGCGCTCCTATATCCATATAAGCTTTGATAATATCTTGGTTGCGATCGAGATCAGCAACGCCATAGCGATACTCTTCCGTAAGAAATTTACTACTCGCATCGCTCTCGGGTAATAAGCTATGCTTGCTTTTACTAGGCTTAGAGACTGCACAATGGCTACCCCCCTGATCGACTTGTTGCTGTAAATCTAAGGTCTTAATCAGGCTATTCAGACTCTCTAGGTGAGCTTCTAACCTTAATTTATCATCTTGCCCTAAACGTGCAAAAAGCTCTTTATAACGCTCATGAGTATGCTTTAATACTTGCTCACGCTTTTTTTGCAACTGATCTTCACGTGTCATCATCGAGCCATTAGGCTTGCCTATATTCGATAAGATTTGATCAAAGGCCGTGTAAGGATTTTTAATCGGAAAGTTGGGTTGGCTATGCCCAAAATGACTGAGCGGATTGTATTGATTTTTACCTTGTATTGATAAAGAAATACTTTTTCGCACTGTATTCGCGCCAATCACATTGGCAATATGCTGATCAATGCTAATACCAGCAGCAAATTTCGTCGTTTTACGATCTCCGACATAAGGCTGCCCGGTCAATGCAGCCAGTTCAACAGCTTCATGTGTACCGCCATTAGCTGCATGCGTAAGGCCTCGAATAATCGTCATTCGCTCGCGGTGTTTTTCAAGGGGTTTTAATATTTTCTTAAAAACGGCTGTACCGTTGCTATTAATATCGCACCATTCGTTAGGGATAGTGCCCAAACCATTAAAAACAATAAATAAACGCTTAGGCACACCCTGCGATGTTAACCCTGCATCAGCCGCAAGTGCTTGCTGACCTGCAAAATACTCCAACCAAGGCAAACCCAATGAAAGGCCGCTCGCTTTAATAAAATCACGTCGATCTAAAAGCTTTTTCATATTATTTAACCTCGGTTCGATATAAAAATGCATCTGTTTGTGTAAGCGCAATGAGCAGCTCTTTCACACTTTTATTTTTACCTATAAAAGTATTGTAAGCACTCTGCATACTACATTCATCAGCACCACCGGTATTTGCATGCATTTCATGCCCATAACTATATTGAGCCCATAGTTGAACGGCACATTGAGCCGCTTGCTCACTTTCAACGAGTGCATTGACAAGCCCTGCAGGCCCTGCATACATACCGCTAATATCGGTACCCGGTAAATCAACGCTCGCATCAACGGGTAAATTTTTATCCTTCTCACGCCAACGGCCAGTAGGATCAAAGTTTTCAAAAGCAAACCCTGCTGGGTTTAGTGTGCGATGGCAACCTTCACAGTCTTTCCCTTTTGTTGCTTGTATCCAACGCTCGCGCGTAGTGCTATTAGGATCTGGAATGGGCGGTTTTATCTCAACACCCGAATCATCAGCAGGAACTTCGATACTGACACACATAAAACTTTGTAAAATAAAGGCGCCACGTAAAACGGGGGCAGTTTCACTCTCATGCGCTCGGCTCGCGACTACAGCCCCCAAGCTAAATAAACCAAAGTGTCGACCTTGCTCAGACACTTGTACAAAATCATCACTCCCTGGCGGCGTAAAGCCATAGACCTCTGCTAAAGCGTTATTGACAAAGGTGTAATCGGCAGACAAAAATTCGTCCCAGCTAGCCTCTTTTTGCCATAATATATGGTCAACAAATGCATCAAGTTCTTTTAAATATAATTGTGGCGCTTGTGCAGTCATATGTGGATAAATAGCAGGGTCAGCTGGTGCGGCCAATATTTTAGTCTGCTGAATTAAATTGCGAAAAAATAATCGCAGTACTTTTTTAGCTTTATTATCACTTAATAGCCTTTGCGCTTGCTCGGCTATCACTTTTTTATCACGTAATTTATCTTCCGCAGCCAATTTCAATAATTTATCGTCAGGTGTTGTCGCCCAAAACATATACGATAAGCGAGTAGCAATTTCCCAACTTGTCAATGGAGTCACGCCACTACTCAGTGATCCGGTACCAAATTCTGCACGATATAAAAAAGAAGGTGACTGTAACATTGCCTCTACAACTAATTGAATACCTGCTGCAAAATCAATACTTTTACCTTCGGTATATAAAGCACGTAATTGCTTATTTTCTTGCGTACTTAATGGCCGTCGGTAAATTTTTTGGCCAGCATTTTTAATAAAATCAAAAGCACATTGATCATTTAGAGCCGCACAACTTAATAAGCGATTACTGGTGCTTGGGCTTGGGCTTGCTCCGGCATCGCAGCGATCAGTACCACATTGGCAATAACTTTGATTTGATAAGCTATCAACACAATCTGTTGCACTTGCACCATAAGTTGTTCGACACTGACTTGTGGTATTGCACTGATCACCAGAGGAAACGATAGGGGTGGCACTCAATGTACTAACAAAAGCTGCTGCTACGACCTCTGATGCATCAATAAAAGAATCGACAAGGCTAGAGTTAACACCTAAGACACCAGCATCATTATCAAAGCCAGAGTTTTGCTCAGCAGGAATACGATTCATTAATGATTTATCAACACCAAACAAGTCAACGATGGTATTGGTATATTCACGTTTATTAAGCCGACGAAGAGGAAATATACCGGGGCTGGGCGCTTCTGCTGCGCAGTTGGTGGCCTGAATCGATGCGGTAAAAGCGCTTTGAACATAGGTAGCAACATTAATCGCGCAATCATCGATACAAGCACCGGGGGTTGGCATACTAATTTCAATAATATCCACTAAATCACCAAAATCACCGCACACTTTACACTCGCCCTGTATCAGTGAGGGGCCAATATTAGTACCGCCGCCATGACTGCCATGGCATGTTGAGCATTGTGCTGTATAAACATCGAGGCCTGCAATTTGATCTCCCCTATCAGGGTCTGGCGCATTGGTTGGCACGGGACAACCATTATTACGAGCAGGCCCAGGTTTGAGTGGACACAAGTCGCTGGGGTTATCAACGCCGTCTTCATCATCATCACCTGGCCCTAAGTTTGGCACGCTTGTTTGCTGCAGGTTAATAATATAAGCCG
Organism: Marinagarivorans algicola; assembly: GCF_001292705.1. Lineage (GTDB taxonomy): Bacteria > Pseudomonadota > Gammaproteobacteria > Pseudomonadales > Cellvibrionaceae > Marinagarivorans > Marinagarivorans algicola. The sequence goes on from NZ_LGAK01000016.1 coordinate 59,468, forward strand.
CAATATCGCTCGCGCAGCTCTTATCACAGTTATTGACCGCTCCCCAAGGCATCGCCGTGTGAATGTAATCAGATAAGCTCGACTGCGAGGCGCAGTCGCTAAGATACTCACAAGAAAATTGACCATAGCGATCAATAATATCTATATCATTCTGTGCCCCAAAATCCGGTTTAGTCGCAATACTATTGCCGTCATCATGACAACTGCTGCATTGATTTTTATAAAGGGCAGCCCCCTTTGTTACATCAACGGGCAGACTCATGGGCGCTGATGAAGTTTGCGAAAAATCAGATGACTGAGAAGCAGACGTATTTGACTCAGAGGTGCAAGCTCCCAAAAGAAAGCCCGCCAAAAAAAAGATAGCGACCCGACCTATCATTAAATAAAAATGCACATTACTTACCCCGCTTTATGTATGGCGCCAACACGCCATACAACCCAAAAAAACATAAAATTTTATCGTTAAAAAAATTATGAACCCATAGAGCTTACAAAAAAATTAAAAATTAAAAATATCTTAATATTTATAATTTATTCAAAAAAAATTCTCATCAGTAAAACTGATGAGAATTTTTAAAAATGCAAAAATAAAAACAATGTCCTAACATATAAGACTGCTAGCCATTAAACCAATGCTGCCGTAATTACTTTACCTGAAGGCACGCGTATATTGGTTTTTTCTTCATCAACACCAGCGGCAGCAATCACAGTCTTACCATAGGCTGCCAAGGTGCTTTCTGCATCAATATCAGGATTATTTTTAGAGCCATTTCTAGAATGAATACCAGTAGCTTCGGGTTGATTTTTTTTATTGACTTCAAGACCGCCTATCATGCCGCTTTTGATACCGCTACCGTGCATAAAGCTCAAGGTTAAATTACTAAAATGGTCACGCCCCCCCTCTTTATTACGCGTCGGCGTGCGGCCAAAGCAATCGAGCGTTACCCAGTTGATATCATCGGTTAAACCCGCCGCATTGAGCATTTTCCAGTACTGCACCATGCTATCGATGCCCTTTAATGTACGACTAGCTTCGTCGGCTAACATCTTATCGCTGTGATTATCGCCGGCAAAGTCGTGCGATACACACACCACAGGCGTTAAACGCAGCTTGATAAAGGCAATGGCTGTACGCAGCTGGTTAACGGTATCATCACCATCAATAGCATCTAATGCTGTACCTAGCTTGTCGCCAATCGTTTGTGCTTGTGTGCGTGTGAGTGCATGATTATCTAAAAAAGCGCGCTGCTTTTGCGTGCCATGTTGCTTTACGTTGGCATATACTTGGTCAATCATTTGACTGTATAGATTGTCGTAATCAGCAGGATCTAGGTGACTACCGGCAGTGGCGGCAAACAAACTTTTTACCTGTGAAGGTTTATAGATAGTCAGCGGGTTACCCTTAGAGAACCCCGCCATGCCATTTTTAGATAATACCAAAGGCGTTTTTAACGAAGTGCCCAGAGCTTCGGCGGTATCCCAGGCAATGGCTGAGCCAAGCTCTTCGCCGCGATTAGGGTTAAGGTCATCGCGTAGCGCACCTTTTAAACCCTTTACCGATGGCATTTCGGGGTGGGCATTCGCACCCGTACGATACCAAACGCCACATAGATTATTTAAAAATGCTTGTGGTAGCTCCTGCCAAGGACGTGCGGCTAATACTTTCTTGCCACCAATAGTCAGCTCAACCGGCTCTTCTAAGTCTTTGCCTGAGTAACTAGTACCATTAACTGTACCGCGTGCACTGGTGCCCAGCTCCGATGATTTAGGATGATCAATAAGGCTTGCCGCTTGATTACCCGCACTGGCAAAGCTCATGGGACCGCTGCAATTAATCGGCTCACCCTGTAGTGATTGCGACAAAATAGTAAATTTGGCATTGGTGGCAGCACTGACTGTACCGGCAGCCAAAAAACTCGCCGGCACCCCAATAACACTGGCGCAGGTTGATAGGCTTAAAGCCCCTAAACTACTGTGCTTGAGAAAGTCACGGCGGGCACTTAAAAACGGCTTATTTTGTGATTTTTTCATAGTTTATTCTCCGCCTAAAAGCCTAGGCCAACACTGATGGTGGATGGGGCGCTACAGGTCATTTTCCAAAGCGTTTCTACCGCTTTTTGTGCGTCTAAGCCATAGCCGCAACTGGGTGTGGCATTATTTTTAATATTCACTTTATTGGGGTTAGCGCACTTGGGCGATTTACGCAGCACAGCATAAGTGCGAGCCAGCGATTGGCGAGCAACGCCATAGTGTTCATGCGCGCTAGGTATCCCCAAAACAACCTGGGTCATATCGTCAAGCATTTGCTCGGTTTTGTCCCGATGAAAGGGCACATTATTTTTATTGCCAATAAACCAATAGTCACGATCTGAGCATAGGTACTCGACTGACTTTACATAAAACGGATCGATTTGCGATGGCTGCAATAATGAAATTTTGCCACGCGTATATTCATCGTTAGGGATAAGGTCAGTTTGCGCTGTACGGTAGTGAACGCTCTTATCGCAAAATACTTTGTCGTTGGTACGACCACGCTTTTTGGCAATATCATTTAAGCCACTATCAAGGTGCGTACAGAAATGGTCTTGTCGTGCAATGCTCACTAGCATCTCGGTATTGTCAGTAATACCATTGATGACTAAGGGCGATTTAAACGTTTCGAGTAAAAGAGTTTTAAACTTAAAGCCCGAAGCTTTGAATTTTTCGGCAATGTCTTTCACGTCGTCGGGGTATTTTTTATCACAATCAACCGAGGTCACCCATTGGCACATTTTACTGGCCCATGCGAAAGCAAAATTAGGATGGTCAGCCAAAGCTTGAGCAAACTCATCCATATCCTTAACCTCACGGGTTAAGCCATGAAGTGAAAAATCAGGGCGCTGAGTGCCTCTACGCTTCAGTGCTCGCGTGTTTTCAGAGTGGTAATACTGTAAAAACACATTGCGCATAGGGTCCATCTGGGTGTGACAGGCGTGGCAATCGGTACCCGGTACTGCATGGTCGGCAATAATACCTTCGCTGTGGTTGCGCTTGGTAGTATCGCCGGCTTCAAAGCTCAGCCCTAATGCACTGATCAATGTTTGATTGAGCGTTAGGCGAAACTCGTTAGAGGGGTTAGTTTCCCAATTAAAAATAAAAGCCGGCGTGGTAAAAAACCCAACCCTAGGCGCTAATAATTCATAACTATCGCCATCTTTCAGAGCCCGCATTGACTCAATATAGTCTTCGGTTTTTTCGTATTGTCCGGGCGATGTCCCTTGTTTTAAAGTAATTGTTCGCCAATCGTCGTAATCACTATCAATCACGCCAGGCATATTACGTAGGCGATGTTGCTCGCTGTTTTCGCTCAGGTGTTGCTGGTCGGCCCGGCCCAGCGCAGCCAATACAATAGTGCTCACTTCCCAGTCACGGGTTGTAACAATCGTGCGAAAATCTTGATTACCATTAATAATACGCAATGCCGTTTGCACCATCATTTCATGCAGCGCCTTTTGAGTGCGTGATGTACTTACGGGGGCTTTTGGTGCGTAACCTAAACCGCCCAGTTGCTCCCAATAATCGGTATTGGTTAAAGGTGAGGCGTTTTGCTGGAGTGCAAGGCGCAAAAATTGACGGATTTTATAGTCAAATTTATCGGTTTTTATCCACTGCTTTAATAAGGCTTCGTATTCGGCCACATTAAAGTCACCATTATCAGTAATACGCTTGTATTCGCCATTCGTTAAGGGGCTGCCAGTTAGAATTTTTTTGGCATAATGCGCCACCGAGTAACCTTGTGTTTTATTCAGGGTCACAGGCTCAATGCGCAAAACTTTATCAGGCGTATTTATTATCGGCGGAGCTATATTGACTAGCTCGTTCACCCATTCAATCAGTACTGCATGCTCTGCTGGCGTTACACCTGCCTTGCCAAAGGGCATTTTGGCCATACATTGATCACCAGCACCGGCATCGGTAATTTTTAAAAACAAGGAATTAGCCGGGTTGACAGGGTCAATAATAAGCTCATCACTACATTTGCTGCCCCCCGAGGGCTGGCCGACTAAGCGTTTGGCAAAGTCATCTAGGGTGCCGGTCACCAAATCAACGCGTGCGCCGCCAGGCGTTGCATCGTGGCAGCTTGAGCTAGCGCAGCCTGCGTCAAAAATCTTTTGCGCGCGGGTAGCTAAGTCGGGCGTGGGCTCAGTACTGGCTTGCGCAACGCTAAAACGCACTTGCTTGGTTGTTTTAGTCCCGCTTTTAGAGGTTAATACCGCGCGCAAGGTATAAGCGCCAGGCACCAAAGATTGTAATAGCGCATCGCTTTGCTTAATCGATGTATTATTCCAATCATAAGGAGCTATGCCTTCTTTGCGCACTAATGTGTTATTTAGAAACAGTTCAATATGGCGCACATTAGCATCGTTGGTCGTAGTTACCGCCACAACTAGTGAGGTATCAGGTGCTAAAACCGCCCCCGGCGCAACCCCCGTAATACTCGAAATACTAACAGGTGATACGCTCGCCGGAGATGAACTTGCTGCCACCGAAGAGACCGCAGTCTGCGAACTAGACCTCGCCGAACTATGAATACCCGTCGAACTAGAGTCGTCGCTAGGGGAGCCTGAACAAGCACTTAAGCCAGCCATTATCAAAGCAAGCTGGCATAAGTGGGGGATATGTTTGAGAATCATTTTTCAACCTCATGATCGTCACTATAAAAATCGCACCCAAGTTTTGCGTACTATATCAATACAACATGTGTTTGTTTTGCTGCTTTATGTACCAGCCCTACTGGAGGACTGGTACATAAAGCAGCTCCCTTAAGGCTGGGGTCATTAGCATTCAAATTGACGAGCTTCATACATTTAACGTCAAAACAAAATCTAGGGTGCGCTGATACTAAAAAGTAGCGTCTCAATCATGCACCCAAAAGAATTGATACGCGCGATACGTATCACAATCCGCAGCAAAAGAAATGATATAGACACACCAATGCGGATTATGGGACAAATCAAGTCCCGAAAAACACCTCAAGCAGTGCCATATTATTGACATTTGCGCTATTTTTAAGCACTTTTACTGAGCAGTGTCAGAATGTAGTTTTTCCATTGATTTTTATTTTGTACACCGAATAAACTATATTTGGTGACATGAGTAACATTAATCATGTTACTCATGGTGAGAGGCTATAGACTTTTATAGTCAAACCACGCAAAGCGTGCTTGAGAGGCGGCCTTTTGCTCGCTAGTGGCATACATTCCCACATAAGGACCGTTAAAGCCAAAAGCCTCTTCAAAAGAAATAACCGCCATATCCAGCTCCCGACCAATCGGCTTTAAATCGGCTTCGTTTGCGCCGAACAAAAACTGTAATTTACGCCCACGCGCTTGCGCACTTAACACCACGGTATCGTGGGTATAAGCAATACGCGCAATACGTGTTGCAACACCTTGGCGCACCTGTGTAACCACCAAAGCATCGGCCTCTTTCATAAAAGTAAAATGGCTTTGGCTATTGCGATAGATAGCTATACCAGCTTGCTCGCCTGACTTTAGCGTACTGAAATTGAGTTGCGTTGTCGCTGTAAAAACGTGATCTTCTATTCGTCGGGCTATAAATGACGGGTTAGTCAGCGCTCGTAAATTTTGTATACGTGGCTGCAATACCAAACTACCGTTACCAACGGAATACCACTGGCTTTGCGGTGTGCGTAGCATATTCCACTGCAGCGCCAATGTAGGGCTATTAAAGTCATCTCTGATAGGCGTTTTTTTAACCGGCGACCAAGGCAGATTGGGGCGCTTTTGCGTAAGTGTCACCCGGCCAATACCAGGGTTAAAAATAGGGGTCTCACCCTCAAATTTAACCGGTGTTAAGAAAGTTTCACGAGCAAGTAAAGTAGCGCCTTCTACATAACGCTTGCCCAGCATCACCGCCCACCAGTCACCTTTTTGAGTTTGTACTAAATCGGCATGCCCTATTGAATGAATAGGGTAGTCACGCCCTAAGTGACGGTGAGTTAAGACGGGGTTCACATAATCGGCCACATAAGGGCCCCAAACACTTTTACTATGATGGGCGGTAACACTATGAAAGTATCCTGTTCCCCCTTCCGCCACTAATAATAAATACTGGCCATTGATTTTATAAAGGTGCGGTCCTTCAGTCCAACTGGCGTTATTGGCATGGCCAAAAGTCAGCTGCTTGCGAGGGCCCACTAACTTACCCAAACGAGTATCTAGCTCTTGCAGCCAGACACCTTGCTGGTCTACCCAAGCCTCTTTTCCTGTTAAATTACCATGCCCAACATAATACGCTTTGCCATCATCATCCCACATAATAGAAGGGTCAATGCCTGGTGAGTCGAGCCATACAGGGTCAGACCAAGGCCCTTCTGGCTTTTTAGCGGTCACGTAAAAGTTACCGCCTCTAGTGCACTGAACACAGGTGGTCACCAAGTAAAAGACTCCTTGATGGTGGCGAATAGTCACGGCATAAATACCGTTATAGTCACCTAAACCTTCTTGCAATTTAAGCTGATCTTGGCGATGCAAGCCATGACCAATAAGCTCCCAGTTAACAAGGTCTTTACTACGATGAATAGGCATACCGGGAAACCACTCAAAAGTGGAGTTCACCATATAATAAGTATCATTAACACGTACGATAGACGGATCGGGGTAAAACCCAGACAAAATGGGATTAGAAAAAGATTCTTGTGCTGTTGCCCATACACGACCTGAAAGCACCAAAGAGCACAGCTCAAAAAATAGCCCAAGCAACAAAAACGATAGCGCTTTGGCATAAAAGGGCAGCTTAACCTGAATATTAAAAGCAAACATGATGATCGACCTACAAATTAGTGATTGAATGATTATGGATTCACCTGCGCCGATCAGCCTATCGATAAAATGCCATTAAGGCGTCTCACTCTTAACAAAATTCGGATACTGATAAGTTATTGTCGCACCATCAAGCATAAATAAAATACTCATTCACCCTATCTAGTGCACACTTTAAGAGCTGTGAGCAATGAGCTACTTTGCTTGAAGACCCCATTATGACTTACAATTAGCAGTTTTTTAGGCTGTTTAATACCGTCAATTCTTAGGAACTTCAACGCGTGAGAGTTTTAAATTTTCGATTGCTAAGTCTGTTGCTCATTTCAATTGTGGCATCTACCTTGCTGGTGGTTACAGTTTTCATAGCTTCACGTATTGAGACCCCTTTATTGCCAGCCGAAAAAAGCCCTCTGCCGTGGCAGGCAATCTTTACGTCTGATGGCTATGAAGGCGGAAATACGCATATTGCTGCACGCGATAGCCGCTACGCTCTCGATTTTGATTTTAGCTTAGATAAAGGCCAAAACGCCTTTCCTTTTGCGATGGTAACACTACAAATCAGTCAATCTGAGAATGACGCAGAAAACACCCTATTTGATGCCTCCCAATACTCGAGTATCAAACTCACGGTGAAATGTCAGCCGTATAATGTCCTTAGCTTTGCTGCGCATGCCTATGACAAGAGCATATCGACCCTAGGAGATGCTTCAAGCTATCGTATTTCTACGCACTTTTTAACCTGTCGCGACCAATGGCAGTCTGTTACTATTGACTTAAAGCGCCTTAAAACACCCGAATGGTGGTTAGAGCAACGGGGCTTACCCTACTCTAGCCAGCATTACGACCTGAGTCAGTTAAAGAGCTTTTCGGTAACGACCTCCAACCAAAGCCCTGCTGCGCAAATATCTAATGTCAAAATTAGCGAGTTCACGCTTATTGGCCAAAACACCCTGTATCGCTATGCAAGTGTAGTGGTTGTTGCGCTTTTTTGGGTGGGATTAATTTTATGGCTCATTCATCAGCACACCCAACAATTAGCCCGTAAACTCCGTGCCGAGCTCAAACAAGATCCCCCATCTAAGCTCGAGCCACAATCAGTTAACTTTGAGTCTCGACAAGATAAAGAAAAATACGACGTCCTGCATTTTCTTGCTCATGAATACACAAATCCTGACTTATCAATGGAAGTGCTCGTTAATACACTGGGCATTAATCGCGATAAGATCAATAATATTCTTAAGCAAGAAACGGAACTCACCTTTTCAACCTACCTCAACCAACTTCGCCTGCAAGAGGCCGCTCGTCTACTCGAAACAAAAAAAGCGAGTATCACCGAAATTGCATATGCAGTGGGCTATAAAAGTGTCAACTACTTTAACCGACTATTTAAAAAAACCTATCACATCACACCCAAAGCCTACCGAGAGCAAAATAGCATTCAGTAACCGGTGGTCACATTCTGCAAATAACGCGCAGCCTAAGAGCTCAAACCGAAAAGCGCATAGAGTGAAAGATGCAAGGTCAAAGATCAACCGTAAGCCGTCTTGTGCGGACCTTACAGATCTCCCCCTCCAGCCCAGTATCCCTTCTATGCCTTTTAAGTGCCGGCGCATGACTTTAGAGCGTTTAGTGCCAGCCTAGAAAAAATAGCGCTACCACTGCGAATGCTGACGCTTAAGTCGCAAACTATTGATTGTAATCGCACTAGAGCAGCACTCATGCGTGCTATGTAAGCACTTGGACTATTAGCTAAATAACATATCCTTTTTGCAGATTCTTATTATTATCGTGCTTTTTGTAAAGTACAGGCCTTTTAAAAACCTAAGATGTAAATCAATGAATAATTATTGACAAGCTCTCTCAGCAAGCGCAAGGATAAGAGAGTCGGTCAATATTGTTTGAGTCTCATCATAACGCTTTGGCCTAATTATGAAAAAAACAACACTGCAAATGATTTTGAAGACAACGACTCTCACCGGACTTTTAGCAAGCCACACCGGTTATGCCAATCACTCGCCTACCCATAACCTACTCGCAAGCGACGGCACATTTGAGCAAGGCCAGCAACTTTACTCATATTATTACGCGCTCGAAAATGGCCAAGCCATATTTACAGATACGGCCAATTTTACAGTCGATAGCACAACACCGAATCCTTATGACATCCAATTGATACACCCTACCAGTGTCATGGCAGGCCAAGAGTATTCTTTATGTTATGACGCCAAAGCCAGTGGTGAGCGCACTATTTACGCCGATATTGATACTGGTGGGCCAACAACTTACGGCAGCCTCACCGATAAAGGCACCACATCGCTCCTCGACACCGCCTACCAAAGCTTCAAAATCACATTCATTGCTAATGCCACTGATACAACCGCGCGCGTGGTTTTTCATCTAGGCGGCAATACCACCGAAGACGTACAACTGGATAACATTGGACTTTATGCAGGCAATCAATGCGCAAGCCCAGCTATAGTAGACAACAGTAGCACTTCATCAAATAGTAGCTCTTCGGTTAGCGTAGTGGATGCCAACTTTCATATTTACCTAGCCTTTGGACAATCAAATATGGAAGGTACGGCAAGCTTCAGCACAGCCGATAACCTCAACGACCCACGCGCACAATTAATTCAAAATTTGAGCTGCCCTAATCTTTCGCGTACATACGGGCAATGGTATACCGCTCAACAACCTTACTTTGGCTGCTGGGGGCAAGTGGGTGTCGCTAACGGGTTTCTCGAGTCGCTCCTCACGCACACGCCTTCCTCAGTCTCTATTGGTTTGGTTCCTATTGCTATTGGCGGTAGTGATATTGGACTTTATCGTAAAGGCGCGCCGATTGGCCGTGGCAACATAGGCACAGAAAAAATTCCCGCCCACTTTGATGGCGGGTATAGCTGGCTGCTCGATCTGACCAAGCAAGCGCAGCAACGCGGTGTCATCAAAGGCATTATTTTTCATCAAGGTGAAACAAACACCTCACAGCAAGACTGGAAAAACAAAGTCAAAGAAATTGTTAACGACTTGAAACAAGATCTTACTTTAGGTGAAGTGCCTTTTCTTGCCGGCGAGTTACTCTACCAAGCAGGTGGCGGTTGCTGTGATGCGCATAATTTAGAGGTCAATAAGCTACCCAGCTTAATCAATAACGCTCATGTTATTTCAGCACAGGGGTTGCAAGGCGCCGACAATGCACACTTTACCTATGATGCTTATAAAATATTTGGTCAGCGTTACGCCGATAAAATGGCTGAACTCATCTACCCCTCTAAAGCGGCAAGCACACTCAAAAAAAGGACGCATATTGATGCATATCAAGCATCAAAAAGAGATGGGGCTACGCCAGTAATAACTGCCAGCTTATTAAAAAGTGATGGGACTTTCCGTCAAGGTCAGCAACTATTTTCACACTTTTACCTCAATACAAGCGGCAGTGCCAGCTTTAATGGTGAAGCTAATTTTACAATTACTCAAGTGTCAAAAAACACCTATGACATTCAACTGATTCACCGTGTAGGCATTCAAGCGGGTGAGCAATACACCTTATGTTATGACGCAAAAGCCAGCCAAAAGCGCACAATTGTTGTTGACGTCGATACCGATGAGCCTGACTACGCGAGTCTAACCCACCAGAAAAATACTCACTATTTGTCCACTGACTACCAAACCTTCACTTTTACATTTACCGCTACCGCAACAGATGAAGTTGCACGTATTGGTTTTCACCTTGGCGGCCAGAGTCTTGCAAATGTGCAGTTAGATAACATCGGATTGTATTTAGGCAATACATGCCTAAATTAATTTAAAAAATTAAGGCTGCTAGCGATTTAAGATACTTGATATGCCAAAACATATTGCTGGCACTGATCAATCACCGTATCGCTTTCAATTATGACCTTTCTACTCACTAGCAATATTTCACATATGTGTATTTATAATTTTATTCATAAGGTAGCATCATGAAGCGATCATTATTAGCCTTAAGCATGGTTACACTGCTTAACGCCTGTGTAGCCATAGACCCTGATCCGACCACAAGCTCAACATCAAAAAATTCTAGTTCAGTATTATTGAGTTCGGCAACACTCAGCTCGGCGGGATTTAGTTCAGCGAGATCTAGCTCAATAACATCGCCACTAAGCTCTTCAAGTACTGCCGTATCGTCATCAATGAGCACAACACCAGCTTCTGCTAGCACTTCATCTGCACCTGTCTTTATTGGCAATATAGCCACAGGGCGCACGTTGCTCAAAGACTCCAGCGGCAACTGTTTTACCTGCCATCAAGATGCCGATGAAGATGGGTATTTTGAAGCTGGTGCCGTAAATGTACGTATCAATGTTAATACCTTCACCTATCCGCAAAATACAAAATATGCCGACGATAATTACACAGGCCAATCAGTTGAAGATCTTGCGCGCTACATTGAAGAGCAAATGCCTCTCAACCCTGCGGGCTGTGTAGATCAATGCGCACAAGATATTGCTGCTTATTTATGGTCACTGCGCGGGCAAAAAGTGGTTATTGGCCCCCAACAATGCACTTCGGAAGATCCCGTCTTATATGGCCGCCGCGCCCTTAAATTCTTGACAAGCTATGAATATCACAATTCATTACAAGCCTTATTTGAGCAGCCTTTACCTGCTGATTATTCCGCGTCGAATAAAATTGTGGGTGATAATACTGTTGGCGGCCTACCCAACCATGCACATTCAAAAATCGGAGAAAACCGTGTTAATTCATACGATAGTAATGCAGCTGATATTGCCAACTGGGCGCTTAACACAAGCGGTGCGCTCTCTTTTGAATGTAAAACAGCGACACAATGCACTCAAGATTTTACTGAGAAGTTTGCATATTATGCTTTTCGTCGCCCACTCACAGTAGCCGAAAAAAACGAATACAGTGCGATAATTAACGAGGCAACGAATTTAGAGATTGGCTTAAAATGGGCCATCCGTTCAGCATTAATGTCTCCGCAATTTTTGTATCGAGAAGAGCTAGGCCGTACTGCCGCACAAGCGCTTATCGATATTAATAAGACCCCCGAGCGCATCATTTATGAACCAGCAGCTGAGCCCACGATAATTACCGGAAATAGCCCTGCCAATTCGGGTTATACTTTTACGGGTAACGACCTTCTGATTATGACATTCACAGCAACATCACCGCTCGATTATAGCGTATCACCACCGATTGAAAGTGGTCTTTACCCTGCCATACGTATCACCGGCAATGGTTATAATAGCGAACCAGTACCCATGAATGGCCCAGGGCCTGTGACTTTACAGTTTCATGTTTCAACACTCACGGGGCCAGTCTATTTTTTAGCTCCGCAAGGTGTGGGCGAAATTAATGGCGTAAAGTATGGCGGCAATTTTAATATGACTGAGTTTTTAATTGCGCCAGCGAAAGTTAAAGAAATACCCGAAACATATAAGCAAAAAGTTACCGCTGCCGAACCCAATAGCTATGTACTTGATAGCTTTGAATACGCTTCAGCTTTATCTTATTTATTGACCGCTTCATCGCCAGATAAAGCATTAATGAAAGCGGCATTAATCGGTGATTTAGAAAACCCATTAAACGTCGAAAAGCATATTGATCGTTTAATGGATTCATCTTTGGGACGCGCTCAAGTTGAACGCTTTGCGGGCCTCTGGTTTGGCACAGACCAAGTACGTAACGTGAATCGCTTTGGTAATGACAATTTTACCCGCGATGTTAAAAATGCTATGGCTCAAGAAATTCGTACTTTATTTGCTCACGCCTTTTACGATAAAGACGTCGCCTATCGCGAGCTATTAGAAGCTGACTTTACTTTTTTAAATAAAACTTTATCCGAATTTTATGGCATAACCGGTGCCAATAGTGATGAGTTTGTAAAAGTCTCTACTGCTGGTACGCCGCGCGGAGGATTAGTCGCATCCGGAGCCTTTATGGCACTCAATGCACACGATGATCGTACTTCTCCTATTAAGCGAGCCGTGCATTTACGCCAAGATTTTTTATGTCAATCTATTCCCCAGCCCGAAGCTTTAGATGATGGTGACGAACGTATTGCCGCCGTCGACCTAGCGAAATCTCGCGAGCAAGCAGGTGATTTAACTACTACAGAGTTTTATGACATTCAAACTAATGTACCCGGCACTGGCTGTGCGGTTTGTCACAACGCGGTCATCAATCCTCTTTTCGCTATCGACGATTTTGATAATGTTGGCCTACCGCGCTCTGTTGTTGACGGTCAAATTGTGCAAACAGGTCTAGGGCCTAACGGCGCAGCTAACGTGCCCATTCAGGCGGTGAATACTGGAGGTTTTCTTTTCTCGGGGCATGCACTTGGAGCCATCGATACACAAGCGGCTGATAATGCGAAAACACAGGGTAATGGTATTGCTTTTAGCGGCGCCAAAGCACTGTCAAAGGCACTCGTTCATAATAACCTGCCTGGTGTTGATGCCTGTTTAATTCAAAAAACATATCGCTATGCCTTAGGCACACCAATTACACAATCCGATGTGGATACCCGGTTTGAAGCCTCGCTCAATACAGCAGAGCAAGGCCAAATGCTCTGCATGCAAGATGCACTGAATAGAGCATTAGGCTCTGCTAATGACCCTAAAGCCATGTTAAAAGCGCTGAGCTTATCTGATGTTGTACGCTTTAGGCGCTAGCGGGTCGCCCCCTATACACACTAAACAATCATAATCTTAGCCATAACAGTCATACGTGCCAACCATTAATATTCGTATGTATGATGACATCAACATTCGCGGCGCCAATAGTCAGGCAGTACCACCGCTATGTAACAGGGTAAATACTTTATGAAAGCGATTGATGAAATATTACAACACCATAAACATGAACATACTCAACTAGACATACAGCGATTAGCACTTATCGACAAAGAAAAAAACGCAAAGAGTGAGTACTTTAAAAAATATGCGCGCGACATTAACACTCGCCGCACTCTCTTTCGCAAAAATCGTCGTCAGCTTTTAGATTTTCTGGGCCGTACTGGTGTTGCAAGTGGGGTATTGCGTACATTCCCAGCCATTGCTGGCGTTCTAGGTGCACGCCATGCCATCGCACAAGAAACTACCCGCGCTGTGTTTTGCTATATCAACAGTGGCGCACCGAACGGGTATTGGCTACCCAAAAGTCAAACCGAAATGAATTTAGTGACCGAACCTTATGCCGATGTGGCAAGCATTTGCCATTTTCGTGAAGTTGACGCTGTTGTCGCAGGTCATGGTCGCGCCACGACCGCACTGGGTGCACGCGCTTACGGACAACCCACCAGCGATTCAATTGCAGCCCCGGCCTTAAGCGCCTCTACGCCTTTTTCATCGATATTTTTAGGCAGCGATGCAACCGGCCAAGATATTAGTGCTTATGGCAAACCCAAATCGGATCCTCTTATTGCCTTAAAAGATTATTTTTCATCGGGTGCTGGTGATAACGATGGGCCCGACACCACTTATTTAAAAGTATACCAAGCACAAATGCGAGCGATTGAGGGAATTAAAAACAAACTTTCTGCCGATGAGCGTGAACGCTTACAAGAGCATTCAGCTGCACTAGAAAAAATAGAAACTCGCATTACTGATTTCTTAAATGGTAACAGCATTGACCCAAGCACTTGCGCACCGACCCTGCCACCTAAAAGCGACTATATTTTAACGGTAGGCGCTGGCGAGCAAACTAAAATGCTAGAGCACGGCAAGGTACAAGCTGACATTATTATTGCTGCCTTAAAGTGCGGCTTAACCAATGTAGCCACCTTACAGCTAGGAGCAGAATCGGGCACTTGGAAAACCCATGGGGTTAATCATTACGGTGGCTTTACAGGAGACTCTCACGGCTCGGTGCATGCGGGTTATTCGCTAGCCAATAAAAATAATCTACCAATCTCTTATGTAGAGTGTCATCGCTATTTATCGCAGGTGCCGGCCTACTTAATCAAGCAATTAATGAATAACAATGGCCCTGATGGAAAACCCCTTATTGATACTACCGCTTTTGCACAAGTGACCTGTATGGGTAACGGTATGGATCACACCACCTCTCATGCACCCTTTATTTTAGCTACACGCTTACCAAGCTTTAATACTGGATTTTCAGCTTTGAATCAAAGCGCTACCAACAACGGCTCAACCTATGATTTTAACGAAACAGTATTAAAAGGCCTCGGCGTCGCAGGTGACTTCCCTTCAGCTAATACTCTAGGTTTAGTTTAATCCAGTAAGATCTGTTGCTGCTATTACAGGTACCGAGATTGGGCGCTGATGAACCGTTGGCAAAGCCACTTAAACCATCGACGACTTGGTGCTTTCGGGTTAGGCAATGCGATGTCTAATTTTGCCTATTTCTGTGCAGCGATAAAGGCTCTATCCCCACGCATCCATGTTGGGGCTGGATGCTATAAACGGGTCCCGATACTGAACACCTAGAGGCTCAACCATCAACACTGAATAGGGCATACTTTTCAACTTGGCTGAATAATGCCTTTCTATAGCTATCACAATATATCTATCGCAAATGCCGAGTGGCTTTGTAGGTTTCTTGAATCAGTAATGCATCATGGCTTGCACGATGCCGGCCAAATGCAAATTTTTCGATGAGTTCATCGCGCACCTCAGCCCATACCGCCTGCTGCTGCTCAGATTGAATTGACTCAATAGGCGAGAGCGTAAATGTAGGTTTTATACCTGCTGCTTTATACAACGTATTAAGCCAAGGCTTATCAACAACCCAGCCATCGGAGTAGACCGTTTGCTCACGCAAGAGCTGATTTAATCTTAAGCATACATCGCCAATAGGTAGGCCATGACGAGCCAAGTCCGCTTGTTGTATTTGATGCACCTTTTCAGCACTAGCGTCCCAGTGCGTCCACTGCTCTAAAGGAATAATCAATGTACAAAAGCGCTCGCCATTACTCAGCGCCACACCGACTTCGATCGGGTAGCTATCATAACCAAAGCCTGAGGCTTCAAAGTCTAGAATACTGGGTAACATGGCACGCCTTTGTAATGACTTTTTATTATTTATTGCTTATACGAAATACATATTGACTTAATAAGATTAGCTACTGCCGCGCTACTTAACCACTTTCAGCATTGGCTTTTTGACAGACTTCTCTTTTGGCTTAGTTTCTTTAGGCGGGGTTGACGGAGGCGTTGGCTCGGGCTCAAACATCATACCTTTGCCGTTTTCTTTAGCATAAATACCCATTACCGCATGATTGGGAACATATAAATCTGTCGGTACACCGCCAAAGCGGGCGTTAAAGCTAATTGCGTCATTGCTCATGTCAAGGCCCATAATGGCATTAGGCGCTACGTTCAAAATAATTTGACCGTCCTTTCCCACAAAATCTTGTGGCACACTCACATCTTGCTCGTTGGCATTAACCAATAAATAAGGGGTGAGATTATTATCGTTTATCCACTCATAGAGTGCGCGTATAAGATAAGGGCGGCTAGAGGTCATCGTCATATTTTGGCCTTAGAGGTTACGACTGAACAGTTGCAAAACAAGGTGCGTAGTATGGCGCTAAGGTGTCTGGGCGGCAAGACTCAAAAGCAACATAGCCCATATAAAAAACCCAGCACTTGCTGGGTTTTTTATATGGGCTATGTTGCTTAGGGCCGTAGAAGCCCTAATCTGGGCGCTTAATG
Source organism: Marinagarivorans algicola (assembly GCF_001292705.1). Classification (GTDB taxonomy): domain Bacteria; phylum Pseudomonadota; class Gammaproteobacteria; order Pseudomonadales; family Cellvibrionaceae; genus Marinagarivorans; species Marinagarivorans algicola. The sequence goes on from NZ_LGAK01000016.1 coordinate 75,975, forward strand.
AATATCGCGCCAGTATTCACGGTTCAAGAACCATACGCAAACAAACAATAACATTAAAAATAACAGTACATAAATACCAATAGTTTGGCGCTTATCAGCAATAGGCTCACCTACATACTCTATAAAGTTGACTAGATCGACCATGGCAGCTCGGTACTCTGATGGGCTCATGGTGCCTTTAATATTACCCACTACTAAAGAGCCACAAGGATCAATCTCACCCAACTCGCCCACCGCATTACGAATGACATGGCCATGATCATCGTACTTAGGCCCTGGCGCACACTCCTGTAAGCCTTGCAACTCCAGTAGGGCGTGGGGCATGCCTACGTTGGCAAAGACCTTATTGTTAACACCGGTAGGGCGTGATTCATCCTTATAAAACGTTAAAAAATAGGTTAGCAACCAATCGGGGTTACGCGAGCGTGAAACCAAGCTCAAATCAGGCGGCATAGCGCCGAACCAGGCTTTAGATTTAACGGGATCCATCGAGCTCACCATGAGATCACCGATTTTTTCATCGCCAAAAATCAGTTGCTCACGCATAACATCACGCGGAATCTCCAAGTCATCAGCCACACGACCAAAACGAGAATATTGTATTGAGTGGCAGCCCATGCAGTAATTCACAAAGGTTTGGGCGCCGCGCTGTAGTGATGCTTTATCGTCAAAATCCGCATGAAAGTGCTCACAAGGCACGGAGCCGCAAGCGGCTCCACCTGCAGCAACGGCTTTAATAGGTACAACCACCAAAACGGCAAACAGTGCCAAACCACCAAAGACTAAAGCTTTACTGAGGCCTTTTTGCTGAACGCGCTCAGGAACCGGTTGGCACTTCTCGCGTGAGGTCCAAAATGGCATACCTAAGAAGTAAGCAAAGTACAAAACCGAGCAAACTTGTGACAGTATAGTGCGCCCAGGCGTAGATTCCTTAACCCCTAAATAGCCCAAAATCACAAATACCGCGGCAAAGGCAATCAAAGCAACGCGGCTAAACCAGCCTTTGTAGCGCATTGACCTCACCGGGCTGCGATCCAACCAAGGTAAAACAAACAATATAGCAATCGCAGCACCCATGGCTACAAAACCTAGAAACTTAGAGTTTAAGGGTCCTATATCAATGGTAACCGCACGCAAAATAGCGTAAAACGGCGTAAAGTACCAAACTGGAGCAATATGCTCAGGGGTTTTAAGTCCGTTGGCCACTTCAAAGTTAGCAAACTCTAAAAAGTAACCGCCCATTTCTGGCGCAAAAAAGATAATCGCACAAAACACAAACAAAAAGACAGTAATACCCACCAAGTCGTGAACCGTGTAAAACGGGTGGAAGGGTACGCCATCTTTAGGGATACCATTTTCATCTTTGTTCTTTTTAATGTCGATGCCATCAGGGTTGTTAGAGCCAACTTCATGCAATGCTAAAATATGCATCACCACCAAGCCCAATAAGACAATCGGCATAGCCACAACATGCAATGCAAAAAAGCGGCTTAAAGTAGCACCCGAAATAAGATAATCACCACGAATCCACTGAACAAGGTCTTCGCCAATAACAGGAATAGCACCAAACAAATTTACAATAACCTGTGCGCCCCAATAGCTCATCTGACCCCAAGGTAATACGTAGCCCATAAAGGCCTCAGCCATAAGGACCAAGTATATGAGCATACCAAAAATCCATACAAGCTCGCGTGGAGCCTTATAAGAGCCATACATTAAACCGCGGAACATATGCAGGTAAACAACCACAAAGAATGCCGAGGCACCTGTGGAGTGCATATAGCGTAACAACCAGCCATAAGGCACGTCACGCATAATATATTCAACCGAAGCAAACGCACCTTCTACTGAGGGCTCGTAATGCATCGTTAAGAAAATACCAGTCAACAACTGATTAACCAGTACTAAAATTGATAAGACACCAAAGAAATACCAAAAGTTAAAGTTTTTAGGGGCATAGTATTTACCCATGTGAGTATCCCACGCGCGCACAACAGGCAGGCGGGCATCAATCCAACTTAATAATCCATTCATGCTTAGGCCTCCTGATCTACGCCGACGAGTATCACACTATCACTCAAGTATTTATGGGGGGGGACTTCTAAATTAATTGGTGCAGGTACACCTTGTAATACGCGACCGGCCAAATCAAATTTAGAACCATGGCACTTACAAAAGAAGCCACCGAGCCATTCGCCACCGCTAATTTGCACCGAGCCCACTTTAGGCTGATAGCCAGGGGCACACCCCAAATGTGTACACAAACCCAATAACACTAAAAACTCGTCTTTTTGTGAGCGAAATTTAGGGTCAACATAATCCGGTTGTACTGATTTTTCAGAAGAAGGGTCGCGTAAGAGAGGTTCCATTTTAGCGAGATCGTCCAAGACTTTTTGGGTTCGGCGCACAACATAAATAGGCTTGCCTCGCCATTCAAATGTAACCATTTGGCCAGGTTCAATCCGGCTAATGTTAATTTCAACAGGCGCCCCTGCCGCTTTGGCTCGCTCACTCGGATTCCAAGAACCCACAAATGGCACTGCTACGCCAACCGCACCAACTGCACCAACGGCAGAGGTTACTGCTGTTAACACACGCCGGCGAACTAAATTCGCACCGTCATCACTCATCAAGAAAATCTCCTGTGACTATTTACTGAAGACCAGTAGTATTAAAAGAAAAAATAAACTTATATAGCCATGCTGAGTCTTTTTAGGCTGCTTTGAGCGCCTTTTAGACAACCGTTAAGCACACCTCACACTTTAGCCCTTCAGTACAAGGCTTGAGCTACAAACATTGTACGAATTAAGCCATGAGTATAGACCTATATTCTGCATACCATTAAAACGGCGCCATACTAAAGAAATTAGCCATAAGCCACAAGGTAAAACCTACTTGAGGCAGGGTTAAATCAAAAAAGCGCGCATAAAAAAACCCGAGCAAGCTCGGGTTTTTTTGAACGAATCGTCCAAGCAATGCAGCCAAAGCTGCAAGATATTAACGCTTCGAAAATTGTGGCTTCTTACGTGCTTTACGCAGACCCACTTTCTTACGCTCAACTTCACGTGCATCACGAGTCACATAACCCGCTTTGCGAAGCTCAGGACGATTAGTTTCGTCATACGCCATTAAGGCACGAGTTAGGCCGTGACGGATAGCACCCGCCTGACCAAAACTACCACCACCTTTCACAGTGACGTTTACATCGAATTTTTCAGGAATTTCCAATAACTCAAGAGGCTGGCGCACAATCATGCGTGCAACTTGACGACCAAAGTACTCGTCTAAGCCTTTACCATTAACAACAATAGTGCCATTACCTGGAGTGATGAAAACACGTGCGGTCGAAGTTTTACGACGACCTGTACCGTAGAATTGTTCAGCAGACATAATCAACTTCCGTTAAATGTTAAGCTCTTTGGGTTGTTGGGCTGAATGCGGGTGAGATTCACCAGCGTATACTTTCAGCTTCTTAAACATCGCACGACCAAGTGGGCCTTTAGGCATCATGCCCTTAACCGCAAATTCGATGGCACGCTCAGGGGCTTTGGCAATTAACTTTTCAAAGCTGATCGACTTAATTCCGCCGATGTAACCGCTGTGTGAGTAGTACATTTTATCTTTAGCTTTGTTACCCGTTACGTGTACTTTTTCAGCATTGATTACAACAATGTAATCACCACCGTCAACGTGTGGGGTGAACTCTGGCTTATTCTTGCCGCGTAAGCGGTTCGCAATCTCAGTCGACATGCGACCAAGAGTTTTGCCAGAAGCATCGATAATGTACCAGTCACGTTTTACTGTTTCAGGTTTGGCACTGTATGTCTTCATGTTTTAGGCCTTCAAACGTATGGAATACAATATTTTTTATTACGCTCAGTGTTAATGCACAATGCAATCAACAAATACCGAGCAAACTTATTTAGGGGCTCATCACCACTCCGAGTGTCTACCCTGTCTGCCTATGGTCAAACACCACCGCAAACCGCGCCACATCCTGTAGCACTTGCCGCTTAAATTTAGCAGCTTAAATAACCACTCAACGAGCAGCCAAAATTAGGAGCGCGAATTCTATAGTCTCGCACTGCAATACACAAGTACTTTCTAAGCTACTTTATGAAAAGCTTGGGCCAGAATACTAATTTTTAAGCGCACCTACAGTGGACCCGCGCCCTCATATACAGCCAAAACACCTCTCAATTAAAGACCCTTCGAGACACATTTTTAAGGCTTATGGGCCTGCTCAAGATAGTGCTCGCTTTGCATCTCTAAAAGACGACTCTGGGTGCGCTCAAACTCAAAGACCAGCCGGCCCTGCGCGCTGTAAAGCTCAGCAATCGGGGCGGCAGCACAGAGCACAAGCTTAACATTGCGATCGTAAAACTCATCGACAAGGTAAATAAACCGCCTCGCCTGATCATCGTTACCAACGCCTAATAAGGGCACATTAGATATCAGCACAGCATGGTACTCTCTCGCAATTTCAATATAATCACGCTGAGAGCGCGGACCATCACACAACGCCTCAAAATCAAACCAAATCACGTCATCAGCCACTTGACGAGCCGTAATTTGACGGCCTTCTACATCAATAACCTCGGCATACTTTATGCTGGCGCTATCGGGAATCAAACGCATAAAACATGCCTCCATGGCCGCATGCGTATCAGCATTACAGGGCGTGTAGTACAGCGCTGCTTGCTGCAACGCACGCAATCGATAATCCACCCCCCCATCAACGTTCACCACCTGAGTGTGGCGCAATAATAAATCAATAGCTGGCAAAAAGCGCGCACGCTGCAAGCCATCGCGATACAAGCCTTGCGGCTCAATATTTGACGTCGCCACCAGCGTCACTCCACGAGCAAAGAGCGCCTCTAATAACCCAGCCAAAATCATAGCATCGGTAATATCCGTGACAAAAAACTCATCAAAGCAAATCACACGCGCCTCGCGCGCAATCACATCAGCCACCTGCTCCAGTGGGTTTTTTTGCTCATCAAGTACACCTAACTCATGGTGTACGCGGCGCATAAAACGATGAAAGTGCGTCCGCATTTTTTGCTCAAAGGGTAAAGCGTCATAAAACACATCCATTAAATATGTTTTGCCACGGCCCACTCCACCCCAAAAGTACAAACCTGTAACAGGGGTTTGAGGCTGTTTACGCACACGCGCCCACCACGACGATTTAACCGGCGCGCACAATTTTTCGTAGAGGCGCTGCAGGTATTCTATCGCCTCTCGCTGAGCAGCATCGGCCACAAAATCATCGCGCGCCACATCTTGCAAATAACGCTCGTAAGGCGTGCTATTTGTTAGTTCCACCATTTAACCTTTGCGCGCCAATAGCGCGATAGCTGATTTATTACAACCGCTGAGCCAGTAGCTATAGAGACAAAAAAAGGCCAGAGCAACAACTCCAGCCTTTCATCATTTACCTAAAAGCATCACCCAACCACATCATCGCAGCACAATCACTTACTGTTAGCGCGCCCAAGATACTCGCCTGTACGCGTATCCACACGTACAACTTCACCAGTACACAAGAACAACGGGACTTTAATAATGGCGCCGGTTGCCAAAGTGGCAGGCTTAGTGCCACCTTGCGCAGTATCTCCCTTCAAGCCTGGATCTGTTTCGGTGATCTCTAGCTCGACATGGTTTGGCGGGGTTACAGCTAAAGGCGCACCGTTATACAACGTGACCACACACACATCTTGCTCTTTTAGCCATTTAGCCGTATCGCCAACAGCTGTCGCATCGGCTTGTACCTGCTCAAAACTAGCGGGATCCATAAAATGGAAAAACTCACCATCGTTATAGAGATACTCCATATCTTGATCCATGACATCGGCCGCTTCAAGCTTTTCGCCTGACTTAAACGTACGCTCCCAAACACGTGCCGTTCGTAAATTACGCAACCGCACACGTGCAAACGCCTGCCCTTTACCGGGTTTTACAAATTCATTCTCTACGATGGAGCAAGGATCGCCATCGAGCATCACTTTAAGCCCACTGCGAAAATCGCTGGTAGAATAGTCTGCCATATCTCTTCCTCTTCAGGATCATTCTATAAAAGGTGCCTATGATACCCCGAACACAGCAAGCTGCGTATCCCCCAAGCTGGCAAGATGAGCTAAAAAGCATTATTACCTGCCCCAAAGTTCTATTTGAAGCGCTCGAGCTGCCTCTTAGCGCGCTACCTAGTGCACAACAAGCGCATGCACTATTTAAGGTGCGCGTCACTTTGCCATACCTTAATAGAATCAAAAAAGGTGATCTTAACGATCCACTGCTTAAGCAAGTACTGCCACTAGAGGCTGAACAGTCTTCGCCCGAACACTATAGTGACGATCCTCTGGCCGAGTCACATCACAACCCTGTAAAAGGCGTTATCCATAAATATCATGGTCGCGTTCTCTTGATTGCCGCCAGTCAATGCGCGATTAATTGTCGCTACTGTTTTAGACGCAATTTTGATTACCAAGCTAATAGCCCCAGTCGCGCACAATGGCAAGAGTCGCTAGCCTATATTCACCAAACACCCAGTATTAACGAGGTTATTTTAAGTGGTGGCGACCCCCTCGTCTTAAGCGACTCAACACTCAGCTGGCTTATTGCGCAAATCGAACAAATACCGCACATCACTCGCGTGCGAATCCATACACGCTTACCCATTGTATTACCCCATCGCATCACGCCCGCACTCATCACCTTAATGCAGCGCTCTCGGCTTAATGCCATTATGGTTATTCACTGTAACCACCCCAATGAAATTGATAATGATGTCGTGCAGGCCTTAACAGCAATCAAACATGCAGGTATTACACTACTTAATCAAGCGGTGCTACTGGCCAATATCAATAATAACGCTCAAACACTCATCGCATTGAGCGAGCAACTTTTTAATGCTGGTGTACTACCTTATTACCTACATCTTATGGATACGGTTAAAGGGGCAGCTCATTTTTCGATCCCAGAAAGCGAAGCCATAGCACTTCACCAACAAATGCAAGCCAATCTACCTGGCTTTTTAGTCCCTAAGCTGGTTCGTGAAATTCCGCATCGGGCACACAAAACACTCATATTTTAGTATGAACAATTAATATGTTAATACTGCATCTTCTCCTTTTTCACACACCCAATCTGTACAATTATTATGCTAATCCATGCTATAAGCCGGGACTTGAGTCGATTTAACTTATAGTAATACATAATAAAAACAGCGCGCATCGCCATAAAGGCCACGCAAAGTGGCCGTGACGCCATAATCGCAACATCAATAAAAAATTCAAGAAAGACAAGCCCGCAATACAAACGCTATACTAGTTGGTCAAATACTCAGCAATAATTATAATAAGTACACTAGCAGACCACGCCTTAATGAATGGAATCATCACATAACACATCAAGGGGCTGCACCAAGCTTCACCTATACAGGGTGTTCGCGGAACACAATAAGGCTAAGCATCATGAAAACAACAGACATCGATCATATTTTTAGTACTTTACGCTTACCAAAGCCCGATATCGAGTTGCTGGCTTTTTGCGGGGGCAATAAAGTCAGTAAGGTCAATGCTTGGGTAAATAATCTTAAAACCACACAAACTATTAACACCTGCAACCAACTGTATCAGGCTATTGCACAAATATTGCGACTAAAAACAACAGCCCCCGAGCGCAAAGCAATGCTCGATGAGCTATTTTTAACCGCATACACCAGCTGCCTAAGCCTTGGCAAAGAATTCCTCAACCAACCGCTATCACTCCCAGAGCCAGCACAAAAGTCGGCAATGCTAGGGCAGGCCATTTTAAAATCATTGGCCGCAGGGTACTTACTTTATTTACAAAAGGCATACACCGAAAAAAAACTGAAGGATACTCAGCTAACACAAGCGGCAGAAGCCGCGCATAGCGCATTACAGTGCTTAGCTCTCATGCAGTTACGCAACCAACAACTCTACAGTCAAGCCACGCCTATCATATGGCGCTACGCGAATGCACTTATCCAACTGACCGATCACTTAAATATAGGCGAAACCCTTGTCAAATCAGTGCTGCCCGAATGCCAAGCCCCAACACCCAACCAAGCCTATTTACGTATAGTGGCTTTAGCAGGGGCGCAATTGAATCAATTAACACAAATTGATATGCATAATGTATTTAATGCGCTGGGGCAGTGGTCTGCTATATTAAAGTTCTCCGATGAGCCAACCACTTTCTGGGTCGACCTTCAACAAGATGGCGCTCCGCAGTCTCAAAAGCGCAAGTGCTCCCCCGAATCCGGCCGTATTATTCATATTGATTTCAGCGCTCTCACCCGTCAGTTGTCGCGCTTTATTGCTGGTGATGGACCCGCCATTGGTAATGGCGCTCAAATGAGACTCCCTCTCGAAATTAACCTGCCGACCGTTGTGCATCTTGAATCGGCATGGTCGCGCAGTAGCTTGCGCAGTGACGAGCGCCGCACCAGTACACACACAGCAGAGATTATCATCGGCTTTCAGCAATGCCACAGCAAGCTGAGCGGCGTCGATGACTTTAATGTTTTTCTTGGTGATAACATCTCAGCCCCCAAAAACACCGACATGCTCACCAATCTGATGAGCTCGCTAACCCCTGCAGACAATGCAAACACCAAGACGACACATGCTTTTACCCCCCTCAAAGTCACCACGCAAAACATCAGTAAAGACGGCTACTGCTTGCTTTGGGAGGGCTCGCAAAGCGTGCGCATTCATGCTGGCGACGTTGTGATTATTCGCGAGCATGCAAAACGTGACTGGGGAATTGGCGTTATTCGCTGGATCCGCCAGCTTAAACAACACTCGATACTGGGAGTTCAACTCATCGATACCAAGCCCCAAGCCGTAGGGGCATCGTGTCACTATAAAGAAGGGGGCTATTCAGATTTTATGCGCGCTTTTTTATTGCCAGGCTTACACTCGCATCACAATCCAAGCTTACTCACAGCAAACCTCTTATTTAACGAGCACACAAAAGTCAAAATCAAAGCCAACGCATCTCACCCACCTGTACAAAGCAAAATACTCGACTGCCAAATAACAACGGGGAAAGTCAAAGTTTTTGAACTGCAAAAAGTCGATCTATCAAACCAAGTAAACAGCGCTCAAATGCATGAACTTTAACAAAAGCATGCATTCATACCCAAGATACGACCTTTGGGCTGGTCGCAGGCCAGTCAATTGAGTAAACTCTGCGAATAGCAAGATACCAACACTCGAAAATTAAGTAGGCAGAGCGGGCCATTGTGCTTAATAATGCATAGACTATTGCCTCAGCCTACAATGATATAACACACCTATGCGTAACACTGGAATACTCCACCACGCAAATAAATAAAGTAGAGCGGAATGAACGCCAACAACCCGATCCGATTATTGATATTAAATGACTCGCGTGATGAGGCTAATCGCCTTGTGAGCATGTTGAGCAATGCCGGCAAAACTACTGATGCGCAGCATGTTGAGAGTTTAGAAGCCTTAACCAAAGTCCTGCAAGAGCGTAGCTGGGACCTTCTGATTGGCCATGTAGATACAACCAACCTAACACCCGAGGCCGCCAGAAAACAAATTCGCAAGCATAATAAAGATGTTCCAATGATTATGCTAACCGAAGAAGACGGTAGCTTACCCATCGTAGATGGCCTTAAAAAAGGGGCCGCCGACGTACTAATGATCGATGAAGATCAGCACCTGTTACAAGTCATTACACGTGAACTCAACAATCGAGAGTACCGCAGCCAAAGTCGCTATGCACAACGCAAGCTGAAAGAAGTTGAACGCCGAAATCAACAGCTGCTCGACAGTTCTAAAGATGCCATTGCCTTTGTTGAAGACGGTATGTTTTTGTACGCCAATGATAGCTTTGCCGAGCTACTAGGCTACGCGAGCGGGCAAGATGACCTTGAGTGTACGCCCATCATTGATGTGATTGCCCCTTGCGATCAAGATATGCTAAAAGACTTTTTAAAGGATGTAACCAGTAAAGGTAACATGCTCGATACGCAAGTCTTAGCGTTTCAAGTGATTAATGAAAGCGGCGAGAACAAAACACTAAATGTTGATATTAGCCTTGCTAATTACGATGACGAAACATGCATTCAGTTACTGGTGCCTGGCGTAGGCACCAGTGCTGCAGCCAGCCATACCCACACAGAAACCTCAGCGACAAGCACTAGCAAAAGTACGGATAACAACAACGGGTTAATTGACCGCAATAGTTTCATTGAGAAGCTTCACCGCGCCTTAGATGTTGCCGCCGAGTCAGAAAGTACTGGGGCTGTCATTCATATTGATATCAAAGACTTTTTACCCACAGTGGTTAACAAAGTAGGCGCACTGGCTGCTGATCGCGTTTTAAAAAGCATTGCCACGCACTTAAAGAGCATTTGCCCCAGCAGTGCCACCGCCTGCCAATTTGGAGCAAGTGCGTTTTTAGTGTTATTGCCCACTACCCAAGCGAGCGAGGCACTAGAAGCGGCGCAAGCACTGTGCTCAAGCTTGCGTGAGTTTTATGTTGACATTGATGGCTCGAGCTTGCAGTTTCAATATTTTGTGGGTGCTGGCTTATTCAGTGAAACCACCACAACTCCCGACACCCCGATTATTCACGCACTAAAAGCTTGCACGCTGGCCAGCAAAGATGAAAGTAAGCTAGCCGAGCTTTACGAGCCACCTGCAGAAGATGGCGAAAACTCAGCTCGTAGCGATAAAGATATTGGTCGTTTAATTCAAAAAGCCCTAGACAACGGCCGCTTTAAACTGCTGTTTCAACCCATCCTCAGTTTAAGAGGCTCAACCCAAGAGCATTACGAAGTACTGATGCGCATGCTAGATAGCAAGGGGAATGAGATTACGCCCGACGAGTTTTTGGGAATTGCCGATAACCTAGGCCTAACCGCCAAGCTTGATCGCTGGGTTATTTTAGAGGCGCTCAAAACGCTGTCATCGCACCGCGCGGTGGGCCACAATACACGCTTAATTATCAATTTAAGCCCCGCGTCGATCAAAGACAAAACACTCCCCGACTGGCTGGCGCTAGCATTTAAGGCAAGCAAACTCCCCAGCGATAGTTTGGTGTTTCAGCTCGGTGAGTCAGAGGTCAACGATCACATCACACAGGCCAAAACACTCACAGAAAAACTCACTCACCTCGGTAGCGCCGTGTGTATTAGCCGCTTCGGCTGCAATGTTAACCCATTCAATGCGCTCCAGCATGTACCTGCGAAATACATCAAAATAGATGGCTCATTCACCCATGAACTGCAAAGCGGTGCGCCCGAAAAGTTTAGTGAGTTAGTGACTGAACTGCACACTCTCGAAAAAATCACCATCGTGCCCTTTGTCGAAAACGCCAGTGTACTCTCAAAATTATGGCAGTCAGGCGTGCATTACATTCAAGGCTATTACTTGCAGGCACCAACTGCCAGTATGGATTACGAATTTGAGGGCGACAATTAACGTTTTAATTAAAGCTTAGCCGTAATCATTCAGCCAATCTGAAAAATCTCACCTTACAATAAGTAATGGATTATTTTTTGGGTGCTGTATGAGCTCTGAGAGCGCTTATACAGCGCCCAGCCCCAGCATGGATGCGTGTGGGTAGACGTTACATGAGTACCAAGTCACCGATGGCTTGTGTGGGCCAGATAATAATTCATTAGCATCCAATTTCGGGGTCTCTGGATAGTTACAGCCCAGTTAAAGCAAAGTTACAACACAAGAAAGCGCGCAACCAAATACCACCCATCAGCCCTATCTAGCCCAGCTTTATCCAAGCCAGCCAAAAAATTATAATACCTGCACAGACATCCACACTCACTCTACACCTACATCGCCCAAGCTGCGCTTAGGGTCACTAAAGGCATACCTAGTAACTTGAATCGATTTTTTGCACTAGGGCTTGATATTGCATCTCAATTTTCGTTTTTCAGTGTAGGTACTTGTTGCTGCAAGCTTTCGAGTAACGCTTCAAATTGCGCCCCCTCGAAGGCCTTTAAACGCGTAAATTGCTCCTCCCCCAAAAACGCGGCACTGTCACTCAAGTACGCCCGCTTATAGGCCTGTAAGGCATTTTTTAGCGCCTGCTGATGGCTCCGAGCTATACTATTACGACTATTGGCGTTGACAGGGTTATAACGGCTAGTGCTGTTATGATCAGCCACTAGGCCCGCCACAGTCCGCTCAAATTCACGCTGATGGGTAAGTTTACTCAATAATAACTGACTCTGTTGCTCGGTGGTTAAAGCACTCGCCCCACTTAAGCCTTGCTGCAATTGAGACAACTGGTATTGCGCAAAATCGGAATCCTTAAGTAGTGTATATTTTTCGCTCTCTTCGTCTCCTAGTATGTCATACACCTGCATATCAAGGGCCGTTAACGCTTCTTGCTGCTCCATAATTAGCGAATCCACCTGCTTTTGGCTCGCATAGTAATCTTGCACCGGAGCATTTAATAACGCTTCTCTTTGTGCAAATAACGCCATCAAAGTCTCGGTATCTTTAGGTGCCAAAGTCAATGCTTGCAATAATAATCGGTATTTTTGTAACACAATACGCTGGCTCTGCTCCGCGTTCATGATTGGTTTTGCATCAATATTAGTGTCACGTTCATTAATGTAGGGCGCGCACATAGCGGCCATAGCCATTTCATCAAACGGCTTAACAGCAGGCGCCAAGGAGCTGGGTTGACAACTCGCCTGAGGAATTAAGACTGTCGCTGTGTCGGTCAGCTCTAGCTGCATGATTTGACGCTCTAATTGACGCACCTTAAAGCGTAAATCTTTATTTTGCTCCAACCAAAAAGCCGCAACAACCGAGCACACCAATACTGCGCAAGCTAATAAGCCAATTGCGCTCTTCACCGATTAAACCTACAAGTCATCAAATACTACCTTTTTACTGATGGTTAACCTGCCATCATTGTTCACAGCCCATGAAGAGACCCTATTGCTAGATTCTATGATTCAACCTTATTCTCACATAATAATAGCTCAACACAGCCTCAATCTCGGATTGTATAATAATGATACAGGCATGCTTAAGCCCGCTAGCGCGTAGCGTCTTTATATGTCAGCGATATTATACTGCCTGTTACCCTCTTCCTTACATGCTCCTTTATAGGCGCTCTTTTACACCTCTACGATCCAGCTCGCTAAGTCATTCGACCAACTTCAATGATTCAATACATGAATATCACTTATACCGACTATACGCAATCTCACCATCGCATTCAGCGACAGGGCGCGCAGCTTGAACACGACTCGACAGCGCTAAACCTCAATCCCTTATTTTAGCCCGTTAAATATCTTCTAGTCATCGGTTCAACCTTACCCTATCGCACAGAGTGAGCTCTGATGGCATAGACCCTAAGCAACAGAGGCGATGAGAGATAGTGACTCTGGAATAATCTCCGCTCAAACAAAGTAAACATGCAAATTCAATCTCGAAGTGGTATTCAATGCAATTCATTGGTCTTCATGCCACAAAACTGTGCATTGTAAACACTTCAACGCAGACAGCCCAAATAATAAGGAAGCTATTGACGCCCCAAAAAAACACGCCTACGGCGACCAAGATACAAAATAATGCACAAACACTTAACTTAGTAGCCATTAAGCAATAGAAAAACGCTATAGCAGTAAGCCTACAACTCAAAGAACTACCATCAAAAGAACTATCATCAAAAGAACTCATGCGCTAATTTTTAAAAAAAATAAAAACTGGCAAGATCTTTGCGGTAGCTAAAGCAATACCCTGAATATTCAATCTGCCATAAAGTACTTTGTTGGCGATTATTGATATAACACAAACATCAATATACCAAGCTCCAAAGTAAGACTGCGCATAAAAACCACTATTAAAAGATTCCGCAATTGGACACCCATGTATCACTGACTGGGCGATCCTAGTCTCTACTGGAGTTTGTCGACTCAGCTAAATGATTGCAAAAACAAGGACACCTAACGAACAGCTGCACCATCAGAAGCACATATCATCGCTTCACCCATATAAAGAACACACTAAACGCGCATACCCAAAAGAACCTTCAAAGCTATAACTTTTTGATGACCGGAGCTCACCATGAATACTTTTTGCCAATTAACACTCAGTGCTACTATTAGCTGCGCCTGCATAATGCCCGCATTTGCTCAGCAGGCGGCTTCTATTACGCAAGCGCTTCAAAACGCAGATATTAAACTCAGTTTTCGTATGCGCTACGAAGATGTCACGGTCACTAATATTAATGCTCAAGAAAGTACTGCTGATGTACTCTCTCTAAAAACTCGCCTTAGTTACATATCGCAATCTTTTAATGGCTGGGGTTTAGGCGTAGAAATGGATGACGTTACTCACCTAACAAACTTCCAACCACAAGGCGCTAGCATTAGCGACCCTGAAGGCACTGAAGTCAATCAATACTTCCTCTCTTATAAAGCCGGTCATACGATTGCCAAAATGGGACGCAACCGCATATTACTCGACAACCAGCGATTTGTCGGCGGCGTGGGGTTTCGTCAAAACGAGCAAACCTATGATTCATTCCGTATCGAAAGCAAAGACATCAAAAACCTTACAGTATTTGGCGCTTATATTACCTCGGTTAAACGTATCTTTGGCGAGCAAGATCTAAGAGGTGAGCATGACAATCAAAGTCTATTACTCAATGCCCAGTATGCTTTCAACCCAATAATCAAACTCACAGGCTATTATTATGATATTGATAATGTATCGGTGCCCGCTTTATCCAATGCAACTTTAGGTATGCGCGCCACAGGTCAAGCGGCAGCTTTTGTGTATGAAGCCGAGCTAGCCACACAATCTGAATCAGGTAATAACAACAATCAATACTCTGCCAGTTATCTCGGATTAAGCGCTTTTTATAAAATGAAGCCCCTTACCTTTAAGTTAGGCTATGAAAGCTTGGGAACAGACCGTAATAAAGGGCGCTTCATTACCCCCTTTGCCACTTTGCATAAATTCCAAGGATGGACAGATGTATTCTTAGGTGGTGGTACCGGCAATGTTGAAGGGGGTATTGATGATCTTTATTTTCAAATGGGTGGGCAGGCCGGCGCTATCAACTTGGCGGTTGCTTATCATCAATTTAATGTTAACGATGCAACACAAACAGGTTTTGACCGCTTTGGTAGTGAGCTAGGTATTGTTATGACAGGCAAGCTACACAACATTAGTTTATCGCTCAAATATGCCAATTTTTCTGCCGATGAAAACGCCACAAACTTTAAAGACACCAGCAAACTTTGGTTGACAGCCGAGACACAATTTTAACGTTACTGAAATCGTAAATTTTTAACCAAGTTGAAAAATCGACCTTTCAGTCATTACCGCAGATGCCAAGGCCTCCTCATAAAATTGGGTATACAGTATAATTTTTGCTCTATAGTCATCAGCAATAGTGGAGGCCATGACTCAGTATTTTAGTCGGCGCTTGCTCGTATCACTCCTCTTGGATTCTAGGTAATTCTTATTTCCATCAAGCTCTCTCAAAAATCCCCCAAACGTTCTCATAATCATTAGCGTGACCAGATAGCGGACACCAACATCGACAATCGCCACTTCTTTTATTGTTTTTAGGGTTAGTATCAATCGTTTTTTGCATGTGAGCGACCCACTTTTCAGTAAACAATAGCAACCTTATTAACCTAGAGTTCTCGATAAGCTTGAAGCTAAATTTCTTACAAAAAATGGATCGATATAATCATTTCATTACAACCTGAAGCATTGAGGTACTTAGGCATGTAAAAGAGCTTTAATGCGTCAAACTACTCATTAAAAAACCTAAACAATAGCTGCTTCGCCTAATAAGGAATGACTTTTTCAGCTGCAAAAAATAACAAATAAACAGATAATATTCCGCCTAGCATACAGACAAATAAACATAATCCATCTCGTACCCACTCCTTCATAGTGGCCTCGCCGTTTTCATACCTAGCGACATACCACCTAAAAAGATAACCATACCTTCACCTAAAAAGACAGCCATACCTTCCCCAAAAAAATCATAAAAAAATTAATAACAAATTAACTATATGTCAAAATACGAGCATAGACACTCATAAATAAAATATAATGCAGACATGAACAACCGGCACGAATGATAGGGGTATTTATTTGCAATAAAAAGGTCGCTTTAAAATTGATAATGTATCTATCAACATAGTGGCGCAAGATTGAACATATTTATTAAAACAATCGTTTGAAACTAAGGTCAATAAAGAGAATATGCCGAAAAAATCAATGACTCATAAAAATATGCAAAAATATTAAAGCCATAAACAGAAAAGATACAGAGTAAAGCTTATACCTCAAGAAAAAATCAAAGATCAAATATCGACTATTTTGCCTTGCCTATACCGAGGGGGCTCACAATATAGCCATAGGCAGCTATTCAATAGTGGTCAAAGTCATTACACGCAAAATTGATCAGCTAACACATTCATCCAGTGTTTTTGGATTGCAGTGTGGGCGGCGCCATAATGTACAAAACCGTACACATCTACACTCGCCACTGAATCAATTATTACTGTGTGCATCAAGGCCACCGAAACCATGACATAACAAGCTGCCACAACCTGCAAGTAAAGCACACCCAAGCCAGCCACTTTCCAGTCACCTCTCGAAATTTATACAGCAATAGTACAGAGAGCAGAATATACAGCGCTTAGGGGAGGTACAAGTAGGACTAAAGAAACACGAAAAAGAATGCACAGTATTAAATCAGGCTGCACTGTGGGCGTCATTTAGCTGCCATACAGTTAACGAGCAAGTCATAGAGAACAGTCAATTTTTTATTAATAACCATAACTGCGAGCGGTTTAACTACATTCAAAAGTGCAGCCTGTATAATTCAAAAGTACAGCCTGCATAGCGATAATAAAATACAGCCGCCCACAATATTCATGAAGCGACAGTATTACGCCATGGATACTGTCGCTTTGAATTTTAAGTGCCATTGAGAGTAAAAAAGCATTAGCGCTGTGCAATTTGCCTATTTGAGCGCAGCGTACCATTGACCAACGTTTGCAGCGCACCACTGGGCTCAACTAATACGGTGTAATTTTTTGTACTCACACCGCTAAGCGAATACACATCAAAACCAATAACATTTGCTTGCACGCTATAGCCATCAGCATCAAAACCCAGTGGCGTATAACGAGCAAAGCGATCACTGGCCGTTAGCCCGACATACTCCGCATGAAAACTATAAAATTGAATACTGGTGCGCTGGCGCTCTGGGCCCACTTCGTACATTAACCAGCCTTCAATATCGCTATCTTCAGGGGTAATGCAAACACGTGCGGCAGTCGCTGCGCAAAGCTCTACAGTTACTCGGTTCTCCCAAGCATGCTTGCGGGCCTCAACCAAGCCGCTTAATAATGCATGATGCGCCTCTTCAACCCAAAAGGCATCAAGATGATGACTCACTTTAGCAGGGCCAAAAATCGAGACGATAACAGCCAAGCCTAAACACATACACCCTTTAAATATTGTCACTATTTTATTGCGCATACCATCTACCTCTGCTTATTAACGCTACTGGTCATCTGCTTTTTTAATGTCTACGATTTAGTCTTATTTAGGACCATACCGCTCAACACAACGCAATCCAGCACAACTCAGCTCCACCTATACCACACTCACGATAAGCGCCTATATAATTAGCATTAACGAAATAAGCCCCATAAAAATCAAGCACACTGTCAAACTGACTCGCTATATAAAAGGTAATTGAATACGCCAAAAAGCTCTAATAACAAGCTACCAAAGGGGTATGTGTAGGATTAGCGGTGCTAAGATAAACGCGCATAGAACGCTAACATCTAATCACAAAATGCTTAGAGCACTTTAATGTACAAAGAAGAACAAAAACCTTGTCAATACGCGCCCAAAGAGTAGTATTTCAAGAAGATTCCGATACCAAAGCCACCAACACTGGCAAAAAGCGTAAGCCTTGGCATAATGCCCACTCCCACATTTTTGTGTAACGGCGCACGACTCATCATGACAAACTCTATCCATGCTGCTCCCCCTTACTTTGCTGCTGTTGACTTAGGCTCAAACAGCTTTCATCTATTAGTAGCGCAGCTAGAGGATGGCTTCATTAAAACGGTAGACCGTGAAAAAGATATGGTTCAATTGGCTCGCGGCCTACAAGATGACGGTAATTTGAGCGAAGAAGCCCGCGAGCGCGCATTGGCCTGCCTCAATCGCTTTAGCGAGCGCTTGCGTGATATACCGGCACATCAAGTGCGGGTAGTGGGAACAAAAACACTACGTGATGCCGATGCAGCAGGTGACTTCTTAACTGCCGCCGAAGAGGCCTTAGGCTATCCTATTGCAATTATTTCGGGCTATGAAGAGGCTCGCTTAGTATACGAAGGGTTAAGTCGCAGTGTCGTGAACGACAATAACCAGCGCCTTGTCATTGATATTGGTGGCGCCAGCACCGAGTTTATTATTGGCTGTGATGGCACCCCCGAACTCCTCGAAAGCCTAGACTTTGGTTGTGTTGCGATTACTCGTGAGTTTTTTGCACAGGGGGTTAATGCCAAAAGCTTAAAGGCCGCTTATTTAGCTGTATGCGAACGCATCGAAGATATTCGCGCCAACTATGTAAGGCATGGCTGGGATATCAGCTACGGCACCTCGGGTACCATGCGCGCAATTGCCGACTTATGCCAAGAATACGACGGCGGAGCAGTCATTAATGCCAAAAGCCTTAATCTTCTTATCGGTGTGCTTGAAAATGACGGTGAGATTAACAGTGGTAATTTCTCTAAACCAAGGCGCAGCGTATTGCCTGCAGGCATTGTGATATTAAAAGCGATATATGATGAGCTCAATATCAAAACCTTACACGTCGCCGATGCCACCTTAAAAGAGGGTTTAATCTACGACACCATAGGCCGCTTAGGCGACGATGATATTCGTCAACGTACGATTCAAAAGCTACAGCAGCAATACCGTATAGATACCCAACACGGCGAGCGTGTACGCCATTTGGCTGCACATTTATGGCGACAAATAGACGGCCCTGTTTTGCCCGGTGCCTCGCGCACCAAGTTACTTAACTGGGCAGCGCAATTACACGAGCTGGGCCTGGGTATTTCACACTCAGGCTACCACCACCACAACCTGTATATTTTACAGCACGCCGACCTCGCCGGCTTTAGCCGCCACGAACAAGCCCTACTGGCCAACATTGCCAGCTGCCATCGCAAAAAAATCACCGGCAAGCTGACAACCTTGCCCACTAAAGCCATTGCCGCCATTATGCCACTGCTCATTTGCCTGCGATTGGCTGTCATCTTAAATCGCGGACGCGACGGTGTAGATACCTCAGTAGAAATCACCCTAAATAGCCCCAACATACAACTGATCTTTAATGCCGAGTGGCTGGCGCAGCACCCTTTAACACAAGCAGGTCTAGAGCAAGAAGCCCGTTATTTGGAAGCCGTCGGTTTTAGCCTTAACATGAGATAACTCAAACAGTGACTGCCATGGCGATTATAACTGCCGCATACAGACATTCACCTTACATTTATACTGACCATTTTTTATGATTATTAAACTGATTATTGGTATCGCCATTATTGCTGCGCTTTTTTCGTTTATTCATAAATACAAAAAAGCCAAACCCGAGGAGCGTAAAAGCTGGATCCTTAAAGGGGTCATTGCTGTGGTGGTGGTAGCCGTTATTGTGGGCGCTATAACAGGGCGTGTACCGGTTATAGCTGGGTTAGTCGCGGCAGTCGCTACTTTTGGCCGTTTTGGTTTACGCTGGGGTATGCCACTGGCTAAAATGTGGCTAGCTAAAAGCGGTGGCAATGCGACCTTTCGCAGTGAATATTTAATCATGTCCGTCAGTGTCGCCAATGGCCAAATGACAGGTAAAGTCATTAAAGGCGAGTTTGCCGAGCAAAATCTTGGTAATATAAAAGAAGATGACATCCAAAAATTGCATCGCTTCTTTAATGAACATGACAAAAAATCATACTACTTATTGACCGCCTATATCCGAAGTCGAGGCTTCGCCAATACTTTTACCGATAAAAATCAAGAGCACTTTGACAGCGCGCAACACGATCACCACCATAGCAACCACTCAAACCCGCCGAACCAATCAAGCAGTGTACCGCTAAGCGAGGCCATGGAAATATTTGGGTTCAAAGAAACACCGACAAAAAAAGAAATCATTACTGTGCACAGGCGCCTCATGAGTAAACTCCATCCCGATAAGGGAGGCAGTGATTACTTAGCGGCACGCGTTAATCAAGCGCGTGAAGTACTGCTGGCACATCACGCCCACAATGAGTAACCCGCTTACGCCAAGTGCATGGCGACGCCACCCCCCCCACTCATTCCCCCAAAAAATACGACCCCTAGCGCCCTTACGTGCATTTTTTAAGCACATTGATTATGCTAGGGGCCTTTTGCTAGCTTTTAATAACCTTAAGCATTTTGAAAACCGACAACTGCAGAGAACCCACGATGATATCCTTTTTTAGCCGTTTGTTTAAAAAAGCTCCCAGCAAAGCCGCACGCTCGGCCGCTGCTTCTAACCACGCCGCAAGCGCTTCAACCAATGGCCCAGCGAACCATAACGGCATAAGTGGTACTCATGCCAAAGTCGAGCCTGACGTACCGCAACACTATTGCCCCGAGCTTATTGACATTGCGCTAAACAATAACAGCAGTAAACATAAAACTGCAGCCCGTCAGCGTATAGCCAAACTACTCGAAGAAGAAACACTGACACTAGCGCAAGTTACACGTGATGCCGCCAACACCAATGAGCTACTGACGCTATGCAGTTTTAGTGAAAAGGCCGCCGCCGAAATACTCAGCGCTGAGCACACACAAAGCGCACTTGCCTCTTTAGCCAACGAAGCAGCTACCGCCGCCATTCGTAAAGCCGCCGCCGAAAAAGTCACCGAGCGCACCGCTATCGAAGCCATGTTAAAAGGTGCAAAAGGTAAAGATAAGCATGTTTATAAAATTGCTAAAGCCGCCTTAGCTGTATTCAAAGCCGAAGATGAAGCCTTAGCTCAAAAACATGCTGAAATTGCCAGCTTATGTAACGATGCAGAGCGTCATGGCAAAAAACCATTCGACCATTTATACACGCATAAATTTATTAACCTCGAAAAAGCATGGCAAGACACCAAATCCGATGCAACCCCCGAACTACACACCCGCTTTGATAACGCCATTGCAAAATGCCAAGCAGTCATTGATGCCGAAATAGCTAAAGAACACGCCAAAGCACAAGCCGAAGAATCCGCCAATGCTGCTATCGCAGGAATTCATGCAGCCACCCAGGCCGTGAGTCAATTAGCGGCCGAGCTCTATGATGCAACACAGTGGACAACCGACAGGCAACAACAAGCCGAGCAACAGCTTAAAACCCAAAGTGATAATGTACGTTCACTCATTAGTCGTGCTCAAAGCGAAATACAGGCCACCGAAGACACCCCCGAATCCATCAAGCTACGTCAAACCCAACAGAAGAAACAGCAAGCGGCCCAGCAATATTTTTATCAAGTATCCGAAGCAACCCATGGGCTACTCAATAAAATTGCACAAGGTCAGCTTCTCAGCTCACTGACCCAAAAAATTACGCAAAACGCCTCTACTGAACCAGAAAAAGCCGACCAGCCCAGCGCTAATAATCCTAGCACCGAAGAGCAGAACATCGCACACAACAATATTGGAACAGCTCATACACACAAAACGACAGAGCTTGAGCACGTATGCAATCAAATTGCCGAGCTATTAGCGTTTAGCAGCCAATTTAAAGATTTTACCAGCACCACCGCACAAAAAGCACAAGCGGCAATAGCCGATTGGCAAAAAGCGCAAAAAGCGCAAGCCGCTGCCCGCAAAGCACTCATTAGCAATATCAGCGACCTAATGCGTCGCGCCAGTAGTGCAGCGCGCAATGGTCAAGTCCGCCGAGCTCGCGGCATATACCGCGAACTCGACGACAAGCGTAAGCAGATTCCCAGTATTCCTCAAGGGCTAGCCAGTAAATTAGAAGATCTTGACACCGAAATAGCTAAATTAGGTGACTGGCATGAATTTGCTGTCACCCCGAAAAAGCAAGCACTCGTCGATACCATGAATAGCCTGCACAACTCCACATTAGCACCCGATGATCTCGCTGCAAAAATTCACAGCCTACAAGATGAATGGAAACTATTATGCAAAGGCGGCGAAAATCAAGATGCCGAAATTTGGCAAGCTTTTCAAGCCAGCGCCGACAAAGCCTTCGAACCATGCAAAATACATTTTGCTAAGCAAGCTCAAGCCCGTGAAAATAACGCCCAGGCACGCCTAGACTTAATCGCGCAAATGAACAACTACTACGATGCCTACGATTGGAGTCAAGCTATTTGGAAAGACGTAGAGCAAACGCTACGCGTAGCCAAAGACACCTGGAAAACGCTATGGCCTGTACCACGTCAACAGCAAAAAGAAATTCAAACACGCTTTGATGCCGTACTCGATAAAATTTATGCACACATGAATGCAGCGTTTGATACTGCCAAAGTACAAAAAGAGCAATTAATAGCTCAAGCACAAAGTGCCGCACAAAATCCAGACATCAAAGCCGCTGCCGAACAAATCAAACAGTTGCAGGCCAACTGGAAGCACATTGGTCGTAGCTATCGCAAAGCTGATCAACAGCTATGGGCAGCGTTTCGCTCTGTTTGCGATGAGGTATTTAATAAACGCCAAGCCATTTTTGATGAAGCTAATGCCGAACGCGATCAACTGATTATTCAGTCTGAGGCACAGATAGAAAAGCTCATAACCCTAAGCCAAAAGCCAGGCAAAGAACTCCAAACACTCAGCGGCCAAGTGAATGAAATCACAGAAGCTTTTTATGCTCTAGGTGAGCTACCTAAAGCACAAGTGGTAAAACTGCAAAAAGCATTGCAATCTATCGAGGCTAATATAGAGCAGTACCGTAACAGTGCTAAAGAGCAAGTCTGGGGTGTATTATTCGAATTAAATAGCCAGCTCAATACTCTAGAAGCAGCCGAGGGCGATATCACTGAGCAAACCGAAGCATTTAACACACAGCTTCAAGCACAAAAATTGCCCGGTAATAGCGTCGCCATTTTAACCAAACGCTTAACGCAAATAGCGACTCCCAATGATAACGCCGTTAAACAACTGCGCTTGCTGTGTATTCGCGCCGAAATTGCTCAGGGTATAGACAGCCCTGAAAGCGATAAACAATTGCGCATGGAATACCAAGTGGAGGCGTTGCAACAAAGCTTCGGTAGCAGCCAAAACGACACGCCCGCCACACTAACAGCACAATGGCTAGCCGTAAATGGTTGCTCCAGTACCGAATTTAACACATTGCAAGCACGCTTTATCAGATGTTGTTTTCCGCAATTAAGCAGTGCATCAGCTTCAGCTTAAATCAATGGCAGTATGTAAAAGGGCCCGCAAATGCTGGCCCTTTTACATACTGCCAACCATCAGCCTAGAGGCTACCGGCTCTCTGGAGCGAAATGTAATCTATCTCTTTTAAGTGTTACCTAGCGCCAATAAATACGCTTGATCTACCTTCCATTTATTGATGATAATAGCTTCCGCAATGACACTTCGCGTATTACCGAGCAGCCACACCAAAGGACCCAAGGATGACCATTGAATTAGTGATAGGCCAAAATACCCCCATTGATGCTAGTCTCGCTTATCAACTCAGCTTAGAAGCCGAAGGCTGGGCCATTGGTGCACTGGTCAAAAAGTCTGGAGTCTATACCTCGCTAAACAATGAAGCTGGCGTAAACTTAGTTAAGCAGTCGCTTTATCTCAATTTACAAGATGCTCATAGTACACTCGAAGAAATACTCATTTATTGCGAACAAGGCCCAGCAGCAAAGCCACTCATTCACGCTACCCTCATCACCTCTTTAACGGGCGAGCAAGTCATTGCATGCTCATCAGGGAATATAGACACTCAACTACAAGTACTTGAAGCCATCCATATTTACTTTAAAAATGGGCAATGGAAAATAAAATCCTTTTTCCAAGGCTACAGCGGGGGTAAGCAAGCCCTGTTTCAAGCGAAAAGTCTCACCCAACATACTCCCTTCGCCACAGCAACATCCGCACCGCTCAATACGCCAACACCGCCAACCCCTGGCGTGCCTATATCGGCAAAACTTACATGGTCAGCCTCTTGCGCAGAGCACTTTGATACCTCTAGTGCTTACCTGGGCTCTGAGTTTTCTGCTTTATCCAGCCTCAACTTTTTTTGCTTATATATTTTAAAAAGTGGCCAGCGCGGTGTCATTTATGGTGCCGATGAACACACCCAAGGTTCACTCGAAGGTATCCCTTATTGCAAAACACTCACCAATGCCGATAAAGGCGAGAGCGAACTACTGTTCAACTCGGCTTACAGTCATAAGATGTTTAAGTATATTATTTGTGCCGAAATTACCGAAGGCAGTCGCTGCTGGAAGGACACCCAGGTTCAGCTAGCTATTCACCTCGATAATCAATTGACCCACTGCAATATTGATTCCGCGCTGCACACGCCTTTTTATGTTTTGGGTTCAATCGAGATAATTGGCACTCAAGCAACGTTAAAGCGCATTGATCAATATTTCCACAGCCCTGCCGATATCGCCAGCGCCGTAGGCTTTTCGCGCGCATAAACGCCAAGTTCCAGTCATCATCAAGGCGAGCCTCTAATGATGACTGTATACCGATAACTCATTGGCATGCTATTTTCACACCAGTACAGGTAAAAAAACGCCATACTCCCCAACACCCAGCACATTCGGATAGGGAAATATCCATCGCCCCCTTGTTTACATGTGGGGCCACCCCCATAAACATAAGCAATACACGCACAGCTTAGTAAGCTCTGGGCTGCACACTTTAATATCAATGGAAATACCATGGGTAACATTAAGTTTTTTTGGGGCAGTTTTTTAGTGACGGCAATCGGTGCCGCCGCCGCTTTTTACTTTTACGGTTTAACAGGCTTATTTTTAGTTGCTGTCTTATCGGTACTTGAGATTTCTCTATCTTTTGACAATGCGGTTGTAAATGCAACAGTGCTTAAAGAAATGGACGCAGTATGGCGCCGGCGCTTTTTAACTTGGGGGATTCTCATTGCTGTATTTGGCATGCGTATTGTTTTTCCTGTTGCTGTGGTATCAGTGATTGCAATGGTCTCACCATGGGAGGCGCTACGCATCGCCATCGACAACCCAGAACAATACAAAATCATTATGGAAAGTGCCCATATTTCACTCATGGGTTTTGGTGGAGCCTTTTTAATGTTGGTGGGTCTAGACTTCTTTTTAAATGATGAAAAAGAAGAGCATTGGATCGGTGTAATTGAGCGTCCAGTACTGCATGTAGGTAAAATCAAGTTTGCCGCCGAAATACTAACCGTACTTTCACTCCTAGTGATTGGTGCTTTTTTTCTACCAGAAGCTGATAAATATTCCTTTTTAACCGCGGGTGTTTCGGGTGTCATTACTTTTACTGCTATCCATAAACTGGCCAATTTTATGGAATCAAAAGAAGAGCAACGCAATGCCGCAAAAGCAACTCAAGCTGCAGCTAAAAGTGGGTTAGGTATGTTTTTGTATCTAGAGATTTTAGATGCTTCTTTTAGTTTTGATGGCGTTATTGCCGCTTTTGCTATCACCACCAACCTCTTTATTATTGCCATTGGGTTAGGGATTGGGGCCATGTTTGTGCGCTCACTCACTATTATGCTGGTAGAAAAGAATACACTGGATGAATATCGTTATTTGGAACATGGTGCATTTTATGCAATTATTGCGTTGGCGATTATTATGTTCATTAAAACCTTTCATCATGTGCCAGAGGTTATCACCGGCTTACTTGGGGCAGGATTTATCGCCATTGCCTTTGCTCACTCGATCATTATTAAAAAAAGACATGAAAATCAACATTCTAGCTCGTAAACAGACTGTTAAAACTATTTCTACCTCTACCCACTAACTTATAGGAAATCACATGGCTATTAGCTTAGAAAAAGGTCAACGTATTAGTCTTGAAAAAAATGGCTCAGGCCTAGACGAAATATGCGTCGGTGTTAACTGGGGCGCTATTGAAAAGAAAGGTTTATTTGGCGGCAAAAAACGCGTAGCCGTTGATCTTGATGCCAGTGTGGGTGTATTTACTGCCGACAAGCAGCTGGCCGAAGTGGTTTATTTTGGTAACTTGCGCAATAAAGGTGGTGAAATTACGCACAGCGGCGATGATCGCACTGGGGACATTGACGGCGATGATGGGCTTGATAATGAGATTATCACCATCAAAATGAGTCGCTTACCTGCTGAAGCAGACAAAGTCGCTGTCGTACTTAACAGCTTCCAAGGTCAAGACTTTGCCTCGATTCCTTTTGCCAGTATCCGCCTATACGAGGGCAGCCCTACTCGCGTTGATAATATTATTGCTAATTACAATATTGCCAATGAGCCTAAATTTAACGGGTCGGTATCCATGGTACTAGGCATACTGTATCGCCATGGTAGCGGCTGGAAATTCAGAGCAGTAGGCGAGCCCACCAGCGATCGTAAATTAGAGCAAACGCTCAACACTGTCGCAGCAAATTATTTATAAGTGGCTTTGATAGAATACTGCTTGTCGCAATGGCTTATGCTTTAATAAAGGTCTGCACCTAATTGAGTAAAAGTCTACCCCTAATTTAGTAAAGGTCTACCCCTGATTTTAAAAAAGGGTAGGCCGCCAACAGGACTCCATTATGCTATCCAATTTAATGAACTCTATTAAAAGTAAAGCGTCAGATTTAAAAAGTGGCGTACTACAATACAAAAATAAAAATTTTCTCAATGCAGCGGCAGCTGGCTCTGTGCTAATTTCTCGTGCTGATGGTGATGTATCGAGTGAAGAAAAGCAAAAAATGATGAAGATCGTCAGCAGTAACGATGCATTATCTGTATTTGATCAATCAGAGGTTATTAAAGTTTTTAACGAGTACCTCGGCTACTTTGAATTTGATGCCGATGTTGGAGTTTCTAAGTCGTATGAGGCACTCAATAAAATTCGCGGTGATGAAACACAGTGCAGAACATTAATGCGCTTAGTTATTGCTATTGCAGGCGCTGACGGTGATTTTGATGCTGACGAAAAAGCTGTTGCTAAAAAGGTTGCCGTAGAATTAGGTCTCACACCTGCAGAGTTTGAACTTTAAGCCACTAGGCTTACAATACTATTAACTTAATTTCAATAAAGTGGAGTAATATATTATGGGCGTATCTTTACAAAAAGGCGGAAACGTATCTTTAGAAAAAGTAGCTCCTGGCATGACCAAATTACGCGCCGGCCTAGGCTGGGATACTCGCGCCACTGACGGTACTGATTTTGACCTAGATGCTTCAATTTTTATGATCGGTGAAGATGGTAAAGTCCTTGACGATAAAGGCTTTATTTTTTACAACAATTTAAAATCTGTCTGCGGTTCAGTAGAGCATACTGGCGACAACTTAACCGGTGAAGGCGATGGTGATGATGAAACCATCAAAATCAACCTTACCGATGTACCTGCCGCTGTCTCTAAAATTGTGATTGCTGTAACTATTCATGATGCCGCTGCACGCAACCAAAATTTTGGTCAAGTATCTAATGCATTCATTCGTGTGCTTAACGAAACAGATAATAGCGAAGTAGTACGTTACGACCTCAGTGAAGATTATTCTGTTGAAACTGCTTTGAACTTTGGTGAATTCTACCGTCATAACGGCGAGTGGAAATTTAAAGCTATCGGCCAAGGTTTTGCTGGCGGTTTAGCGCCCTTAGCTAAGCAGTACGGTGTTAACATCGGTTAAACCGACGATATACAGGCTAAAAAGGCGGGCTTACCCCGCCTTTTTTTTGGAGTCATTATGCATAACCAAAACCAGTGTGGCGTCACCTTACAAACTGGTCGCTTGGAGGTTGAAGTTGAGCCCTCTACGCATTCGATTGAAAATTTACTCGAGTTTGCCTCTCGAGAAAACCCTAAGCGCGCTTACCTTTTTGTCTCTAAAGTTTTAGGTAAGTATATCCCTTGCAAACCATCCACTATGCGTAATTCATACCGCGAGCTTGCCAAACTAATTCACCCAAAAACACCAACACTTGTATTAGGCATTGCAGAAACTGCAACCGGATTAGGCGCAGGCGTTGCACAAAGCTTTTGCCAGCAACATAAAGATATTTATTTTTCACAAACAACACGTTTTAAAAAAGATAGGCCGCTCGCTTTTGATATTACCGAAAAACACAGTCATGCGCCTCAACACCTGATTTATGACTTCAATAAAAATATCCCAAGCGATACTATTCGCGATGTAGTTTTAGTTGATGATGAAATTAGTACGGGAAATACCCTTACTCAAATAACGCAGGAAGTCATCGCCTACCTACCCAATGTAGAGCGTGTACACTGGCTATCACTGGTAAATTGGATGTCACATTTGCGCTGTAAAGAAATTAAAACACAGCATAGCAACATCGACATTCACTTTGCTAGCTTACTAAAAGGTGAATTTAATTTCAAAAAAACCTCTAATCAAGTGATTGAATTTCCACGCGCCACAGCCACAGAGCTGTCGCGAGCACACTGCCGCTGGGATCTAGGTAGAACAGGAGTTTGTATTAATGAAACATCTAAAGTCACTTTTATTAATACACAAAAAGAGCGCCTAACGCTCGCGCATTTAGACAGCAGCAGTTCTTATGTGGTTGTAGGAACCGGTGAATTTAACTATCAACCCTTTTTATTTGCCGAAATCATGGAGCAAGCAGGTTTTGATGTACTGTTTGAGTCTACTGGCAGATCGCCTATTTTAAAAGGTGGGGGTATCTCAAGTAAACTATCCTTTTTTGATGCCTGCCATCAAGCTAATTACTACCTATACAATTTACCCGAAGAGCGCACGCCCATTATCCTATATGAAACATTAGAGCAATTAGAAGGCTCTCCATTACATAAACTACTTCATTGCCGCGCTTATTACCTAGAGGACTTTTAATGAAAACAATTGCATTTACTGACCTCGACGACACTTTGTTTCAATCACCTCGCAAGTGCCCTGATGACCATCAATACAGCATTGCCGCCGACCTACCCAATGGTCAACCCGGCGCCTATGCAACTCCTCAACAGCAAATGCTAACGGCTATGCTAGAACCCTATATGGTGATCCCTGTGACCGGGCGACGCACCGACTCGCTCGCTCGTGTGCGCATGACTTTCGAGCATTATAAAGTGGCCTCTCACGGCGCTATTATTTTAGATGCTAATAATAATATCCACCCAGCTTGGCTGCAGATACTGCAACAAGAAGAGCCCCAATGGCGCTTACGCCTACAAGCTTTAGAGCAGGAGTTACTCACCTATATTGAGCAACATAATTTAGATTTACGTGTGCGTATTGTCGAAGATTATAGCTACGCTTGTTATGTATGTGTTAAAGGGCGTGATGATCACCTTAATCGTATGCAAAAAAATCATCAGCCTCGCTTGCCAGCCGAAGGGTTTACCTGCCATATAAACGCGAGAAACCTCGCCTACATGCCGCCTTATGCCAGTAAAAAGCGCGCTGTACTTTTTTTAAAAAAATTAATACAAGCAGAAGAACAGTCAATAGTTACTTATTTAGGCGTAGGAGATAGTAACTCTGATGCAGCTTTTATGGCCGCTTGTGATTTTCAAATCTTACCCTCACACAGCCAAATAGCTGAGAACTTATTATGAGTGACGCCTCACATTACATACCGTTAACAGGCAGCTACACGCTTGCTGATTGTGAGTTTTTGCTGCAAGAAGTAAATATTCAACCACTGAGTATCGCCGAAAAAGAAACACTACTACAAAATGGTGATGTACACTATTCCAAGATAATTTCTAACGAAACAGAGCCCAGTCAAACTTACTTGGAGACGTTTTATACTCTGGTTGAAGCGTATGCTGATCGACTTGCCGCTGAAATAAAATTACTTGCCAAGCAAATATTTGAGGCGAAAGGTGAGTGCATTACACTGGTATCTCTCGCTCGTGCAGGCACTCCTATTGGCGTTTTGCTAACACGTGCACTCAAGCAGTATTACAGTCAAAATGTAAAGCATTTCTCTATTTCCATTGTACGTGACCGAGGCATCGATACGGCTGCTTTAGCGCATATTCAAGCAGCAGGCTATCCCGCCGAATCGATTGTTTTTGTCGATGGCTGGACCGCTAAAGGAGTCATCAATAGAGAGTTAAAAACCGCCATTGCACACTGGAATAGTACTCACGATTATTGTATTGGCGATGAGCTGTGTGTCATATCTGATTTAAGCGGGAATGCCCAGTGGATTGCCACCACCGATGACTATGCCATTCCCTCAGGGGTACTCAATAGTACCGTGTCGGGTTTGCTGTCGCGTACGCTCATGCTTGATAATATGACAGGTTTTCATCAATGTATTATGTACCAGCACTTAAAAACTCATGACTTAAGCAACTGGTTTATTGATCAAGTGAGTCAGCGCTTTAGTACCGTACCAACAGCTGTGAACACAGTTGACCGCACATGGCGCATAACCCGACAAAAAATAGTAGCGGCTTATATGCAGACTATTATGGCGCGCTACAACATTACAGACATTAATAAAATAAAGCCTGGTGTTGCCGAAGCAACGCGCGTTATGCTGAGACGGGTCCCTAGGTTACTTATATTACGTGACAGCCAAAGTAGTGATATTGCCCATTTAAAAGTTTTGGCCCACGAAAAAAATGTTGTTCTTATCGAAGACCCTAACATGCCATTTTCAGCGATTGCCTTAATTGAAAATATAAAAACCTAGGGCAAAAAATACTAGCGCCTCGGCATTAATAAGTAGGCGTTAGCTAGTGTTTATCTTTCCAGTTGGCCCACGGGTCTGCGCTAGCTGGTGCTCGAGTCGCTGGCTTTTTACGTTGATCAAATGTCTTTTTAGCACTGCTTCTGCCCAAGCCGCTACGGCCACCGTTTTTATCAAAATCGGCGGCTTTTTTAGCGCGCTTTTCACGCAATTGCTCAGCATCTTCCAAGCTTAACTGTGCAGGCTCACCAGGCTTGTCGCCCTCAGGAATCACGCGATCGCGCGGCGGCAGCTCAAATTGCTCACTCGATGCCCGTGGCAAACTTTTAAATTGGTACAAATAAAAAGCTTCGACTTTTTCGCGCGCCCAATCTGTTTTTTTAAGAAATTTAATACTTGAGTCAATACTAGGATTCGTTTTAAAACAATTAATATTCATATACGCATATAAAATATTAAAGCCGTAATGCTCTACAAGCTCGGTGAGTAGTGCCTTAAGGCCTAAGCCATGCAAAGGGTTGTTTTTGTAATCGATGTGATCGTTCATAATATCGCCAGTATTGCTCAAAAATATGTCAGTATTATACCTGTAACCTATGCCTTATGGGCATCATCTCAATACTCTTGCTAAAGCACACTTTACATGACCGCCTTTTTGAAACTTTATATTCCCTAACTTAGCCTTTGGCCAGCCACCATGCCCGCGCCAACAAGCCTGGGTAGCCACTGGCGCCCATAGTATAGCCATGTATTTGACCACCTTTAATAAATAACACTGTCGGCGTAACCTTGACCCCCCAAGTATTAGCTATCGCTTGATTATCATCATTAATAACCGGGATATTTAAGCCACTGCTACTGACATATTGCTCAAGAACCTTGTCATCTCCTGAGGCCATGGCAATACTAACCACGGGGTGATGCTTTGCTAGTTGCTTGACCGATGGGCTGGTCACTTTACAAGGACCACACCAAGTAGCCCAAAAATAAACGACCACTAATTCATCCGCAGCATAATGCTCAAGATCATGGAAATTAATCACCTGTTCGTTGAGAGTAGTATAGCTACCCACAGGTAAAGTACCTTGGGGTAATTGTTGTGCGCGCCAAATATCTAATGCTGTACTCATCAATAGAAATACAAAAAGCATAATGGCTACTTGTATAGCAATGCTAGATACTTTTTTTACGATGGGTTGATAATCAATCATACACTTGTGCTCGGTATTTTCGTCGTATTAAGTTTTGGATTCGACGCCAACTTCACATTTAAATTCATAGCATGAACGACTATTGACGCTGCGGCGCCCAAAACCAGGCAATGCTAGCGCCGGCAATAGTGCCGCAAAAGTGCGCCGTCCAGCTAATACCTGGGGCAGCGTACAGTAGCGAAAAAAACATGGTGCCGTAAAATATCAACACCGCAATGGCTATGGCAATAGCTATCAATGAGCGCCGCTTGATACCATATACAATAAGAAAGGCCCAATAGCCAAACAACAAGCCTGAGGCGCCAATCACTATCGCCGGCGGGCTAATTAACCAAGTACCTAAGCCGCTTAAAATAGTAATTGATACTGTCACCTTCCAGTACAGCTTACGCCCTTGCATGCGCAATAAAGTACCCAGTACAAGTAATGAGATAGAGTTAGCACTAATATGCAATAGATTTTTATGCGCAAAAGGCGAGGCCACAATACCCCACAAACCAGACAACGTACGCGGCTGAATACCCAATATGTAGTTAAGATTTGGAATCACAAATGCTAAAAAATAAAACACCCAAATCAACGCCAATAAAAAGCAAGGCTCAAAGGTTATTATTTTTTTTATCGCCATAATCAATACTCGCCACCTATTTTACCAATGATCGCCCAAGGTCAACACCCAAAATTCTCAAAGACAAAAAACCTCAGCAAGAGCCAAGGTTTTATATTTACCACTGTTGTAGGCACCCAAACTGACACTATATTAACGTTCTTAAAATCTCGATTTTGTACTGCTGAAAAGCTTAATATTGCATGCACTCACGTATAAATTTAGCCTTACTTTACAGGTAAAAACTAGCGCTTAAATGGCCAAAAAATAATATATCAAAACGTCTTATTCGATTCGTAGTTTTGCAAACTCATCAAAATAAGTTGGAAAGGTTTTAGAGGTACACTGAGGGTCATTAATTGTGATTTTTGCATCACCAAAACTGGCAAGTGAAAAACACATTGCCATGCGATGGTCATCATAGGTATCTATGGCTGCACTTGTCATCTGTGTAGGCGGGGTAATGTGGATATAATCTTCACCTTCCTCGACTATCGCACCCACTTTTCGCAATTCAGTCGCCATAGCACTTAAGCGATCGGTTTCTTTCACGCGCCAGTTATAAATATTGCGAATGCGTGTGCTGCCTTTTGCAAAAAGAGCAGCAGTTGCAATGGTCATTGCAGCATCGGGAATATGGTTTAAATCAACATCAATCCCATTGAGCGTGCCTGTGCCGGTCACCTCAATCCAGTAGTCACTGTACTCGACTTTGGCACCCATTTGCTCAAGTACACGAGCAAATGCAGCATCACCTTGCACGCTGGCATTACCTGTACCATGCACCTTAACTGGACCATGCCCAATCGCAGCAGCAGCCAAAAAATAACTCGCCGACGATGCATCTCCTTCAACCATAATATGCCCTGGAGCAGTGTAGGTTTGTCCGCCTTTAACCACGAAGCTTTGATAATGATTGTTGGTCACACTCACACCAAATTTAGCCATAGTATCTAAAGTAATATCAATGTAAGGTTTAGAGACCAGTTCGCCATCCACTTCAATATGTAAATCACTGCGTAATAACGGAGCAATCATCAATAAAGCCGTCAAATATTGACTAGAAATATTACCACGAATGCTCACTTTGCCACCGGCAAGCGCCTTACCTTTAATGTCCAGTGGTGGGAAACCTTCATCTTTAAGGTAGGTAGCATCGGCACCTAATTGCGCCATAGCATCAATGAGGTCGCCAATCGGGCGCTCATACATGCGCGGCTCGCCGGTAATTTCGAACTGACCCGAGCTTACACATAGCGCTGCGGTTAAAGGTCGTACAGCGGTACCTGCATTACCCAAAAACAAACTCACCGGCTCAGCAACATTAAACACGCCACCTAGACCTGTAACGGTACACTCTGTGCGCTCGGCATTGAGCGCATAACTAACGCCCAGCTGTGTGAGTGCCTTTAGCATATGTTTGACGTCATCGCTATTGAGTAAATTAGTAATACGTGTTTGCCCCTGGGCGAGGGCCGCTAATAATAAAATACGGTTAGAAAGGCTTTTAGAGCCCGGCAAAGTCACTTCGCCACGTACCGCCTTAAGCGGCTTAAGGGTTAGAGTTTCCATCGATACAGACCACTACAGCTTAATTTAGCTAAGCATTTTAGGCAGTTGAAGCGTAAAAAGCCACCGATTGCATAACCGTAGTGCAAAACAAGCCTCGTACACACAGCCCGCACTCAAATTCTGCCACTCTGACTTACCATCCCATCAAGTCCACAGTGTAACTTTAGAGTGCGATATAGAAGCATTAAGTTCTACGGAATAGCATTCCAGCATGCTATTGCACAGCCGGCCAGGTCGCCACTGCTCATCTTTGATCATTTAAGACACTAACCATCCACTAAAAATGGCTGTCATATTAGCTATTTGACATATAAAACCTGTTTTAACAGATTATTAATTTTACCTATCGTCGCTATAGCAATAAAAAAGTGTCACTGTGGTTAACAAGTTTTTATAGTTCACCCACAGCTTTATAGCTCAAAGCGCGCTGCACAACAAAACTGCTGCGTCGCACGCTGCGTAAAGCAACTGAGACAGCACAGGGCCAGCTCTAAAGTGGTACTAGCATTTATATAGCGCCCAAACTGCAGCTTCTCTATATTAAAAGTAAAACAGCAACAAGTAATTAACATATTTTATATTGCAACGATGCAAACCAAAAATAAAACGTAATTATTCAGCCAAGCTGAAAAAATTTACCTGATAGAGCACTGATGGATTATTTTATGGGCATTTAAGTGCCGGGAGCGCTTATATAGCGCCCATGGATGGCTTGAGCGGCCCAGACAATGATTCATTAGTGCCCAATTTCGGTATCTCTGAATAGTTACAATAAAACTAAAACCAAAACACTCACAAGAGAACGCATCTCATGAAATTTTATAAATCACTCACCGCTTTGGCTATAGCAGGGATATACAGCACAAGCTACGCCCCTTTAAAGGCCATAGCCGACCCATCAAGTATTAGCAAACCCAAAGGGGCAATAGGTAGCGGTAGCGTGTTAGTCGGGCAACCCAAGTCCAATAATTTTT
Source organism: Marinagarivorans algicola (assembly GCF_001292705.1). Classification (GTDB taxonomy): domain Bacteria; phylum Pseudomonadota; class Gammaproteobacteria; order Pseudomonadales; family Cellvibrionaceae; genus Marinagarivorans; species Marinagarivorans algicola. Next base: position 111,250 of record NZ_LGAK01000016.1, read on the forward strand.
GGTGGCCAGAGCAGCTTGATTTAGCGCCACTGCGCGATCATGACGCGCGCTCCAACCCATTAGGTCCAGACTTCAATTACGCCGAAGCCTTTAAGCGCTTAGATTTAGAAGCTGTTAAAAAAGATATCGATACACTACTCACCTCATCACAAGATTGGTGGCCCGCTGACTTTGGAAATTACGGTCCGTTTTTTATCCGTATGACTTGGCACAGCGCCGGCACCTACCGCACACTTGATGGGCGCGGCGGTGGCGACGGTGGACAGCAGCGCTTTGACCCTCTTAATAGCTGGCCGGATAACGCAAGCCTGGATAAAGCCCGTCGCCTACTTTGGCCCATTAAACAAAAGTATGGTGCCGCTTTATCGTGGGGTGACTTAATTATTTTAGCCGGTAATGTGTCGCTCGAAAACATGGGCTTTGAAACCTACGGTTTTGCCGGTGGCAGAGCCGATGACTGGGAGCCAGATCTTGTATACTGGGGCCCAGAAGTAGAAATGCTTGCGAGTGACCGCAAGCAAAAAGACGGTAAACTTCAACGCCCATTAGGGGCAACCCATATGGGATTGATTTATGTCAATCCAGAAGGCCCCATGGGTAAGCCAGACCCACTCGGCTCGGCTAAAAATATCCGCACAGCTTTTACCCGCATGGCCATGACCGATGAAGAAACTTTAGCACTCATTGCCGGCGGCCATACCTTTGGCAAAATGCATGGGGCACACAAACCTAGCGATTGCGTAGGTCGCGAGCCTGCAGCTGCACCATTAGAAGAGCAAGGCCTAGGCTGGAAGAACAAGTGCGGAAAAGGCCACTCAGAAGATACTGTCACGAGCGGCCTTGAGGGCGCCTGGACGCAAGCCCCTACACAATGGACAACACTCTACTTATCTAACTTACTTAATTTAGAGTGGAAGCAAGTACGCAGCCCTGCTGGCGCTATTCAATGGGTGCCCACCGATGAATCATTTCACAATTCAGTACCTGATGCGCACATTAAAGACAAGCGCAACCCTCCGGTAATGACTACCGCCGATTTAGCGCTGAAATTTGACCCAGCATACAAAAAAATAGCAGAGCGTTTTTTAGCCGACCCTAAGGAATATCAATTAGCCTTTGCTAAGGCATGGTATAAATTAACGCATCGTGATATGGGACCAAGCACACGCTTTCTTGGTAACGATATACCTGCCGAAGAGCTCATTTGGCAAGACCCTATCACTGTTTCTGATAAAAAAGTTATCGCTGCACGTGACATTAAAAAACTCAAAAAGCAGATTCTTAATTCTGGCTTAACAACTCAGCAGTTAATCCATACAGCGTGGGCTTCAGCTTCTAGCTTTAGAGCGAGCGATATGCGCGGTGGTGCAAACGGTGCTCGTATTGCTTTAGCACCACAAAAAGACTGGGTAGTGAATAAGCCACAAACATTAGCTAAAGTCATAGCAACACTAACGCAAATACAATCTGACTTTAACCAAAGCTCATCTCGTAAACATGTTTCACTGGCTGATCTTATTGTATTGGGCGGTGCAGTAGGTATCGAGCAAGCAGCGAGTCAAGCAGGTGTTAACGTTGATGTACCTTTTACTCCTGGGCGCGGTGATGCAACACAAGCACAAACAGATGTACGCTCTTTTGCACTACTTGAGCCAACAGCCGATGCGTTTCGCAATTACTTTGATAGTAACAAAAGTTATCGCACACCCACTGAAATGCTAGTAGACAAAGCCGATCAATTAACTCTGAGCGTGCCCGAAATGACTGTTTTACTGGGCGGCCTACGTACATTAAATATTAATAGCGACGGTACAAAACACGGCGTATTCACTCGTAACCCAGGCGTACTCAGCAATGACTTTTTTATCAACTTGCTCGACATGAACACGCAATGGCATAAAACCGATCAAGCTGGTATTTATCAAGGTGCTGATCGTAAAACAGGAACTATCAAATACACGGCAACACCTGTTGATTTGATTTTCGGATCCAACTCAGAACTACGCGCAGTCGCTGAAGTGTATGCATACAATGGAGCAAAAGAACGCTTTATTAACGACTTTGTTAAAGCTTGGGTTAAAGTGATGCAGCTCGATCGCTTTGACCTTAAATAGTTAACGGCTGCTTTATATGGCGACAACGTTACCACTGATTAATCAGTGAAATAATACCTATACCCCAAGCAGGCTGCCACTTGATTGGCAGCCTGCTATTTAATACTTAAATAATACTTAAATAATATTTAATTATCACGTGTTAACACTTCAAGTAATTCGATCTCAAACTTCAAATCAGAATTAGCCGGTATCACCTTACCCATCGCACGCTCACCATAAGCCAAATGTGCGGGCACCTCTAAAGTGCGTTTACCACCTACTTTCATACCTAAAATACCTTGATCCCAGCCTTTGATCACACGGCCTGTGCCAATAACACATTGAAACGGTTTATTTTTATCATAAGAGGAATCAAAAAGTGTACCGTCGCTTAAAAAGCCACGATAATGCGTTGTAATTAAAGCGCCTTTTACCGCCTCTTTTCCGTTACCTTTTTGTATATCTTTAATAATGAGTGATGTCATAGCTGTACCCTAAATAATCAATACCTTCATTCATTGTCCACTTACGCTCGCACCATAGGAATTGAGCTTGACTAACACACTCAAAACATATCGAGTTTCACGGCAATACTGAGGTAAAATTTTGCGAGGATACACGATTTCACGAGAGAGCAAAACACAGTGAGCCTAAATACGAAGAAATCAAAAACCTAAAGTAATACTTTAGTTAATAGATACGACACATAACCTTCTGGGTAATCAGGAATACTGGCCTCTAAACAATAACCTTGCTTTTCATAAAACGGTTTAGCCTGCCAGCTAGTCGTAAATAACAGTGAACGCTTAAAGCCCTGACTCAATGCAAAACGCTCGGCTTTACCGACCAAGCGACTACCAACCTGAGCCCCTCGAGCGCGTTCACACACCCACAACAATTCAATATGCAAGGTATTCCAGTAGCATACTGCCCTTAAACCACCGGTAATACTACCGCTATTGTCCCGCGCAAACACCGAAAACTTTATCTCATTATCCTCAGGTTCAAGGGTGGGTATCATTGCGTGGTTGTAATTGACAATACCTTGGCTAATAATTTTTGCATCTCGCGCCGATGGCGTGGTTGTTAATTCAATATTCACAGCAGCTCCGTTAGTCGCCATTTGATCTGACTATCATGACACGTTTGCTGCTGTGTTGTTATCGATTAGAAGATCAAGAGTTAGTAATCAAAAAATCGCTAGGGGTTTTTAAGGCTATTATTTATATATTCAATCTAAAATTAGCTTCGGCAATTGACAGCAGGCGTACTCTTTACAACTGTCGAAAAGTGATAACTATAATCTCCACCTATATCCTGTGTGCCGCCATTACCCGCTTGCGGGCCTATAATATAAGTATGTTGAGCTGGCAAGCCAGCTCTTGCGTATGCACTAATGTCAGTAGCAGCATTACCGTAAGCTCGCACTATGTCCAATTGTGCCTCATTAACCAAGTAGCGAATATAGTCCGCTTTATAATTTTCAGTATCCAATGAAAGCAACCCGCCACTAGAAGGGTTGGTATGTAAATGCCTAGGTATAATATTGTTTGTTTTAAACCACTGGCGGGTATCTTCGGCAACCCAATAAGGCCGACCTGTTAGATAAACAATCTGATAGTTTTTTGCAGTGTAGGCTTTAACAACTTCTGTGGCATAAGCATGCGCAGCAGCCGTTTTACTTCCAAAATAGTCACCAATGCCTTCGAAATCGTTTAAGGTTAATGTACCATCGATGTCAAATAAAATGGTTTTTCGATTGGGCTCTACCACATTCAAATAACCGGTTGCCGAGCTAAGATCACCTTCAACTACCATTTTAACTATGTATTCACCTACTGGACGGTCGGCAATTGGCACGTAGATTCTGCCATCTTTATTAGTTACAGATACACCGATATATTCCCATTTCGTCATTCCTTTACTGTAGAGGTAGGTATGTACTTTTTCACCTTCTAAATCTTTGTGCAAAATAATATCGTAATCAAACTTACCCACTAAGGTTGCTGTTTTACCCTCAAGCACAATAGCATCTTGCACCATGTGAAAAGGCTGATAAAATCCAGATAACAGTTTATTACCAAAATGCTTAAAAGGTTTTTTTTGTGGTGCATTAAACGACGGTAGTACATTAAATGCATCAGCATCTGGGCAAGTTGCAGCATAACCGTTGAGCGTAGGAATAATAGCTAAAATTAAAACGACCGTTTTATACAACATCTTCATTATACGAAACTCCTTATAAAAATAATTATTAGGGTTAACTGTTAATATTGATATAAAAAATACATAAACTGATTGACAAGCAGGCTTAACAGCTAAATCAGCATATTGTAGATATATTAATTTTTTATGTAACTCTTCGCTTAAATCAAAAAATATTGATAATAAACACAGTAATAAATTGCTGGTTCGCTATTTAAGTAGCAAAACCTAAGCAAATAAGGGTCAAGTAGCGCATCAGCATAGTGACATGTAAAATAAGAGCTTGCAGGGAATTAGGAGCTTAGGGGGTTAACACTTTAGCGCGGGCAATCAAAAAATCGATCATAAATTTAATACTTATAACAACAC